>PLDO01000558.1 GCA_003136215.1 Bryobacterales bacterium
CCAGGATCGGAACCAACCGCTTCATCGCGTTGCGCTCGGCCTTGCTGAGACTCGCCTTCTCGTTCTTTCCATAGGCCGCCAGCAGGAACAACGGTAGTCGTTCGTTGTGGTAGTAGTAGATCACACGCGCGCCGCCGCGTTTGCCCCGTCCGGCCAAGGCCCAGCGGATCTTCCTGACGCCCCCGGTATCTGGGATGATTTCACCAGCCTCCGGGTTCGCGCCGACGAACACCACCAATTCTCCGCGCTCCGAATCTGACAGTAGCGATTTCGCATCCTTGAGGAACCGCGCGGTCTCCACGACTGTCATCGGGGTATCCAGCATACGCTTCCCACTATACGCAATCTGCGTACTCCAAGCAAGCAGTTGGCGTCGTGCTGCGTGGTTTGCGATGAATCGCGTGCGTAAGCAGCACCCGCGAGTTAGGACCCGAAATCCTGGAGGAGGAAATGATGGTCAACCGTGCCGGAATGCTCCCGACAGATGGTCATCTCCGAGGTGCCGGTAATCGTGTACGACGATGTCCCGTTGGCCCCGGACTTACCGTTAGTATCTGATCGGGTTCCCACTGGGCATCTTCGAGAACACCGAGCGGCGCCGAGGCCGCAAGGAAGTGATAAAACATCCGAGAAACCGCGCCTGGCTCGACGCCTTGGTAATCACGTCGCTCTGCTTGCCAGGCGCGGCCTCTAGTTGCGCACTGTTCTACCGGTTCTCAGAAGAAGAATCTCGCGCCCAGTTGGAGGTAACGTCCGCCAACTGTGGTTGAGGTGATCTGGCCTATCGCCGGATTGGCGACGCCCGATGCCAGAGCTGCCGAGGACAACTGGGAGTTCGGGACGCTAAAGCACGGATGGTTTAGAAAGTTGGTAGCGTCGAAGCGAAGCTCCAGACCAGCCCTTTCCCGCTTTGGGGTTTTGAACGTCTTGGCCAGCGATAAATCCACGGTGGACAAGCCCGGTCCGCGTAGCGTGTTCCTTCCGTCATTCCCGAAGGTGTTGGTGGCTGGCGTCGCATACGCGAGCTGATTGAACCATTGGTTGATGGACTGATTCGACACGCTGGGATTTCCGACGAGGTTTGGAAACCAATTCCCATCCAGCGCGCCGGAACCCGTATTCGAGTTCATGATCACAGTGTACGGGCTGCCGGACTGGAATATGAACGTCGGCGACAACTGCCACCCGCCAAGGATTAATTCCCCTATGCCATTGTTCAGGACTGAGTGTCCCTTGCCAATCGGTATCTGATACACGAGGAATCCCTTGAAGACCTGCGGGACATCGAAGTTCGATAACGCGTAGTTGGCAGCCGGGTTGAACGCATCCTGGTAGACCGCGTTGCCGTAATGGCTGCCCCAGCCCGACGTGTCCTGTTGGTCCTTCATCTGAGACCAAACGTAGCTGAACTCCGCGTGCAACCCGTAGCTGAACCGTTTCTTGAACATGAGCTGCAGGGAACGGTAATTCGAATAGTTGTCGAACCTTCCGGTCAAGCCGCCGGGGACGCTGGGGCCTATGGCGAGGTACTGCGGAAAGGGCCGCGCGGAATTCCCCTGTCCCAGCTTGCTCGCGGGCAACTGGTTGATGTCCTCCTGGAACTCCAAGCCGTTCCCGTGGCTGCCCACGTACGCCGCCTCCACCACCACATCCCTGCCAAGCTGCCTCTGGACGCTCGCCGTCCATTGGTAAACTCGTCCGACCGGCGTGTGATAAGGCATGTACGGAATGTTGCCAACGCCTTGCCCGTTGTAAGCGGCGGAATTCGTGGTTGCGCCGATATACGGCAGGTTGGTGCCGCTACCCGATAGCAGAACCACCGGAGGTTGGCCCGGATTGGCTGAAGCACTTCCGCTATTGGCGGTGCCGAAGCCTATCGGCGAGCCGTCAACATCCATGCTCCATAGAGTTGTGTAGATGCCAAAGCCGCCACGCACCGACCAATTGGACTTCGGAGACCAGGCAAAACCGGCGCGCGGCAAGAATACGTTGTTCACGTTCGCAAAAACGCTGTCTCGCCCGGCATTCTTACCAAACAAAATCGCTCCTGGAGTATTCGTCGCCGGGTTCGGCAGCGTCGGATCGAAGGTGCCCCACAGATTGTGCACTTCCTTGAAGCCGCCATGACCCTCCCACCGGAGACCGAGGTTCAGAGTGAAATTCGGCTTGACCTTGATGTCGTCCTGGAAGAAGAGCGCCGGGTCCTTGGACCGCATGCCCGCCTCACCCTGAACGAGAGCGCTCCACGACTGCACCTGGCCTAGCAGGAAATCCGCGTAGCCGACATTGCCGGCCGGCAGTCCCGATCCCACCGGAGGGTTGGTGAACTGGCCGCTGAACGTCAGTCTCCCGGCATTAATGTTGCCCCAGGGAGTGGAGTTGTCCTGTAGCATCAGGTACTCGCCGCCGAAATGCATGATGTGCTTGCCGTGGATCATGTTCACCACGTCCGACGGGTCCCAGGAGTTCTGGATGTAGATGGCATTGGTGGCATGATCAGCCGGGTTCAGGCTCGTGTTTCCGCCCGTTCCTGTGATGTTGATGCCCGGAAACATATCCGCCTTTGCAAACTGCCAGCCGAGCTTAGCCGGATATCCCAATCCCAGACCCGCGGGCACGAACCAATTGCCCTGCCGGGCAAACCCCAACCGGAACTCGTTTACCACGGCCGGGCTGAACACGTGCACATCCGAGAGCTGCCCCGCATAGCCGTCGCCCGTTTGGTTCTGGCAATTGATCGGACATTCTGTGCCGCCGCCATTGCCGTGGGCGCCGCGCTCCGCCATCGAGAACGCCACCCGGTTCTTGCTGCTCACGCTGTAGTCCCAACGCCCAAACAGTCTCCCCTGAGGGCTGTTGGTCCCCACCAGCGCCCGGTAGTTATTGGTGCCGGTGATCGACGAAAGGTTTGGTGTGAGATAGTAACCCTGGACATTCTTCGCCACCGGATCAAATCTGCTTGACGGGATTGAGTTGTTGGGGAACGGCGTACCCGTAGTGGGATCGTAAATGACTCCGAAAGCCGTCACATCGAAGATGCCGTTCTTCATGTCGGCCGTCGGCATGGAGTCTGTCACGGTAGACGAGCTCGGATGCTGGATCCAGTCCCCGTTGAAGTAGAAGAACATCTTGTTCTTTATCATCGGCCCGGAAACCGCCCCGCCGAAGTTGTTGTATCGTTGCCGCCCCTTTTGCCCGTCGAAGAAGCCTCTGGCATTCAGGGCGTCGTTCTGGAGGTAATCGTAGGCGGACCCGTGCCATGCGTTCCCGCCGGATTTGCTGATTACGCTGAAAACGTCACCGCCGCCGCCGTATTGCGCGGAGAAGGCCGAGGTATTGATCTGCAATTCACCTATGTTTTCGAAGGTGATTGTGCTGTCATTATTGGCGCTGTGCGGCATCCGGATCGAGGCTCCGTCCACCAGGTAGCTGGAGTAAAACGGCAAGGTGCCGTTGATGGCCATGCCGACGCCGGGGTTTGAGGTTCCCGAGCTCCCTTGGCCCGCCGATGCCGCGCCTGTGGCGCCGGGAACCAGTTTTACGAAGTTCCCCCAGTCCTGATTCACGTTCGGCAGCGCGGCCATGGTTTCCGCTGTCATATTGTGCGACTGCTCGGCGGTTTCAGTCTTCAGCGCGGCAACAGTCCCCGTGACCACGACTTCCGTCTGGGCCGCGCCTACAACCAACTGCACGTCCACGCTCATCGCTCCCACGGCCAAAACGATGCCATCGCGCGTAAGTCTCTGGAAACCCTCCCTGGCGAAAGTGATTCTGTACGTTCCCTGTAGAATCGAGACGGCGTCGTAAAGGCCTGCCGAGTTCGTCACCAGCTCTGTGGACACACCGGTGTTGCTGTTCACAAGTGTTACGGTCACACCTGGGATCAAGGCGCCCGAGGGATCGGTGACAGTTCCCCGGATGTCGCCTGAATTGGTGTTCTGGGCAAGGCCAAAACCGGCCATCCATAGAATGAGAAACGCAGCTGGCAGGACGCGGACTATTGCGGCCCGGAATCCGATCGGGAGCCGACGCCGAACCCCGGTGTCGAACCCTTTGGCTCCGGCCAAAAGACTTTCAGCAGGCATCGTGAAATCTCCTATACATTTGTTTGCGGGCTACGCGAATCGACGGCCACTGGGGACGACCCAGCCCTGGCTGCTATTACCCAGAGGGCGGCTACAGTCGAGACCACCGTACGATTTTGGAAAGTCAGTCTATCGCACTTAGACTGCCTGGTGAAGGTTTGGTTCGGAAGCGAGACAAGCGCCGCCGCAGGTATATTTCGGTATAGTTCGTCGCATTCAGACTGTCTCCCCCGTTGAAAAGAAACAGCAAGTCAGGGCGGCGGGGCGGGTATGATGGTCGGCTGACGGCCTCAAACAGTTCCGCTACCAGAATTCGGTGGCCAGGATGCGCGGTGGACCAGGTTGGCCGTTGATGACCTCAGTCGCAATCACGACCTGTAGGTTTTTGTCCCCCCAATTCGCGGGCGCTCGCCTTGCCAGCTCTTCCAGGTATGCCGGATTGGTCAGAAACCCACCTGCCGCCATCGTTCCCCATCTGGACAAGCCGGCAGCCGTCACGATCCAGTGTTCGGTGTCTCGATCTCTGAAGCGCGAAATCACAGCCCAGTCTTCGGTTACCAACGCATAAGGCGAGGTGGTAACGACTTTCCAGTTCCCTATGCCCGGCTTCTTGCGGTCCTCTATCCAATTGGTCTGGGTCGCCACGTCGCGCGCGAAGCTAAATCGCAGGGTGGCCGTCAGCCGAAGGGTCCACAGATTGTTCAAAGCGCCGATCAGCACGGCCGGTCCCATCCTCAATTGCGGCAGGTCCATCAACGCGGCCGGCCGGATCAGGTAGGCCTTGCGGTAAGAACGAAGGATCCCAGCCACGTCGGCAAGGGCGGACGCATCCGGAAGCGCCATAAGGTCGCGAGACTGCTGTTCGGCAATCGAGGGTGGAGCGATGCTGGCCGCGAAGGTCGACCCCGCCGGGAGGCCGCTAGACTGGGGCATCCAGGAAGCACCGCCCACCATAACCAGCAGCACGGCGCCAGGCGAGTCCAGGACCGGCCTCCAGAATTGGGCCATGGCCGTGGGTTGTGGCCTGCTCAGCCAGGCCGCTGCCCCAATCAATAGAAACAGCGAGAGTGCGGCCCCGGCATACCGAGCCCAGCGATTAACCCGCCAGATTCGCATCCGGCGAGCCGGTTGCGTCATAAGAGGAGACTCCACCACCCCTTCCGGTGTGCTCATAGGTTCGAGCGATGTGGGCTCCCCGGCCGGATGCGGTCCCGCCGTTCGCTTGGAGATGTTAAACCTCGGGACATACGTCCCGGAAGACAAGTCAATCAGCACTTCCCCGGGGACAGCCAACTCGTGATAGTACTGGCCGATCCTTTTCCTGACCTCGGCTGCCACGATTCGCACAACAGGATCGACGCTCGTGTCGTATACCGGAGGGCGCCCGAATACCTCAACCCCCAAGGTTCGTTCCTTGAGGTGTTCCGCGTCTCCGTTCAGGGTGTGCTCGACAATGTGGCGCAGAAACGCCGGATACTTCCTGCTGTTTCGGAAGCCGGAGCTAGCCACGATGCGCTCCAACTCTTCCCGAACTAAGGCCCGTTCCTCTTCGGTATGCGGCAACCAACCCAAGCCGTGCGTGCCCTGAGGGCTGGAGTTTTCGCCGTTTGTGCCTGTGCCCACAGCTGTACTCCGGGCCGAATTATATCACGAAGCCCGGATAGGTTCACCACGGCCCTGTCTGGCTTCCTCGTGACGTTCTATACGTGGCGAAGGAAACACCTGCGCCCCTTGTGCATATGTTGCCGGAAGCTGCCAATAGCTGCGGCGGCTATCTACAAGCATGTTAAGAGCTTAAGCGCAACCGGCAGGCCGTTTGGTGACGTCCGGATAAGACGTACTATACCTGCGGCGCCGCTTGTATCGCTTCCGAATCGAACCTTCACGCGGCCGTCATAAGTGAGATACAAACTAGGTTGCCCAAGGACGCCGTGGCGGTGCCGATACCATTCGCTCTCCGGCGTATCGTCTCGCCACGGCGTCGGCAAGTTGGCCACGGTTAAGAGTTTTTTGTCCAGTGGATCGCGCCCCAGGCGGGATTGCCAGCCCGGCGCAGGTGCTCTATGCGAGCAAGCACCAAAAGGTGAGGCCCAACTATGTCTGAGGGAATGAACCGTCGCGATTTCTTCGGTTTGACAACTCTGGGGGCCGCGGCGCTGTCCCAGACGGTCCCGGCTTCAGCGCAAGCGGCGGGGACCATTGCCGTTCAACAAACGGCGGACACGAAGAGGTTCGCGGAGGGGCCGGCCCTGAAATGGCAGCCGGCCACCGGATCTTCCGCTGGCGCCATCCTGCTGGACCCCACCAGAACGTACCAGGAGATGCTCGGCTTCGGCGGTGCACATACCGATGCATCGGCGTACATGATCAACGAGCTCGATGCGTCCACGCGCGAGAAGTTCCTGCGGGAGTTGTATCACCCCTCCGAGCTGGGCCTGGAAGTGGGGCGCGTTTGCATCGGATCGGCCGACTACGCTGCCACGATGTACAGCTATGATGAGGGGGAACCCGACCCCGACATGAAACGGTTCTCCATCGATCACGACAAGCAGTACATCCTGCCGCAGTTGCGGACCGCGCGCCAGCACAACCCGGAGCTGTTCCTTCTGGCATCGCCCTGGAGTCCGCCGGGCTGGATGAAGAGCAGCGGCACAATGCTGGGCGGCTCGATCATGCCGAGGCACTTCCCGGCATACGCCCAATACCTGGTGAAGTTCCTGCAAGGCTACCAGGCCGAGGGCGTCCCGATAGACGCCATCACAGTTCAAAATGAAGTCGACACCGATCAGGACGGCGGGTATCCGAACAGTGCCTTTCCTGCCTGCCTCTGGGCACAGGAACACGAGATCGCGTTCGTGGGCCGGCATCTTGGTCCGGCGTTTGAGCAGAACAAGATCCGCGCCAAGATCTGGATTCTCGACCATAATTTCAATCTCTGGGGCCGTGTGGTCAACACGCTGGAGAACCCCTTGGTCAACCGCTACGTCGATGGTGTGGCGTGGCATCCCTACGCGGGTTCGGAGAGCTCGGTCAGCCGCGTTCACGACCTGTTCCCCGGCAAGGGCATGTACTCGACCGAGAGCGGTTATAACTTCCTCCTCGGCAGGCCTCCGCGCGATATGGAGCCCGCCGCCGTGATTGCGCGTATGGGCGTGGGCGCCGCCAACTCCGTGCGGAACTGGATGAAGTGCATCATCGTGTGGAACCTGGTGCTCGACGAAAATGGCAACCCGAACATCGGACCGGGCCACAACCCCGGCTTCATCACCATCAACTCCAAGACCAAAGAGATCGGCAGAAGCGATGCCTATTGGGCCATGAAGCACTATACCCACGCGGCGCACCGCGGATCCAAACGCTTCGATACGCAAGGCGACTTGGAAGGAATCGCGCACGTGGCGTTCGTCAACCCGGACGCCACCAAGACCGTGGTTTTGAGCAACACCGGCGCCGGGCGCAAGACGCGGTTGCGGCTGGGAAACCTCATGACCGAGGTCACCCTGCCCGCCAACTCCATCACCAATCTCAGTTGGGTGTGAGGTCGCAATTTTAAAATGAAAATCTTGGCTGATAGGGTGCTCATGACCAGAAGATACATGGCTTCCTTGTTTACCCTGCCGACCGCATTTGTCTGGCAGGCACGGGCGCAGTCGGCTCAGACTGACGCCTTGACAACCATCGACCCGGATGGCACCGTGCATATCAGACGGGCCATACCCGTCCCTAAGACTGTCTCTTCGGAAGCGTATGCCAAACTCGTCACCGGTACGAGCTGGGCGCCCGACGAGGGATCGAAGGAGGCAGCCGACATCCTCGAGAAGTTGCGCGTCGCCTATCCGGTCGATATCGAGCACACCAGCGTGGGGGGAGTCGCGGCGAAGATTGTTACTCCGAAGAATGCCGCTCCCCATAAGAAAAACCGCGTGCTCATCTGCGTCCACGGCGGCGGATTCCAGACCGACTCCGGATCGTTAATCGAGGCCATCCCGATCGCCAGCCTGACCGCTACGCGGGTGATCTCGGTGGAGTACCGCCTGGCGCCGAAGTTCCCGTACCCCGCTGCGGTGGAAGACAGCGTGGCCGTGTACAAGGAGGTCCTCAAGACCCACTC
>PLDO01000180.1:0-22491 GCA_003136215.1 Bryobacterales bacterium
AGCAGCAGCGCGCGCGCGATCGCCAGCATCTCCTGTTCGCCGCCGGAAAGTTGTCTTCCCTTGTTCGACTTGCGCTGGGCCAGGCGCGGAAACAGTTCGTAGATGCGCGCGATGGTCCACGGCCCCGGCCGCTCAAGCGGCACCTTGAGGTTTTCTTCCACGGTCAGATTGGCAAATATTCGCCGGCCTTCGGGCACGTAACCGACGCCCAAAGCGGCGATGCGGTAAGGCTGCCAGTCGGTCGTGGCATGGCCGAAAATACGCACGGCGCCTTCGCGCGCATGGGTCAGGCCCATGAGGCTGCGCAGCGTGGTGGTTTTGCCGGCGCCATTGCGTCCCAGCAGCGCGACGATTTCACCCTCGCGCACCTCCAGACCGACGCCATGCAGGATGTGGCTCTTGCCGTAAAATGTGTTGAGGCCTTCTGCCTGAAGTGCCAATCCTGGTGTGGCATTGCCGTTCATGCCGCGGCCTTCCCCAAATAGGCCACCTGAACCGCCTCGTTGGCGGCGATGTCTTTCGCCGTGCCTTCGGCCAGCATCTTGCCCTCCGCCAGCACCATGATGCGGTCGGCGAGATGGAAAACGACGCGCATGTCGTGCTCGATGAGGACGATAGTCAGTTTCTGCTCGCGGTGCAATTTCCGGATCAACTGGGTGATGTCGTAGGTTTCCTGGTCGCCCATGCCGGCGGTCGGCTCGTCGAGCAGCAGCAGCCGCGGCTTGAGCGCGAGCGCCATCATGATCTCGGTGGCGCGCTGGTCGCCGTGCGCGAGTTCGCCGACCAGCCGGTCGGCTTTATCGGCAAGCCCGCTCGTGTCCATCAATTCGGTGACGCGCGCGCGGATTTCGCCGTCGGCTTCCTGCGATAGCCACGGGCTCATGCGATAGCCGGCGGCAACCTCGACCGCGATACGCAGATTTTCGCGCACCGACAGCTCCGGAAATACCTCGGTGATCTGAAAGGTGCGGGCGATGCCACGCCATACGCGGCGCGCCGGCAGCACCGTGGTTATATCTTCGCCATCGAAAATGATTCGGCCCGAAGTCGGCACCATAAAGCCGCTGATCGTGTTGAAAAACGTGGTCTTACCTGCACCATTGGGGCCGATCACCGCGCGCAATTCGCCAGGCTCAACCGTCATCGACACGTCGCTGACGGCGATCAGGCTCCCAAAGTGCTTGAAGACGTTCTCGACCCGCAGCAGGCTCATGACATCACCTTGCGGCGGATCATGCCGAGCACACCGCGCGGGAAGAACAGCACGACCAGCACGAAAATCATGCCAATGAAGCTCATCCAGTTCACGGTCTGGCTAGACAGATAATCCTGTAAAACGACGTAGATCGCGGCGCCGCTCAGCGGCCCCCAGAACGAGCGCATGCCGCCGAGCACCGCCATGATCACGAAGTTGCCGGATTGAGTCCAGTAGAGCGAGCGCGGGTCGACGAAGTTGTTGAGCAGGGCATAGAGCGCGCCCGCCAGCCGCAAGCGCCACACCGCCTCGCCGCCGAGCGCGGCGTAAAGCACGGGCGCGAGCGGCGGCTTGTCGAACCAGATGTCGCGGTACAACACCTTGCCCGCGCGCATTTCCTGCGCCGCCGCCAGGGGCAGCGTCTCCTCCGCCCACAGCGTTTCGAGGTGGCACAGCCGCGCCGCGACGAGCAGCGCGAACAGCAACAGAAAAAACAGCCGGGTCTTGGTCAAATTCTTGGGCTCAAAACTTCGCGCTCAAACCTTGGCGGTCGTTTTCGCCAGCAGGCGCTCCAGCGCGATCCGGAAATCCGCGCCGTAGAGCGGATCGGCCAGCGCGAATGCCACGAAACTTTCGAAGTAGCTCGGGAAGTTGCCGATGTCGTAACGCTTTTCCTGGGGCGTGAGCTTCACCGCCAGCACGCGGCGCCCTTCGTCGCACATGAACTGTATGGCGTCCGTCAGTTGGATCTCGTTGCGTTTATCCGGTTTCACACGGCGGATCATGTCGAAAATCACCGGCGAGAAAATGTATCGCCCGGCGATCGCCAGGTTGCTCGGCGCGTCTTTGGGCGCCGGCTTCTCCACCAGGTTCACTACCCGGAAAACGTCGTCGGCGCCCGCTTCGGGTTGAACGATGCCGTAGTGCGACGTCTCTTCGGGCAGAACCTCTTCCACCGCGATCACGCAACTGGCGCGCTTGGCATCGAACACGTCCGCCATCCGGCTCACCGCCCGCGAAACCGCGTTCAACCCGAGAATCGAATCGCCTAGCGCCACCAGGAACGGCTCTTCGCCGGCGAAGTTCTCGGCGCACAGAATGGCATCGCCCAATCCGCGCTGCAATCGCTGCCTGGTGTAAAAGAAGTTCGCCTTCAGCGCCTCGAAGTCCAACTCCCGCAGCAAGTCCTGCTTGTTGGCCTGGGTGAGCGCCTGGAAGAGCTCCGGATCGTGGTCGAAGTGGTTCTCGATGGAACCTTTGCTGCGTCCGGTGACGAACAGGATCTGCTCGATACCGTTGGAAACCAACTCTTCCACCACATACTGCACGATCGGCTTGCGCGCGACCGGCAGCATTTCCTTGGGCTGCGACTTGGTGGCCGGCAGCAGGCGGGTGCCCAGGCCCGCCACGGGAACGACTGCGCTTTGAATCACCTTCTGAATATACCAACTGGCCGCCCGCGCATCCCGTTTCTCCAGGGAATGCTATATTGGGCAAAGAAAAAGCGAATGGAGGATATCCAGCAACAACTCGCCGCCCTTCGCCAGCGCATCGCGCGGGTGGATCGCAAGTACGCGAACGCGGCTCCCCCGGAGCGTCCACCGCTGCGGCCCGACGCGAAATTCATCGAGGAGTTGCTCTCCGGGGAAATCGTCTCCACCCCGCTCGGACAGCACTTCGAAACCGAGAAGCTTTGGGAGCCGCACCGCCGTCACGGCAGCGTGTACATCTCCGATCTTGCCGAACTCCCGGAAGATCTGCTGCACCCGCTCTCCGCCGGCGCCGTTGCGAGCGCCCACCCCACCCGCTGGGCCTTCCTCGATACCGAGACCACCGGCCTGGCCGGCGGCACCGGCACCTACGCGTTCCTGGTCGGCGTCGGCTCCATCGATGCCTCCGGCTTCCGCCTGCGGCAGTTCTTCATGCGGGATTACGGCGAGGAGGCGTCGCTCCTCCACCGGCTCTCCGAGTACCTGGCGCGGTTCGACGTCCTCATCACCTACAACGGCAAGTCCTACGACCAGCCCCTGCTGGAAACGCGCTTCCGCATGGTTCGCGCGCGCCATCCCTTCGACCGCATGCAGCACCTCGATCTGCTCTTCGGAGCGCGCCGCCTGTGGAAACTGCGCCTGGAAAGTTGCCGCCTGGTCGATCTGGAAAACCGCATCCTCGGCGTGGAACGGCAGGGCGATTTGCCCGGCGAGATGATCCCCTACGTCTACTTCGATTTTCTGCGCAGCCAGAAGGCCTTCCAGGTAGTGCCCATCTTCCACCACAACGCCATCGATATCCTGTCCCTGGCCTGCCTCACCGCCATCGTGCCCTTCGCCTTCCGCGCTCCCGATGAGGTCGACGTCCGCCACGGCGCCGACCTGATCGGCCTCGCCCGCTGGCTTCTCCAGGCCGAGCGCCAGGACGAGGCATTGCGCCTTTTCCGCCGCGCCCTGCAGATGGGGCTGCCCGACGATTTAAGCTTCCGGACCATGTGGGACATCGCTGTGATTGAACGCCGCGCGGGCCGCGACGGTGCCGCGCTCTCTCTCCTCACGGAACTCGCCGCGGCGCGCAATCCCTATCGCGTGCGCGCCTTCGAAGAGATCGCCAAACACTACGAGCATCGCGAGAAGAATTACGTCATGGCGCTGGAGATGACGCGCAACGCACTGCTGTTCGAAGACACCCCGGAGATCCGCCGCCGCGAAGACCGCCTCAAGACGCGCCTGGCCCGGCCGCGTTCCCGCCGCCTTGCCCTGTAGCTACTTCGCCGCGGCCTTCAGCAAATCCCTCGCCTTCGCCTGGTCGGCATCCGCGCCCGGCTTGTCCCCGGCCGCCCGCTTCGCCACACCGCGGTTGGTATAGGCGTTGCCGTACAACGGATTCAGCTTGATCGCCTCGTCGAAATCGGCGATCGCTTCCGGGTATTTCTTGATGCGGTAGTAGGCGTACCCGCGCGCATTGAAAGTCGTCGCCAGGTACGGATCCAGCTTGACCGCTTGCGTCAGCGGCCCGATGGCCTCCGCGAAGTGTTCCTCCTGGATCAGCTTGCGCCCCTGCTGCTGGTACTCCGCCGCCGTCGTCACGGGTTTGGCGGACGGCGGCGACAGCGGAAGCGCGGCTGCGGGCTGAGGCGGCGCCGCCTTCACTACCTTTGGCGCAGCGGCGGCCGGAACCGGCGCCTTGGCCGGAGCGGCAGCCGCAACCGCCGGCTGCGGATCCGCCTTTGCGGGCGTGGCCGGCGCATCCGCCGGAACCGGCAACTCGACGTTGCCCGTCTCCGGCGCCACTTCCTTGGCGCGCGCCAGGTTGATCTTCTCGTCCACATGGGACTGCGCCACATCCCGCGTTTGCCTAGTTTCGGCGTTCTTCGGATCGAGTTTCACCGCCTGGTCCAGATCCGAAAGGGCCTCGTCCCAACGCTCCAGCAGGAAATAGGCGTAGCCGCGCGCCGTCCACCCAAGCGGTGAGGCCGGCGAGAGCCCGATGGCGCGGGTGCGGTCCTCGATTCCTTTTTCGTGCTGCCCCAGCAAATGGTAGGTGCCGCCGCGCGCCACGTATACTTCCGGGTTCTTGGGGTCGAGTTGCACCGCCTGCTGGCGATCTTCCAGGGCCTCGGCGTACATCTTCATCCGCATGTAGACGGCGGAGCGCGCCATATAGAGACGCGCGTCTTTGGGATCGCGGTTGATGGCCTCCGTGTAATCCACCATCGCGCCCTTGTCGTCACCCAACCGCTCGCGCACCGCGCCGCGAACCCGGCAGGCGCGCAGATCCTCGGGGTTCAGCTTCAGCGCCGCGTTGAGATCGGAAAGCGCGTGCGTGAAATCGCTGACGCCCGTATAGGCCAGCGCCCGCTCCACCCAGCACGCCTCGTCATCCGGCTTGCGGTCGATACACAAATCGAAATCTTCCACGGCGTCGCGATACTTGCGCTGTTCGGCGCGCGCGATACCCCGCCCCAGGTAAAGTTCCGGATTGTCGAGGCGCAGCTTGATGGCCTGCGTGAAGTCTTCCTCCGCCTTATCGAACTGCCGGGTTTCGGTGTAAGCCTTGCCTCGCGCGGCATACACGTCGCTGTGCTCCAGCTTCAGGTTGATGGCCACGGTGAAATCGTGGATGGCGCGTTGCGGTTCTCCGGTCGCGGCAAAAAAAACGCCGCGCGCCTGGTAGTTCTCCGCGCCGCCCGGTTGCGTCTCGATGGCCTGGTCGAAATCGGCTTGCGCCTTCTGCTTGTCGCCGGCTGCCTGGTAATCGCGCCCGCGCGCCCGCCACGCCGCCGCGTTCGAACCATCCGCCTGGATTGCCTCGGTATAGGCGGCGACCGCCTCGGTGCGCCGCCCCGCGGCGTCGGCCTTGCTGCCACGCTCGAATGCCGCCAGGGATTTCTTTTTATCGGGCTTGGTGTCTGCCCCACCGGCGGGAAGAAGCCAGCCCGTCACGGTCAGTAGCAAGGCCACTCGCGCCACTCGGGATGCTGAAGTCCGCATGGAATTCTTCTGAAAATAGTGTACACTCGGAGGCGTAGTTGAAGTTTTCGCCTGGTGCACGGGAAGCTGGTGAAAATCCAGCACAGCCCCGCTACTGTAAGCGCGGAGNNGAGGCGCAAGTCAGGAGACCGGCCAGCGAGCGGCTACAGCCCGGCTCTCGAGGGAGGAGCCTGACATGCTACGTAACGTTCCAGGCCTGTTGGCCTTTTGCCTGACTTTTTGCGCCGTCCTCTCCGCTGCCGGGATCAACGGCAAAATCATCGATCCTTCCGGGGCCCCGGTGGCGGGCGCGCAAATCGCCGCCGTCAACCGCGTCGGCGTGGTGGCGCAGACCACCGCCGCCGCCAACGGCAGTTTCCAACTGGACGCGCCCGAAAGCCCGGACACGCGACTGGTGGTCGCCGCGCCGGGCTTCAACACCCGCACCGTGGCGCTCGATGAGGCAGCCAGCGTGCAACTCGAAATCGCCCCGCGCGTCGATTCCGTGCAGGTAGTGGGCTCCACCATCGATATCCCCGCCACGCTGCAAGCGTCCAGCGTCGAAGTGATTCCCAGCAGCCGCGTGCGGACATCCAATGAGCCCTTCGCCATGGACATCCTGCGCTACGTTCCCGGCGTGACCTTCAACCAATCCGGCGCGCCGGGCGGCGTCACCAGCCTCTTTCTCCGCGGCGGCAATGCCAATCTGAACCTGGTGGAAATCGACGGCGTGCCGGTGATTGGATTTGGCGGCGGGTTGGGTTTTGATTTCGCCCACATCCCCAGCGAAGCGGTGGACCACATCGATATCATCCGCGGCGCGCAATCCGCCGTATATGGCTCCTACGCCAGCTCGGGCGTAGTCGATTTCGTGACACGGCGTCCGGAAACCGCGCCGCAGCTCAATCTGCTGGCCGAAGGCGGCAGCCACGACGAGCACCGCTTCGCCATCACCGGCACGGGGACCATCGCCGGGTTCGGCCTTTTGGTGTCCGCCTCGCGCTACGATAACGCCGGCCTGGTGGTCAACGACGATTACCGCAACGAAGACGTGCTGTTGAATGTCACGCGGCGCTTCGGCGGCCAGAGCCTCGCCATGCACGGTTACTTCGATTCCAACGAAGTCGGACAACCCGGCGCCTGGGGTTCCGATCCCAAGCACACCTTCACCGGGATCGACACCGTCAGCCGGGCCAAGAACAACTTCTCCGAGTACGGCGCGCACTATTCGGCGGACATCTCGCCTCGCGTGCGCGAGGATTTGTACGGCAGCTTCTTCCTCTATAACAGCGGCTTCGTGAGCCCGTACGGCTTCAGCTTCGGTAAGGATCTCCGCGGCACGGGCGAAGCCCGCACCATCGTCAGCCTGTCGCGCCACGACACCGCCTCGTTCGGCGTCACCGCCGCGTACGAATCGGTGACCAACAGCTACATCACCGACGCCTCATTCTCCACCTTTCCGATCGAGCGCAACGAAATCGCCGTCTACGCCGAGAACCGCTATGAGGTGGCGAGCCGCCTGTTCCTCAGCGGCGGCGTGCGCGCGGAATACTTCCGCACGCCCTCGATTCCCGGCGACGGTTACTCCCGTCCGTTCTTCCCGGCAAGCAGCATTTCGCGACTCAATCCCATGTTGTCGGCGGCGTATGTCGCCGGCGGCGCCCGCCTGCACGCCTCGTTCGGCATGGGCCTGCGTCCGCCCTCGGGCTTCGAGCTGGCCTTCACCGACAACCCCGCGCTGAAACCCGAGCGCACGCGCAGCATCGATGCCGGCGTGGAGCAGAAGGTCGGCCGTCTGCTGACCCTGGATGCCACGTATTTCCATAACCGCTACTACGATCTCATCGTCACCCTCGGCGGCTCGCTGGCCGGGTTGAGTCACTATCAATCCGCCAACCTCGCCAACTCGCAGGCGCAAGGCGGGGAGTTCTCGGCGCGCCTGCGGCCGGCCCGGTGGGTGTTCGTCACCGGCTCCTATACGCTGCTCAAAACCCGCATCCTTTCGCTCGACGGCACCAGCAATCAGGCGCCGCTGCCGTTTACCGTCGGACAGCAGTTCACGCGCCGTCCCGAGAACTCCGGGAATGTGGTCGCCACCTTTACCCGCGGACGGCTGGCCGCCGACCTCTCCGGCTACTTCCGCGGCCGCACGCTTTTCGAAGAACCCTACCTTGGGGCCAGCAACGGATTGTTCTGGAATTCCGGCTTCGCCAACGTAGGCGTCAACCTGAATTACACCCTCGGCCACGGCGTCACCGCATACGGCAACTTGCGGAATGCGCTCAACCGCCAATACGAGGAAGTGTTCGGCTACCCGTCGCCGAAACTGAACTTCGTCGCCGGGCTCAAGTGGACCATCGGGAGGACGCAATGAGACTTGCGGATGTAGCTCACAGGCGAAACCGCCTGCGCCACCAATGGTGGGCCAGGCTTCAGCCTGCCAACGCCCGCGTGCGGGCGTATCGACGCGGAGGCCCCCATGAGTAAAGAGCCGTTTGACCAGCCGCGTCTCGCCATCAACCGGGTCTACACCCGCCAGGGCGATAGCGGCGAGACCGCTCTCGTCGGCGGACAGCGCGTCCCCAAGGATGGGATGCGCATCGAAGCCTACGGAACGGTGGACGAATTGAACAGCTTCCTGGGAACCGCGCGCGCGACCGTCAGCGGGCTCGCCGTGGAAGAGCCGCGCCTCGCCATGCTGGCCGCCATCCTCCTGCGCGTGCAGCACGAGCTTTTCAACCTCGGCTCCATTCTCGCCACCCTTCCCGAAGACGTCCATCCGCGCCAGCCGCGCGTCACCGATGCCGAGATCGCCCGGCTCGAAAGCGAAATGGACCTCATGAATGAAGACGTGCCGCCGCTGCGCTCCTTCGTCCTGCCCGGCGCCAGCCGTCTCGATGCCGAACTCCATATCGGCCGCACCGTGTGCCGCCGCGCCGAGCGCATCGTGGTCGCGCTGAGCCGCGCCGAAAGTGTGCCGCCGGAAACCATCCGCTACCTGAACCGTTTGAGTGACGCCCTATTTGTGTGGAGCCGCTGGGCCGGCCACATCTCCGGCGCCCATGAAACTTTGTGGGAGCCAAACCAGTCTGCCTCCGGGCAGGCGGATAATGGATAATTGAAAGACAAGGAGAAATCGATGCAGAATGAAACGGCGAGGCCTTTGGCCTCTGGTCTGACTGTCCTGGGGGCCGTGGCGCGGGTGCTGCCGCACCTGCCCAACTTTGCGCCCGTGGGCAGCATCAGCCTGTTTGCCGGAGCCCGCATGAGGGGATGGCAGGCGTATGCGCTGCCTTTAGTGCTGATGGCCGTGACCGATCCGTTCGTCGGCGGCTACAGCGCCGCCACGCCGATGATCTATGCGGCTTTCCTGATCAATGTGTGGATCGGCACCCGCCTGCGCGGCACGGAGAACCCGTTGAAGATCGGCGGCGGCGTCCTGGCCGGCAGTCTGGTGTTCTTCCTGCTCACCAACTTCGCGTGGCTGGCCGGCAGCAGCATGTATCCGCACACGCTTGCGGGCGTGATGCAGTGCTACATCGCGGCGATTCCGTTCTATGGCCGCACGGTGGCGAGCGATCTGCTGTATTCGGGCGCGCTCTTCGGCCTGCACGCCTGGTTGAGCCGCATGGTGGCGCGCGCCGAGCGTGTCACGGCGATGCAGACGGCGTAGTTGCAATCGTACTAGTTCGCAGGCGGAAGCGCCTGCGCCACCAATGGTGGGGCAGGCTTCAGCCTGCCAACGCCCGCCTTGCGGGCGGGTGATCTTCTTAGTCTGAGACTGCAATTGTGAAAAAAGTCCTGCTCGCCTGGAGCTCCGGCAAGGACAGCGCGTGGACCCTCCACACGCTGCGCCGGCAGAACATCGAAGTCTCCGCGCTATTGACCACGCTCAATGAAGCGGCCGATCGCGTGGCCATGCACGGCGTGCGCGCCGGATTGCTCCAGGAGCAGGCGGACGCCATCGGCCTGCCGGTGCGGCAGATCCCGCTGCCCTTCCCCTGCACCAACGAGGAGTACGAAGTCCGCATGGCCGATGCCTGCCGCCGCGCCGTCGCCGAAGGCTTCGGTACCATCGCTTTCGGCGATCTGTTCCTCGCCGACGTGCGCGCCTACCGCGAGCGCCAGTTGAGCGGTTCGGGACTGACGCCCGTGTTCCCGCTGTGGGAACTTCCCACCGCCATCCTCGCCCGCGACATGATCGCCGGCGGCCTGCGCGCGCGCCTCAGCTGCATCGATTCCCGCGCGCTCGATGCCGGGTTCGCCGGACGCGAATTCGACCGCGCCCTGCTCTCCGCCCTGCCGGAATCCGCCGACCCCTGCGGCGAAAACGGCGAGTTCCACACCTTCGTCTACGATGGCCCCATGTTCCGCCGGCCCCTCGACATCGAGACCGGAGAAGTGCGCAATGTGGATGGCTTCATTTACACGGATCTCCTGCCACGTCGCGCTATGATGAGCTTGTGACATGGCGTTGATCGCGGTTTCGGGTCATCCTGGGTGCCGTTTTGAAGAGGTGGCGCGCTTCGGCGGGCAGCGCCTCGGCTTCGAGTTGCTCACGCAATCCCGCGTGGGCGCGCTCGCCGCGGAGGAATTCGGCGAAGATGCCAAAATCCCCGACAAGGCATACGCCAGCCTGGTGACCTCGATTCTGGCTCGCCTGGCCACCCGGCACCACATCGTCTTTTGCGCCGTCGGCGGCGAACTGCAAAGCCGCCACTTCCCCGGCATGCTGCGCGTCCATGTCGTCGCGCCCGAGAATGTCCGTATCGGCAACCTCATGCTGGATCGCCGCCTGGAACGCCCCGCGGCCCGCCAGTTGCTGCTCGATCTGGAAGCCGCCGACCGCGCCGACCGCAAAGCCAAGTTCGGCAAAACCAAAGCCACCGCCGAGCTTTTCGATCTCGTCCTCAACGCCGAAGCCCTGACTACCGAGCAGATGGCCGACGTCATCGAAGCCGTCGTCGCCGCCACCGGGCTCAAGGAACGCGGCCTGCTTTCGCCGGCCGCCGAACAGCAACTCCAGTTCCAGATGCGGCTCAAGCTGGCCCGCTTCGGCATCGTGCCGCGCGGCAACGTCACCCTGCGCAACAAAATGTTCGCCCACCCCAGCGAAGAGATGTTTGCCAACCTGCTGGATTTCTACCGCATCGCCTGGGAATACGAACCGCGCAGTTTCCCCGTCAAATACGATCAGGATGGCAGCGTGCTCGAAGCCTTCACCCCCGATTTCTACCTCCAGGAGTTCGATCTCTACGTGGAACTCACCACCATGAAGCAATCGCTGGTCACCAGGAAGAACCGTAAGGTGCGGCTGCTGCGCGAACTGTACCCCCACCTGAATATCCAGGTTTTTTACCAGAAGGACTTCGAAAACCTCATCTTCAAATACGGCCTGGCGGCGAGGCCGGTTCCCGCGTGAGCGCCGAACCCATCCCCGGGATCGAGCGAATCCTCTTCACCGGGGAGCAGATCGATGCCCGCATCCGCGAAGTGGCCGCGGAGATCTCCCGGAGCTATGCCGGCCGCACGCTCACCCTCATCGGCGTGCTCAAGGGCTCCGTGTTCTTCCTCACCGCGCTGGCGCGCTACATCGAAGTTCCCGTCAAAATCGATTTCCTGGCGATCTCCAGTTTCTCCAACAAGAGCGGCTCCCCCGGCGTGGTGCGCATCGCCAAGGATCTGGATGAGAGCATCGAGGGGGAGGACGTCCTGCTGGTGGAGGATATCGTCGACACCGGCTTCACTTTGCGTTATCTGCTGCAGACCCTGGCAGGCCGGGCGCCGAATTCCCTGTCGGTATGCACCTTCCTGGACCGCAACTCGCGCCGCATCGTGCAGGTCCCGGTGGACTTTTGCTGCTTCGAGATCCCCGACCGCTTTGTGGTGGGCTTCGGGCTCGATTGCAACCAACTCTACCGGAATCTGAGCTACGTAGCCGTGATGAAACCCGAAAAGGCCTAAGGTCAGATGTCCGCACCACGCCTGGAACTCCGCGGAGTATCCAAAACGTACAGCAACGGGGGGCTCCCGGTGGAAGTTCTCCACGACGTTTCACTGAGTGCCGAAGCCGGCACCGTGACGGCGCTCCTGGGCCGCAGCGGCTGCGGCAAGAGCACCCTGCTCAACCTGTCGGGCGCCATGGACTTCCCCACTTCGGGCGAAGTGCTCATCGACGGGCGCGCCACTACAGCCCTTTCCGAAAGCGAGTTGACGGCGCTCCGACGGCGGCGCGTGGGATTCGTCTTCCAGTCCTTTCAACTATTGCCCACGTTGACGGTGCTGGAGAATGTGGAACTGCCTCTCCTGCTGGCGGGCGCCGCCAATACCAGCGAGGCGGCGCGCCAGCGCCTGCGCTGGGTGGGCCTCGAAGAGAAGGCCGCCAGCATGCCGTACCAGCTTTCCGGCGGACAGATGCAGCGGGTCTCTCTCGCCCGCGCCCTGGTTCACTCGCCCGATCTGCTGATCGCCGACGAGCCCACGGGCAATCTGGATACCGCCAGCGGCGAACAGGTGCTGGCGCTGCTCGGCGAAGCGGCGGCGCGCTTCGGCGCCACCGTCCTGATCGCCACTCACAGCGCCGAAGCCGCGGCCATCGCCACGGTGCGTGTGTGCCTGCGCGACGGCCGCGTTGAAGGCATCGAGCGCCAATGAGTGGCGCGACCAACTTCTCGCAGGCGGAACCGCCTGCGCCACCAAGATGGGGCAGGCCTTCAACCCTTTCCAGAGTGCGGCCGGGCATTGGTGGGGCAGGCGGTTCCGCCTTCCAAAACCCGCGGAAAGCCAGCCACCTCCAGGATTGGCCGCCCCACCAATGCTGAAACTGCTACGCACCCTCATCCTGCGCCCGCTGCGCCGCGATTTGCCGCGCACCGCGCTCACCATCCTTGCAGTGGCGCTCGGCGTGGCGGTGGTGGTGGCCATCGATCTGGCGGGCGACGCGGCCACCGGCAGCTTCCGCTCGTCCATGCAGACGCTGGCCGGCAAGACCGACCTTCAAATCATCGCGACCGGCGGCATTGACGAACGCTACATGGCTGCGCTCGCCGCGCTGCCATTCGACGTCCATTTCGCGCCGCTCATGGAAGCGCAGATCGTGCTGCCCGGGCTGGGCGCGGTGCCGCTCTACGGCGCGGATCTCGCCGGCGCGCCGGAGGGCGCCGCCGTGTCCAAAGCGCTCGCCGCGCGCATAGGGGGGAAGTTCGTCCAAGGCACGCTGGCGGGCCGCCCGGTGACTTTTCCCGTCGGGCAGACCATCGATGCCGCGGGCGAATTCCTGGCGATCGATATCGCCGACGCACAGCAAGCCCTCCATCGCTACGGCAAACTGGACCGTATCGATGTGACCGTGGGCCCCACCGAAGACTTCGCCCGCGTGGAGTCGGCCATCCGCGGCGCGCTGCCGGTTTCGGCGCAACTGGAAAAGCCGGGCGCGCGCAGCGACGAGAACCAGCGGATGCTGCGCGCCTTTCGCTGGAACCTGCGGGTGCTGAGCTACATTTCCCTGGTGGTGGGCGCGTTCCTCATCTACAACACGATCTCGATCAGCGTGGTGCGGCGGCGCGCCGAGATCGGCATTCTGCGAGCCATCGGCGCGGCACGCTCCACCATCCTCGCCCTTTTCCTCGCCGAGGCGCTGCTTTTCGGTATCGCCGGCGCCATGCTGGGCGTGTTGTTGGGCCGCATATTGGCGGGCGGCGCGGTGCGCCTGATCGCCGATACGGTCAACGCGCTGTATACCACCAGCCGGCCTGCTCCGGTCGAACTGACCGCCTTCGAGGCGTGCGCCGGCATTCTGACCGGGGCGCTGGTGGCCTTCGCGAGCGCCCTGGCTCCGGCGCGCGAAGCCATGAAGGTAGCGCCCACCGAAGCCATGAGCCGCGGGGCGCGGGAACACCGCGCGCGCCTGCGGTGGCGGCGCGGCCTGCTGTGGTCCGCGCTGGCTGGCGCGCTCGCGTTGGCGGCATCGCAGGCGGACGCGGTGTCGGGTTATCCGGTCGGCGGATACCTGGCCGCGTTGCTGGCCATCGCGGCGGCGGCGCTGGCGGCGCCGGCCGTGGTGATCGCGGTCAACCGCGCCACCCGCCGGGTGGTGCACTCGCACGTCGTGGGCCTGCTGGCGGGGCGCAGCCTGACGGCGTCGCTTTCGCGCACCAGCGTGGTGGTGGCGGCGCTGGCCACGGCCATCGCCATGATGGCGAGCGTCGGCATCATGGTGGGCAGTTTCCGCGAAACGGTGGCCCTGTGGCTGGATATCCAGCTTCGCGCCGACCTCTACGTGCGGCCGGCGGGCCCCTCGTCGGCCGGCGACTACCCGCCGCTCGCCGCCGAGGTCCCGGGGATTCTCGCGTCCACCCCCGGCGTGGCGGCGGTGGATGTCTTCCACGCCGTGCCGCTGCACTTTCGCGGCCAGCGCGCCACTCTGGGCGCCGGCGACATGGACATCGTCCGCCGGTACGGCCGTCTGCGCTTCCTGCCCGGCCAGGATCGCGACGCCATCCTGCGCAGCCTGCCGCACCAGGACCGCGCCATCGCCAGCGAACCCTTCGCCAACCAACACCACCTGCGCGCGGGCGACCGGGTGCCCATCCCGCTGGGAGAGAGCACCGTCACCCTGACCATCGCCGGCGTCTACTACGAGTATTCGAGCAGCCAGGGGTATCTGATTCTGGACCGCGGCACGCTGCTCAAATATTTGCCCGGCCAGCCAGCCACCAATGCCGCCATCTATCTGGCTCCGGGCGCCAGCCGCGAGGGCGTCCTGCGCGACGTTCAACTCCGTACCGCGGCCTGTGGCGTGAGCGTGGCGCCCAACCAGACGCTGCGCCGAAGCGCCATCGAAATCTTCGACCGCACCTTCGCCATCACTTGGGCGCTGGAGGCGGTGGCCATCGTGGTGGCCATGCTGGGCGCGGCAAACTCGCTGCTGGCGCTGGTGCTCGACCGCCGCCGCGAGCTCGGCCTGCTGCGCTACCTGGGCGCGTCGGGCGGCCAACTCCGCGGCATGATCCTGACGGAGGCGGCGTTCCTGGGCCTGTTGGCGGTGTTGCTCGGCATGGCGCTGGGCTTCGCGCTCTCGCTGCTATTGGTGTTCGTCGTCAACAAACAAAGTTTCGGCTGGACCATCCAGTTTCATCCGCCGTGGGGATTGCTGGGCGGTGCATTGCTGCTGGTCTGGTGCGTCACCGTGCTGGCGGGCCTCTACCCGGCGCGCGTGGCGGCACGGCTGAATCCGATGGACGTGGTTCACGAGGAGTAGGGTGGCATAAGGCTCCGCCTTGTGCAGGCGAGCGCCAGCTCGCCCGGTACTTCCACAGTCCGACCTTCGGTCGGATGCACAAGCCGGAGCCTTATGCCACTTGTATACAGATTCGTATACGCCGCCGTACACGTGCTATAATACTTCCGTGAAGCCCGAAAGCCGCACGCCGAACGTCCGCATCAGCCCGCATGCGCATGAACTGCTGCGGCAGCTTGCGGAAGAAGAGCAGGCGTCGATGCAGGCGGTTCTGGACCGGGCCATCGAACGCTATCGCCGCGAGAGCTTCCTGCGCGCGGCCAACAGCGACTTTCAGGCGCTGAAGGGCGATCCGCGGGCGTGGAAACAGGAAGTGCAGGAACGTCAACTGTGGGAGCAGACTCTGGCGGACGGGCTCGATAAGAAGTGAGTATCCCCGAGCCGTTACGTGGAGAGGTGTGGGATTTGAATTTCGATCCCACCACGGGACACGAGCAGGCGGGCACGCGGCCCGCGTTGATCCTCTCGGAAGATATTTTCAACGAAGGTCCGGCGGAAATGGTGGTAGTGGCGCCGATCACGCGGACGCCGAGAAAGATCCGCTGGCATGTGCCCGTGGCTCCGCCGGAAGGCGGCCTGAGTTCCGGGAGCTTCATCCAGTGTGAGAGCGTCCGCTCGGTTTCCAAGCAGAGGCTGAAGCGGCGGCGGGGCAGAGTTTCCCCGCCAGTGATGCAGCAAGTAGAGGATCGTTTACGTATTCTGTTAGGCCTTTAGGCCTGAGTATCTATCGACATGACAAGCAGCAACCCAAACATTCGCAATATCGCCATCATCGCGCACGTAGATCATGGCAAGACCACTCTCGTGGACGCCATGCTCAATCAGAGCGGAATCTTCGGTTCCCATGAGGAACACGTAGACCGCGTGATGGATTCCAACGACCTGGAGCGCGAGAGAGGCATCACCATCCTCGCCAAGATCACCGGCGTGCGTTACCACGGCGTGAAGATCAACATCGTCGACACCCCCGGCCACAGCGATTTCGGCGGAGAAGTGGAGCGCGCGCTCAAGATTGTCGACGGCGTCATGCTGCTGGTGGACGCGAGCGAAGGGCCGCTTCCGCAGACCCGCTACGTTCTCAGCAAGGCCCTGGAAAATAAGCTTCCCCCCATCGTCGTCATCAACAAAATCGACCGGCCGGATGCCCGCATCGAGGAAGTCCTGAACGAGATCTACGATCTCTTTATCGACCTCGACGCCACGGAAGATCAGCTCGATTTTCCGGTGCTCTACACCATCGCCAAGACCGGCGTCGCCAAGTGCAAGATGGAAGATACGGCCACCGATCTGCGGCCTTTGTTCGACGCCATCGTGAAGCACATTCCGCCGCCCGTGGGCGACCCGGACGGCGTCCTTCAGATGCTGATCGCCAACCTGGATTACAGCGATTATCTCGGCCGCCTGGGCATCGGCCGCGTGGTCAACGGCACGCTCAAGTACGGCGACAACGTGGCCATCGCCAAGCGCGACGGCACCCTGCACACCACCAAGATCACCAAGCTATATTCGTTCGAGGGGTTGAAGCGCGTCGATGAAACCATCGGGCGGCAGGGCGACATTCTGGCCATCGCCGGCGTGGAAGGCATCACCATCGGGGAGACCGTCACCAGCGCGGAAGATCCGCAGCCGCTGCCGCCCATCCAGATCGACGAGCCCACCATCGCCATGGCGTTCACCATCAACACCTCGCCCTTTGCCGGGCGCGAGGGACAGTGGGTGACTTCGCGCAACTTGCGCGAGCGGCTCGACAAGGAACTGTTGACCAACGTTTCTATCCGCGTCGAGGAGTTGGGCCACGACACCTTCAAGGTGATGGGCCGCGGCGAATTGCAGCTCGCCATCCTGATTGAGATGATGCGCCGCGAAGGCTACGAACTGGCGGTGGGCAAGCCCGAGATCCTGACGCGCACGATCGACCACAAACTGTGCGAGCCGGTGGAACACCTGATCATCGATTGCCCCGAAAGCTTCCTCGGCGTGGTCATCGAGAAACTCGGCGCACGCAAGGGGAAGATGGTCAAGATGGTCAACCACGGCTCCGGCCGTGTGCGCCTCGAATTCCATTTGCCATCGCGCGGGCTGATCGGACTGCGCAGCGAAATCCTCACCGACACGCGCGGCACCGCCATCATGAACTCGCTCTTCCACGGCTACATCGAGTGGCAGGGCGAAATTTCCTCGCGGCCCACCGGATCGCTGGTGGCCGACCGCACCGGCAGAACCACCGGCTATGCCATCTTCAACCTCCAGGAACGCGGCGAGATATTCGTCGCTCCCGGAACCGAGGTGTACGGTGGCCAGATTGTCGGGGAAAACGCCCGCGATTCCGATCTCGACGTCAACATCGTCAAGGAGAAGAAGCTCACCAATATGCGCGCTTCCACCTCCGACGAGGGCATCCGCCTGGTGCCGCCACGGCTTCTCAATCTGGAACAGGCCATCGAATTCATCCGCGACGACGAGTTCGTGGAAGTGACGCCCACCAGCATCCGCCTGCGCAAAAAGATCCTGAAAGCCAACATGCGGTAGCGCACCGCCCGCCCTTTGTGGGGCAGGATGGCATCCGGATGGCATCCTGCGCGGCGATTGGCAATCGCCGCGCAGCTTACCAAGCTGCCCCACAAGCGACCTGAGAACCTCATCCTCTTGTCCGCCCCCTTACATCTTTGCGAGGTCCGCGAAATCCACGTTGCCGCCGGAGATCACTACGCCCACCGACTTGATCCCGGTAGGCAATTTGCGAAACAGCACCGCCGCCACCGGTACCGCGCCAGACGGCTCCACCAGAATCTTCAGCCGCAGCAGCACGAATTTGACGGCGGCGCGAATTTCGTCTTCGCTCACCAGCACGATGCGCTCCACCAGTTGCTGCATCACCGGAAACGTCAACTCTCCGGGTTTGGGCGCGCGCAGCCCGTCGGCGATGGTGTCGGGGTGCACCGATACCCGCTCGCCTGCCAGCATGGAAAGAAACGTGTCGTTGGCGCCTTCCGGCTCGGCGCCGAATACGCGGATCGCGGGCTGCTGCGCCTTGGCAATCGTGGCGCATCCGGCTAGCAGGCCGCCGCCGCCCACCGGAGTGATCAGGGCGTCCAGCGGGCCGGTCTCGTCGAGCAACTCCATGGCGGCCGTGCCCTGCCCGGCCATGATCATGGGGTGATCGAACGGCGGCACCAGCGTAGCTCCCGTCTCCTTCAGGATGCTCTGCGCGATGGCTTCCCGGCTGTCCTTGAACCGGTCGTAGGTGACGATGCGCGCTCCGTGCGCTCGCGTGGCTTCCATTTTGGACCGCGGCGCGTCCTCCGGCATCACGATGGTCGAGGGCACGCCGACATATTTCGCGGCGATGGCCGTGGCCTGCGCGTGATTGCCGGAAGAGTAGGCCACCACGCCCCGCGCCAGCGACTCCCTGGAAAGCGACAGCACCAGATTGGCGGCGCCGCGGATTTTGAAAGCACCGCCTCGCTGCAGGTTTTCGCACTTGAAGAACACGCGCGCGCCCGCTTCGGCGTCGAACCCGGCGGAAGTGAACACGGGCGTCCGGCGCGCCAACGGGCGAATTCGTCCGGCGGCGGCGCGCACATCGTCGGCCTGAATGGCGAGAGTCATCCCTCTGAGTCTATCGCGCAGTGATGCTAGCCTGAAGTGTGCTGGAGAAATTACTCACCGAACAGCCCAATCCCGCCTCGGCATCTATCGATACGCTACCCACCGAGGAGGCTCTGCGCATCATCAACGCCGAGGACCAACTGGTGGCGGCGGCGGTGGAGCGCGAGATCCCGGCCATCGCGCGCGCCGTGGATGCCATCGTCGCGGCCCTGGCGAAGGGCGGCCGCCTGTTCTACCTGGGCGCTGGAACCAGCGGCCGCCTCGGCGTGCTTGACGCATCGGAGATCCCTCCCACGTTCAGCGCGCCGCCCGAAATGGTGCAGGGCATCATGGCCGGCGGGGAAGCCGCACTCAGCCGCGCCACCGAGACCACCGAGGACGATCCGGCCATCGGCGTGCGCGATCTCTCCGCGCGCGGTTTCACGGCCAAGGACGTGCTAGTAGGAATCGCGGCGAGCGGGAGAACGCCTTACGTGCTGGGAGCGGTGGCCGAAGCCAGGCGGCTGGGCGCGGTGACGGTGGGGATCTGCTGTTCCCCCGCGGCCGAACTGTCGCACGCGGTGGATTTTCCGATCGCGCCGCTGGTGGGGCCGGAGATCGTCGCCGGCAGCACTCGCATGAAGGCGGGCACGGCGCAGAAACTGGTATTGAACATGCTCTCCACAGGGACGTTTATCCGCCTGGGCTACGTCTACGGCAACCTGATGGTCAACGTCCAGCCGAAGAATGAGAAGCTGGTGGATCGCGCCCGGCGCATCGTGGCCCAGGCGGCCGCGGTTTCGCCCGAGCGCGCCCGCGAATTGCTGGCGGAGAGCGGTATGAGCGTGCGCACGGCCATCGTCATGGGCAGGGCCGGCATCGGGCGGGACGAGGCGGAGCGGCGCCTGGCCGCATGCCGCGGGCGCGTCCGCCAGGCGCTGGGCGAATGAAAGGGTTCCGTGGATAGAGTATGGATAAATTCGTAATTACCGGCGGGGCCGCGCTCCGCGGAGAAGTTCCCACCAACGGCTCGAAGAACTCGGCCCTGCCGGCGCTGGCGGCGGGGCTGTTGACCGATGAGGCCGTGATCTTGCATCGCGTGCCGCGCGTGCGCGATATCCGCACCATGGAGCGCCTGCTGGTGGATATTGGAACCACCGTGGAGGTGGAAGGCGAAACCGTGCGCTTGCGAACCGAGCGCATTTTGAGCCCGGAGGCGCCCTACGAACTGGTCAAGACCATGCGCGCCTCGAGCCTGGTGCTGGGACCCCTGGTGGCGCGCAGCGGCCGCGCGCGCGTTTCCCTTCCAGGCGGGTGCGCCATTGGCGCCCGGCCCATCAATCTGCACATCTTCGGGTTGGAGCAACTGGGCGCCACCATCAACCAGGCGCACGGATATATCGAGGCGGTGGCGCCCGATGGGCTGCGCGGCGCGATGGTGAATTTCGACCGGATTACCGTCACCGGCACCGAAGACCTGATGATGGCGGCCGTCCTGGCCAGGGGCGAAACCGTGCTGCGCAATGCCGCCCGCGAACCGGAGGTGGTGGATCTGGCGGACCTGCTGGTCAAGATGGGCGCCAGCATCGAGGGCGCCGGAACCTCCACCATCCGCATACAGGGCGTCGAGCGGTTGGGCGGCGCCGAGCACACCATCATTGCCGACCGCATCGAAGCCGGCACGTTCCTGGTGGCGGGCGCGATTACGCGCGGCGATGTCACCGTAACCCGCTGCAATCCGGAGCACGTAGCCGCGCTCGTGTCCAAGCTGCAACAATGCGGGGCGGAAGTGACACAGCCCGATGACACTTCCTTGCGCGTCCGGGGAACCGGCCGGCTGCGCAGCGTCGATATGACCACCGAAGAGTACCCCGGTTTCGCCACCGATCTTCAGGCACAGTATATGGCGCTGATGACGCAGGCGGAGGGTATCGCCATTGTCGTGGAGACGATTTTCGAGAACCGCTTCATGCACGCCCAGGAACTGGCGCGCATGGGCGCCAATATCCGGCTCGACGGCAGACAGGCGATTGTCGCCGGTCCGCGCGAGTTGACCGGCGCCGGCGTGATCGCGAGCGATTTGCGGGCCAGCGCCTCGCTCGTGCTCGGCGCCCTGGTGGCGAAGGGCGAAACTGTCATCGACCGCGTCTACCACATCGACCGGGGCTATGAGAAAATCGAGACGAAACTGGCCGGTGTCGGGGCCAAGATCCGGCGGGTGGAGTAAGGAGCGATGGCACATAACCCTGGATTTCTAAAGCTCGTCAACGACGCCAAGGCGCGCGTTCAAGAGATCGACCTGGCGGGGTATCAAAAGATGCGCGAGGCCGGCCAGGCGCACGTCCTGGTGGATACGCGCGAGGAGAGCGAGTGGGCCGCCGGGCACGTCGTGGGCGCGGTGCACCTTAGCAAGGGCATCATCGAGCGCGATATCGAAACCAAAGTGCCGGACAAAGACACCAAGCTCGTGTTGTATTGCGGCGGCGGATTCCGCTCCGCCCTGGTCGCCGACAATTTACGCCAAATGGGCTACACCCAGGCCATCTCCCTCGATGGCGGCTGGCGCGTGCTGAAGGACTCCGGACTGGCGCTGGAGAAATAGGCGTGGCATAAGGCTCCGCCTTGTGCATCCGAGCGAAGCTCGGACCGCGCCAATCTAACTTTCGTATTATCAACAAATCGTGGTCTGTGTCACCGGGCATCGCTCCCGTTCTCCCGCGCGTGTGTGCTGGTAATTCCGCCACCAGTGTAGAATTCTGCCCCACGCATAGCCGCCACCAGCTACAATATTTCCAGGTCTGAATAGCCATTATGCCGAGGCGTCTCGCCCGGAAGCTGATGCTCTCGATCACCGTCATCGTGATCATTGTGGCGGCGGTTTCCGGACTCGTCAATGTCACCACCGAGGAGCAACAACTCCTGAACACAATCTTCCTTGGTGCGGATCAACTGTCCAAGGCCATCACCAGCGCTACGTGGCACGCCATGTTGGACGACCATCGCGAGGCCGCTTACCAGGTGATGCAGACCATCGCCCTCAAACAGGGCATCGACCGCATCCGCATGTTCAATCGCGCCGGCCAGGTGATGTTCTCCACCAATCCGGAGGACCAGGCCGGCACGGCGGAGGCAGTGCCGGAGAGCAAGCCTCCAGACCTGCCTACGCGCGTGCGGATTTTCCGCGGCGCCAATGGCGGCCGCCGGCTGGCCATGTCCACACCCATCTACAACGAGCCCTCGTGCAGCCAGGCACAGTGCCACGCGCACCCGGCGGAGATGAAGGTGCTCGGCGTCCTGGACCTGCGGCTCAACCTGGAGAGCGTGGACCACGAAGTGGCCGCCATGAAGTTCCGCGTCCTGCTGGTGACCGCGGTGGAGGTCACCCTCATCAGCCTGTTTATTATCTTTTTCACCCGCCGCTTCCTCAGCCGGCCCATCGACAAGCTGATCGAGGGCACCAAGGCGGTCAGCCAGATGGAACTCGACCAGCCGCTGGACATCGTGGGCAGCAGTGAGGAACTCGACGAGTTAGCCCGCTCCTTCGACGTGATGCGCGAGCGCTTGCGGACGGCGCTCGCTGAGATCAACCAGTTCACCCAGAACCTGGAGACCAAGGTCGAAGAGCGCACGCTGCAGCTCAAGTCCGCACAGAAAAAACTTCTGCACAGCGACCGTCTCGCCTCGCTCGGAGAGCTGTCCGCCAGCGTGGCGCACGAAATCAACAACCCGGTCTCGGGGGTGCTCAACTTATCCATGCTGCTGCAGCGCATGCTGAAAGACGATGGCATTCCGCAGAATCGCATCCCCGAATTCCGCCGGTATCTCGGCCAGGTGACCAGTGAGACCGCCCGGGTGGGCCGTATTGTCAGCGACCTCCTGGCATTTTCGCGGCGCGGCAAGCCGCAGCGCGCGGCCGCCGATCTCAACAAGATCCTGCGCATGACGCT
>PLDO01000180.1:22515-26310 GCA_003136215.1 Bryobacterales bacterium
TGCATGTCTCCGATAACGGCGAAGGCATCCTGCCGGAGAATCTGGCCAAAATCTTCAACCCGTTCTTCACCACCAAACCGGAGGGCAAGGGGGTAGGCCTGGGCCTCGCCGTGTCGTACGGAATTATCGAGGCCCACGGTGGCGATATCGAGGTCAAGAGCACCGTGGGACAGGGCACCACGTTTACCGTGTCGCTGCCGCTGGTGCCGCCCGCCGCGCGGACCGAGCCGCCGCCCGCGGTTCTGGCGCGCAGGGAATGAAGTATCTGTATGTGGCCGCGACCGAAGAGGTGGAGCGCGAGGCGCTGGCGGCGGTGACCGGCCGGGTGGCGGCGGAATTCGCCTGTCAGGTGCGCAGCATGGAACTGGGCAGCGTGGAGTTCGCCTTCGACGCGGACCGCCGGCAATACGGCTCCATCCCGCTGCTCGACATGCTGCTCCGGCGGTGTCCCCAGGACGCCTCCAAGTTGCTGGCGGTGACGGAGCGCGACCTGTTCATACCGGTATTGACCTTTGTGTTCGGACAAGCCCAATTGGGCGGACGGGTAGGGGTGGTTTCCTTCGCCCGGCTGCGGCAGGAGTTCTACGGCCTCGCGGCCAACCGCGAGATTTTTCTGGAGCGCGCTCACAAAGAAGCCCTCCACGAGACCGGCCATTTGTTCGGGCTGGTGCACTGCGCGGAACGTAAGTGCGCGATGTCGCTCGCCACTACGGTCCGCCAGATCGATTTGAAGGAAGACGCCTTCTGCGCCGCCTGCGCGCGCGCGATGCGCCGCTCTCCCGAGGGAAAAAAGGTATGAAGACTCACTGGCAGATCCTGGTTGTGGACGACGAAGAGGTGATGTGCGAATCGCTCGCCGCATGGCTCCGCGAAGACGGCTACGTCGTGGACACGGCGTCTTCCGGCCGCGATGCGGTGGCAAAGGCAGGCCTGCGCGACTACGCCATCTACTTCGTCGATCTGAAAATGCCCGGCGGCATGGACGGCATCGAGACCATGATGCAGATCCGGCACTTGCACCCGGAGGCCTCCATCATCATCATCACGGCCTATGCCACCGTGGACACGGCCATCACCGCCATGAAGGAAGGCGCGCAGGAGTACATCGTCAAGCCGTGCAATCCCGAGGAGATCTCACTGCTGGTCAATCGCATTATCAAGGTGAAGAACCTGCAGCGTGAGAACACCATCCTCCGCAAGAAGCTCTCCCGCCAGTACTCCGTGCACGATGTGATCAGCAAGAACCCGCGCATGCTGGAGATCATGGCGCTGTGCGGCGAAATCGCCAGCCTGCGCAGCACGGTCCTGATCCAGGGCGAGAGCGGCACCGGCAAGGAACTGGTGGCGCGGGCCATCCACAACGCCGGCGACCGNNAGCGAGCTCTTCGGCCACGAGAAGGGGTCTTTCACCGGCGCCAACCAGCAGAAGCGCGGCAAATTCGAAATGGCCGACACCGGCACCATCTTCCTGGATGAGATCGGCGACATTTCGCCCAAGCTGCAGGTGGACCTGCTGCGCGTCCTGCAGGATCGCGCCTTTTACCGCGTGGGTGGCAGCGAAGAGGTGCGCGTGGATGTGCGGGTGGTGGCGGCGACTCACGTGAATCTCCAGCAGGCCGTGGCGGAAGGAAACTTCCGTGACGATCTGTACTACCGCCTGAACGTGATTGAGATTCGAATTCCCCCGCTGCGTGAGCGGCGCGAAGACATTCCGCTGCTGGCCGACCATTTCGTGGAGCGCCTGGCTCATGAGCTGGGCAAAGACGTGAGCGAGATCAGCGAAGGAGCGCTGCGCATCCTGCTGGATCACAACTGGCCCGGCAACGTGCGCGAGTTGGAGAACGCCGTCGAGCGCGCCATGGTGACTTGCCGCGGGCCCGTGTTGACGGAGAGCGACTTCGCTTTTCTGGCACAGACAGCAGCGCCCGCCCCGGCGTGGGCGGTCCCCGCCGGCATGACCATGCAGGACATGGAGAAGGTGCTGATCACCGCCACCCTCCAGCGCACTCAGGGCAACATCAAGGAGGCTGCCTCGGTGCTGGGGATCGATCGCTCCACGCTCTACGAGAAAATCAAGAAGTACGACATCCCGCGTTAGGCCGCAGGTGGGACAGACGATCGGGGTTTGTCGTCTGTCGAAACATGACAGAATCGAAAGACCATCGGGATGGAGGCCGGCCTTGCGGCCGGCTGGCAAGCTAAAGCCAGCTAAAGCCTGCCCCACCATTTTTCATGAAGTTTCGCGGGCGGAACGCCCATCCCAACAGGCCACGAAAGACGATGGCCTGTCCCACTGCTCAGCGGGGATACGCGCCGGTAATCTTCTTCACCAGTCCGTGAAACCGGTGAAACCAGGGTGTGCCGCCAAAGAACATGAACGGGCACTCGCCAGGGATGGCGTTAATCCCGCTGGCCTCGCAGATCTGTAGTGCGCCGGCGGTAAGCGCACCCTGGCCGGCGCCGCGGTAGAACCAGACCCGCTTAATTCCCGTTTCCGCGCACTCCCGGACCAGCAGGTTGGTCACGGCCGGGGAGGTCATCAACAGGACGCTCTCCACGGGCGGCTGGATGTCCCGCAAATGAGTGAAGCAGCGCGCACCCTCAATCTCCGGGACTTCGAGGTGGACGGGCACCGGCTCGTAACCCCGCGATTGGAATTCGCGGAACAGCGCACGCGAAAAGTCCTTCGGCTGGCGGGAGACGCCGATAAACGCGAAGCGCTTCTGTGCCAGAAAGTCCTGGATGTTCTCCATTCGCGTCATACCGGATCTCAACCTCTGTTTCTAGTGTAGCGTGGCTTTTTGCTAGCCTGTGGAGACGCGAGGCCATTCTTCCTATGCACCAGGTATCTTTGTTCACCGCTGCCCTACTGCTCCTTCCCGCTGTCGCTCTTCCCACCCTGGCGGCCGACGCCCCGATGGATATCCTGCAGGCCGCCAGGAGCGGCAAATCCAAGGAGATCGAAGGGCTCCTCGCCAAAGGCGCCGACCTCGAAGGCAGGGACAAGGAAGGCCGCACGCCGCTGATGCTCGCCGCGCAATACGGCCGCACCGCCACGGTACGGATGTTGCTCGGCAAAGGCGCCAAAGCCGACGCCCGCGACACGCGCCGCTGGAACGCCTACATGCTGGCCCTGCTCGCGCCATCCGGCGGCGTGGTCCACTCCACCCACAACGCCGTCCTCAAACTCCTGCCGCAACCCAAACGATTCCGCCTCGCCATCACCGCCAGTTGGACTCCGGGAAAAGCCCTCTTCAGCTCCTGCTTTTTGCGCCCCGAGGAGATGACCCAACAGATCCGCGAGATTCACCCCGACGGCATGGCGATCGAAGCCTTGCGGCATTACGCCGCCACTACCGGCCGCGACCTCATCGCGGTGGTTTCCACCGATGCGCGCGGCAACAGCGAGATTTCCGAGAGGTCCACTCCCCAGGATGTCGACGCCGTCCTGACCCTGCTGGTGGAACCGGGCTTGACCTGTGTGCAACCGGCGGATCAACTCAGTATGTCGATCCACGCCACGTTGAACCGGCCGGACGACCAGACGACACTGCTCGAAAAAACCTTCGGCGGCGGCGTCCGAATCGGCATGCGCGGCCAGGTCGCGACCAATCCGAATCAGTACGGCCCGATCTACGCGTCCTGGGTGAAGCCAGAGGCGGGACCAATGTATTGGGCCGTACTGACCGCCCTCCTCCAGGACTGATACAATCTTTCACACCATGCCCGTATCCGCCGCCAAAGACCTTGGCCAGGCCCTCGGCCGCAACCCCGACCGGCTCACGCTGGAAGAAC
>PLDO01000508.1 GCA_003136215.1 Bryobacterales bacterium
TGGTCAGCCTGTTGACCAAGCCCAAGCCGGAGTCGGAGTTGACCGGTTTGGTGTACGGTTTCACCGAGTTGAAACACGATGAGGGCGTGGCCTGGTACAAGCGTCCCGTGCCCCTGGCCATCGTCATCGGCGCATTGGCTCTATTCCTTAATTTCTGGTTCGCCTAATATGCTGGATCTCAGAGTGCCTACGGGCTTTTTCTTCTCCATAGTCGGCCTGATTCTGCTGGCCATGGGCGTTTTCGCGCCGTCGGAACGGGCGGCGCTGACGGATTCCAATGTGAATCTATATTGCGGGCTGGTCATGCTGGCGTTCGGACTCATCATGCTGGGCCTCAGCAGGCTGTCGAAACACGAAGACTCATGATCGGCGCATTTCACGAGCGTTTCGGCCCCACACAGCAACCGCGTGTGTTTCGGGCGCCTGGCCGGGTCAATCTGATCGGCGAGCACACCGACTACAATCTCGGCTTCGTCCTCCCCGTGGCGTTGAACCTGGCCACGTACATCGCGGCCGCGCCTTCGGCCGACGGCAAACTGCGCATCTATTCGGAGGACCGCCGGGAACAGCGCGAGTTCGACGCGTCGAGCCTGGGCTCCGTGGAACCCACGCGCCAGTGGACGGACTACCCCGTCGGCGTGGCGCAGGAACTGGTGCGCGCGGGCATGCCGGTGGAGGGAGCGAACCTGCTGATCCGCAGCACCGTGCCGGATGGCTCGGGCCTGAGTTCCTCGGCCGCGCTGGAGGTTTCCTCCGCGCTGGCGCTGCTCGCCGGGCGCGAGTTCGACCCGCTGGAACTGGCCAGGCTCTGCCAGCGCGCCGAACGAAATTTCGTGGGTATGCCCTGCGGCATCATGGACCAGTACATCTCGGTTTTCGGGCGCGCGCATTCCGCCGTGGAAATCGATTGCCGCAGCCTGGGGCACCGGCTGGTCAAACTTCCCGACGGTATCACCTTCATCGCCGTGAACACCATGGTGAAACACGCGCTCTCCGGCTCCGCTTACCACGACCGGGTGCGCGAATGCGCCTCCGCGGTGGAAGGCATCGCGGCAGTCTACGCGAACGTGAAGAGCCTGCGCGATGTCTCGCCTGAGCAGTTCGAGGGCGTGGCTGCGCGCCTGCCCGAGGTAGTCGCGCGGCGCGCCCGCCATGTGGTGACCGAAGACGCCCGCGTCAACCGCTTCGTGGAAGCCAGCGGGCAAGGGGATGTCGCCGCCATGGGCAAGCTGATGGTGGAATCGCACCGCAGCCTGCAACACGATTACGAAGTGAGCTGCGTAGAATTGGATTTCCTGGTGGACGCCGCGCTCGCCATCGATGGCGTATACGGTTCGCGCATGACCGGCGGTGGATTCGGCGGATGTACCGTGACACTGTTGCGCGCCGGGGCGGCCGAAGCGTTCCGCGCTCGGATCGCGCAAGCCTACCACCAGCAGTTCGGCCTTACACCGCGGATATATTCCTGCGAGCCTTCGGAAGGCGCGGCGGAAGTAAAGAATTATGAGACGATCCCCGCTCTCGCCTGACTAGATAGCAAAAGACAAAGAGAATGTCCTCCGTGGCGGGCGATTTTACTTCTTAATATGCTCCTCCATGGAACAGTTTGTCGTGTCGCTCCTTAGTTCCTGTCAGTGGTAGTGGTTATAGTTCGTCCCCGTGGGCCGGCCAAGGGTCCGGCCCATAGATATTATGCCTCCGCTGCCCACTCCAGGCGCCTTTTCCCTCCGCTTCGGACCGCTTCCCACGCCTCGCGCTACACTCGATGCTTACATGCCACGCTGGCTCAATCCCGCCAATCTGTTCACCTTGCTCCGGCTGATCCTGGTTCCCTATGTGATCGCCGCCATCCTGGGCGGGCGCCACGGCCAGGCGCTGGTGCTGTTCTTTGTGGCGGCGGTCACCGATGTGCTCGATGGCGCCCTGGCGCGCTCCTACGGGCTGGCCACTCAGGCTGGGGCCTACCTGGATCCGATTGCCGATAAATGCCTGCTCAGCGGGATCTTTCTGGCCCTGGGGGCTGCCGGAAGCGTCCCTTGGTGGTTCGTGGTGGTGGTTTTGGGACGCGATATGTACATTCTCCTGGCAGTGGTGGCGGTCATGGCATTCACCAAAATGAGGAAGTTCCCGCCCAGCCGTTGGGGCAAACTATCGACATTTGCGCAGATTTCGACCGCCGTCGCCTGGATGGTCGAAAATATCTGGCCGGTTCCGGTTCTTTATGCCGTCTCGTCCGCAATGCTTTGGGTTTGCGCGGGTTTTACCATCTGGAGCGGTGTCCATTACACCCTGCGCGGCGTGCAAACGCTCCGCGCACGTTGACGAGGTGCCCGCTCGGGAGTAGTCTAAAATTAAGAACGGGAATGACTCGTTATCTGGCGGCGCGACACTACCGGTGGTTTGGCATCAGCGCGGTTGCGTTGGCGGGCCTGTGCGCCTGGGCGGGCACCGAATTGCATCTCGCCTACGTTCCAGCCGGTCTGTTTCTGCTCACCGCCGGATTGCTCTTTTTGATGGCCTTCCGTCCGGTCATCGAGATTCACGAGGGTTACGTCTCCATCGGCGGCAGAATCATCCCCTGGATGGACATCCGGCGCCTGGACCGCACCGGCTGGATTTCGCCGCTGATCATCCGCATCACCCTGTTCGACGATTCGCGCATCCTGCTGATCTACCCCGGCGACCTGGACAGCTGCAACAGCCTGCTGCGCCACCTGCGCCGCCTCTCCCGCGACGCCCTGATCGACGGCATCCCCTACCGCCAGTACTGGGGCGAAGTCCTGGCGCCCGGCAGCGAACGCAAACCGCAGTCCACCCTGCCGCGCTACCGCATCCTGCGTCCCGAGGACGAGGCCGAAGTCGAACGACTGTACCAGCGGCTGAAAACGGTGGGCAACCTCGATCAGAAGAATTCCACGGACGAGAAGTAGTTCGTGGCCGCACGCCGCCTCCGTTTCAAACTCGCGCTTGCCTTCCTGCTTCTGGCGGCTGTGGTGTATCTGGGGCGCGATCTCTGGCTGACCGCACTCGGCAAGGCGCTGGTGCACGATGACGGCGCCGCCAAGGCTGAGATTGCCGTGGTGCTGGCCGGCGATTCCTTCGGGTACCGGACCATCAAAGGGGCGGAACTGGCCAGGCAGGGCTACGTGCCGCTGGTCCTGGTCAGCGGGCCGCCCGGCGGCTTTTACGGCATCAACGAAGCCGACGCGGCGATTCGCTTCGCCATCGGCAAGGGATACCCGGCGGAGTGTTTCATCCCGCTGTACCATACCGGGCTTTCCACCCGCGACGAAGCCGTCGCCGTCCTGGACGCGCTGAAACAACGCAAAGTCCACAGCGTCCTGCTGGTCACCAGCGATTACCACACCGCCCGGGCGCGCCGGATTTTTCTCGCCGCCGAGCGCCAACGGGGCGGCGGGCCCGATCTCCGCATGGTTGCCTCGCGCGACCGGTTCTTCAGCCCCGCCGGCTGGTGGCGCAATCGCGAAGGCCGGAAAGTCGAATTCACAGAGTGGACCAAGACCTTCGCGTCGGTGTTCGGAATCTAGCTCATGTGGGAGTCTCTGCACACCGTCCGCAAATACCTCTGGAGGTATCGCCGGGGCATGGCGCTGGGCGGGCTGTGCCTGGCCATGAAAGACATTACGCAGGCGCTGCAGCCCCTCATGATCCGCGGCGCGGTGGATTCCTTCCGCGGCGGCGGGGCGGCTTTCGTGCGCTTTGCCGGCTACCTGGTAGGCCTGGCCCTGCTCAAAGGTATTTTTCAATATTGGATGCGGGTCATCCTCATCGGCATCTCCCGCGATATCGAGTTCGACCTGCGCAACGATCTTTTCGCCCACCTCATCCGCCTCTCCCCCGAGTACTACGCCCGCACGCGCACCGGCGACATCATGGCCCGCGCCACCAACGACCTCAACGCCGTCCGCATGATGCTCGGCCCGGGCGTCATGTACTGGTTTGAAACCAGCCTGACCTTCATCCTGGCCATCGCCATCATGACGCGCGTCGATTGGCGCCTGGCCATCTTCGCCGTCATGCCCGCCCCCGCCGTCAGCCTGGCCGTCATCCTGTTCGGCCGCGTCATCCACGACCGCTTCGAAAAAATCCAGGCCATGTTCAGCGATATCTCGAGCCGCGTGCAGGAGAACCTGGCCGGCGTGCGCATGATCCGCGCCTTCGTCCAGGAGAAGGCCGAAATGCGCCGTTTCGAGGAACTGAACCGGGCGTACATCGCGCAGAATATCCGCCTGGTGCGCGTGCAGGGCTTCTTCCAGCCGCTCCTGGAGGCACTGATCGGCGTTACCTTCCTGGTGGTCCTCTGGGTGGGCGGCCAACAGGTGCTGGCGGGCCGCATCTCCGTCGGCAGTTTTGTGATGTTCAATACCTATATGGGAATGCTGGTGTGGCCCATGATCGCTCTCGGCTGGGTGGTCAACCTGATGCAGCGCGGCAGCGCCTCCCTGCAACGCATCAACGATATTTTGCGCGAGCAGCCATCCATCGCCGCGCCGCCGGACGCGGTGCGCCTGGGCGCGGTGCGCGGCGAGATCGAGTTCCGCGGCGTGACCGTGGATTACGGCAGCGGTCCCGCGCTGAACGGTGTCGACCTGCACATCCCGGCGGGCGCCACGCTGGCCGTGGTGGGCCATACCGGATCGGGCAAGAGCACGCTGGTCAACCTGCTGCCACGGCTGTTCGACCCCACCAGCGGCGCCGTCCTGCTGGATGGCATCGATCTGCGCCGCGCCGATCCGGCGGAGTTGCGGCGGCAGATCGGCTTCGTGCCGCAGGAGACGTTCCTATTCAGCGCCACCATCGCCGGGAATATCGCCTTCGGCGTGGAAGGCGCCACGCACGAACAGATCCGCCGGGCGGCGGAAATGGCCGGGCTCGCCGGCGATATCGAAGGCTTTCCCCTGGGCTACGACACGCTGGTCGGCGAGCGCGGCATCACCCTCTCGGGCGGGCAGAAACAGCGCACCGCCATCGCCCGCGCCCTCTTACGAGAGCCGCGAATTCTGATTCTGGACGACGCCCTGTCCGCCGTCGATACCCAGACCGAAGAGCAGATTCTCACTCATCTGGCGGGCGTCATGCGCGGCCGCACGGTGATCCTGATTTCCCACCGCGTATCCACCGTCCGGCAGGCCGGCGCCATTGTCGTGCTGGAGCGCGGCCAGATCGTCGAGCGCGGCACGCACGAAGAGTTGGTGCAGGCCGGCGGATATTATGCGGATCTCTGCCAGAAGCAAATGCTGGAAGAGGAGTTGGAAGCGATCTAGGCGCCGCCGCGCGCCAGCGCAGTACAATTAGTGTTCCAGGAGAAAAACCATGCCCAAGTTGATTGCCTCTCCCACACTGAATCCTTGCGTCGGCAACATCGCCAAACTGGCCCACGAGTTCGTCGGTCTGGTCAACACCGGCGATGCCAGTCTCTCCATCACCCGCGTGCAATCGCCCTCGGGATGGATGGGCGTCGGACAGTACGCCGACTACCGCGAGTATCGCCTGCTGCTGGCCGGATCGCTCCACGTGGAACACCCGGACGGAGCGTTCGACTTGCGTGCCGGCCAGTGTCTCGACACCGAGCCCGGCGAATGGGTCCGCTATTCCACGCCTGGACCCATAGGCGCCGACTACGTGACCGTCTGCATCCCCGCCTTCTCGCGTGCCGGCGTGCATCGCGACGTCTGAACGGCGGACTCGCTCTTCCGGAACCCGCCTAACTGCCGGCCCGGTCCGCGCGCTTCTTGGGAATCCCCAGCCCCTCGTGAACCCCCACCGGCGTGCGTTCCACCGCGGGGCGTCATGCGCGGGCGCACGGTGATCCTGATTTCCCACCGCGTATCCACCGTCCG
>PLDO01000139.1 GCA_003136215.1 Bryobacterales bacterium
ACGAAGTGGACGAGTGCGCGGGGCTGGACGCGCTGGTGACGAATCGCGTGTGGACCAGGCTGGGCTACCATCCGGAGACCACCCTGCACGACGTGCGGTACGGCGAAGCCTACGCGGGCGAGTTTGTGTGGGCGTTCGAGATTTCCGGGTCGGTGCCGCCGCAACACCTGGTGGGCGGCTATCGCGGCGCGGTGAGTGAACGGCAGCCGCCGATGTATTTCCGACTGGGCGGCGGCACCATCAAGGGCATCAGCAAGCCGGGTGAAATTGTATGGAGCCGGATCTACCTGGAAAAGGGCAAGCTGTGGGCCGATATCGGGCGCGCGAAGGTAATCGAACTGCCGCGCGAGGAGACCGAGCGGCGCTGGCAAGTCACGACGCCGCAGTGGCCGATCATGCACGCGGTGATCTACGGAGTCTCGCGCGACCAGATGATGGCCAAGCACCAATCGAACCACGTGCAGGTGGCGTATGCGCCGGACGCCGCCGGGGCCAACCGCGCGCTCGGGGCGAAGGCCGCGATGTTCGCCGAAATGGGCATCGCGGTGAACGTCTGCGGCAGCGATCACGGCCTGGCGGAGGCATAGCGGAGGCCCCGCCAAGTTTGACTTGGCAGTCAGAAGCGCGGTACTTTGCAAGTAGCGAACTCCGCAGGGCGCGGTAGCCAAGTGGTAAGGCAAAGGTCTGCAAAACCTTTATTCGTCGGTTCGATCCCGACCCGCGCCTCCAAGCCAAATGGGGCCTAAATCGCGCGCTCCAGCGTCGCGATATCCACCAGGCCGTTGGCGCCGTATAGCGCCGGCAAAAACTTCACCGCCGGATACCGGCGCCGCAGTGCGGCCACCTTCATGGTGCCCGCGCGGTACGCCGGCAGATACATGCGACCCAGCAGCGGATGCCGCCCCCAGGCGCCTGAAAGCTTATCGGCACGCTCCAGCGAGACCAGGAAATCGCGGCGCAGGGTCTTCGCCACCTCAATCTGCGCGGCGCCTTCGCCCCACGTCAGAAACGACGACTGGTTCTTGGCATCGTCCTGCAGCAGGGCCAACAGCACGCCGATCTGCAGGTCTTCGTCCGGTAACTGTCCCACTTCGGTCACGCCATGCGCGATCAGAATCGCATTGTTCGCGATTCCTTCAAACAGGGTTGCGGCCCGCGTGTTCATGGTGAGGACGGTGGCCTCAAACCCGGCCTTTCCGCGTGCATACATCGACTGCAGGTAGGCAAAGGTGGTGACGTGGCCGGGCACAACCTCGTGGCTCACGAGTTGTTCAAACTCCGGATAGGACATTTGCAGCGACGCATTGATCTCNNCGATGTTGGCGCGAGGGATTCGCGCAAGTTCTTTGGGAAGGTAGGGAATCAGGTTTTTCGCGCTGAGGTTGTCAAAGTGCGCGATGACCGCCGCACCCAGCCCACGCACCGAAGCCATGGGAATGCAGCGCTCGCGTCGCCAGGTATCCACCGCCTGCAAGACGCCGCCAGTCTGCGATAGGTCATAGCCTGCGCGGCCCAGCAGTTCAGCCACTTGTTGCCGCTTTGCCTCCGGCCTTGAGGGTTCAGGAGGCTTCCCGGTGGACGCCTCGACGGATCGCGCATAGGGCACGGGGTCACCCTTGCCGAGGACTTCCATGGCGAGATCCCACATGGTTTCGAGGCAGCTCGCCAGTCCGTCGAGATAGGCTCCGCGCAGACCGCCTATGCTTGCTGCTTCCTGATGGATGCCGGCGATCGCGCGGGGCAGGTCGACCTCACGGAGATACNNAAATGCTCGGCCGCCGGGTGCGTGTAGGCAGCGGGAAGTGGCTCGTTGGAAAACCACGAGTCTGCAATGAACCGCCCCGTACCGGACGGGCACATGACGTCACCGCCCCAGAGTGTGTCGATGCCAAGGACACCGTCGGCAACATACCTTCCAGCCTGGTCCATCAACTCTCCTTTTGGCGCTTCATGGCGCCGAACCAAACGTAGAAACAGAGTCCAACAAAGAATAATGCGGAGACCGACTGAGAGACGGAATCAGACGAGTAAAAAGGCGTCTTGATCAGGTCTTCGCGATACACGGGGAAGAGCCGCAGGGCTGCGCCGAGCACTCCTCCCAGCGCACCGCCCGCCATCAAGCCTGAGGCGATGATCACTCCACGGTCTCGAATCCTTTTGCCGGGCTCGCCACCGGCCTTTTCTGAGCGCTTGTTGAGGAAGTGGGACAGGAATCCACCGACCAGGGCGGGGGTGTTCAACTCAAGCGGCAGGTACATTCCCAGGGCGAAGATCAGCGAAGGCTGGCCGAGCATTTCCAGCGCAAGCGCGATCATGGCTCCAATACCGAACAGGAGATAAGCGACCGGCTGGTGGCTCATGANNTCCCTCCACCAGCGCCTTCATAATGGAAGCCTGCGGCGACGGCAGAACCGGATTGAGGTTTCCCGCGACCGCTTCACCGAACTGGAATGAATGGGCAAGCATCACGATGGTCAATCCAACCGCGATGGCTGACGCGATCACGCCCAGGAACTTGACCTTTTCCTGTGCCCCGGGGGTGGAACCGAGCCAGTAACCAACCTTCAGATCGGTGATGGTTTGGCCGGAGACGGACAAGGCCGTGCACACCATGCCGGCGATCGCCATTACGAAAAACATGCCTGCGGTTCCCGACAGGCCGAATCGCAGCAAGACTGCCGAG
>PLDO01000290.1 GCA_003136215.1 Bryobacterales bacterium
CAGGCGGCAGCTCTTCCCTTACTCGGACATCGACGTGCTTCTGCTGTTCCCTTCGGAGCGTCACATTGCGCCCGCCAAGGAGGCCATCTCGGCATTCCTGCAGCATTTGTGGGATGCCGGTCTGCGCATGAGCCATTCGGTGCGCACGCCGGACGAATGCGCCGAGGTGCACGATTCCAATACCGAACTCAACATCAGCCTGCTGGACCAGCGTTTTCTCACCGGCGACCGGGCCCTGTACGCCGGGTTGGCCGACCGCTTGCCGCGCTTTATCCACGCCAACCGCGACGCGCTGGTGCGCAACCTGGCGCAGCTGACGCGCGACCGCCACACCAAGTACGCCGGCACGTTTTACCATCTGGAGCCGAACGTGAAGGACACGCCCGGCGGCCTGCGCGATTTCCAACTGGTCTGCTGGCTCGGTCAGTTGCGCGAAGGCGCGGCCGACCCCAGCGCCGAACTGCGGGAAGCCTATCACTTCCTTGCCCGCCTGCGCTGCTATCTGCACGTCCAGACCGGCCGCGACAACAATCTGCTGACATTCGATGCTCAAGATGGCTTGGCCGAACACTGGCAACTTCCGGGCGCCGCGCAGTGGATGCGCGAATACTACCGCCACGCGCGCGCCATTTACCGCGCCGCCGTCCGTCAACTGGAAGAGGGCGAAGTCCAGACCAGCTCCCTCTTCGCGCAGTTTCGCGATTTCCGCTCGCGGGTTTCCAACGCCGAGTTCAGCGTGCATCGGGAACGCGTCCATTTCCGCGCGCCCCAGAGGCTCGACGTGGAGCCCGAGCTCGCCCTCCGGCTGTTCGAATTCGTGGCGCGTCACGGCCTGCGCCTTTCGTCCGAAGCCGAGCAGCGGATCGAGGCGCGGCTGCCCCGCCTGCGCGACCATTTTCTGACTCCCCAGCATCTGTGGCCGGCGCTGAGCCAGTTGCTCGGCCTGCCGCACGCGCCAGTCGCCGTGCGCGCCATGCACGAGACCGGCGTGCTCACCGCGATCTTCCCCGAGTTCGCCGAGATCGAGTGCCTGGTGATCCGCGACTTCTTCCACCGCTACACGGTGGACGAGCATACCCTGGTCACGCTGCAAAACCTGTGGAGTTTGCGCACCACGGCCGACCCCTGGTGCCGCGGCTTCCGGGATCTGCTGGCGGAGATCAATGAACCGGGCGTCCTCGCCTTCGCACTCCTGTTTCACGACACCGGCAAGGGCACACTCACCGAGGGCCCCGTGGACGCTTCGCTGCGTCTCGTGCAGGACCCTATGACGCGCATCCAGATGCCCTGGCAGGACCGCGACATGGTGATGTTCCTGATTGAACACCACCTCGACCTGTCCGCCGCGATGTTTTCGCGCGACGTCTTCGATCCGCAGACTATCCGCGACGTGGCCCACCAGATGGGGACGGTGGAGCGCCTCAAGGTGCTCACCCTGCTCACCTACGCCGATATCGGCGCGGTGAATCCCACCACCATGACACCGTGGCGCGCCGAGCAGCTCTGGCAACTCTACCTCATGGTCTATAACGAACTCAACCGCGAGTTGCAGACCGAGCGCATCGAAGCTGTCCCCACCGGCTCGGCGGAGCGAATCGCCTTCCTGCAAGGCTTCCCCGTGCGCTACCTGCGCACCCACTCCGAAGCCGAAATCGACGAGCACATGGCGCTGGAGGAAAAGAGCCACAAGCGCGGCATGGCGGTGGACATCCGCAAGCTGGATTCGGCATGGCAACTGACCCTGATCGCGCACGATCGCCCGGGACTGTTCGCATCGGTGGCCGGTACGCTCTCCTGTTTCGGCATGAATATCCTGAAGGCGGAGGCTTTCGGCAATCTGCGCAGCCTGGTGCTGGACACGTTCACCTTCGCCGACCCGGGGCGCACGCTGGATCTCAACCCCAGTGAGATCGACCGTCTGCACGCCACGGTAGAGCGCGTGCTCAGCGGCAAGGCGGATGTGAAGGAGTTGCTGCGCAACCGGCCGAAACCCGTGCTGCCCAGCCGCAAGGCCGGCATCGCGGCGCGCGTCGTGTTCGATTCCGAAGCCAGCAGCACGGCGACCCTGATCGAGATCGTTGCCGAGGATCGCCCCGGCCTGCTGTACGACCTGGCGACCGCCATCTCTGCCAACGGCGGCAACATCGAGGTGGTGCTGATCGACACGCAGGCGCACAAAGCGATTGACGTGTTCTACGTCACCGCCGGCGGCGGCAAACTGGGCGCGGAGAAGCAGGCGGCGATTCGCGTGGCGGTGGAGAAGGCGGCGGGCGTCTCGGGGCGGTAGCGCCTCCTCCTTAGCAGACTGAGCGATCCACTACGCCTGGATCTTTGCGGCAAGGGTGCGATGGCGTCGCAGAACGGAATCGAGCGACATGGTTTGCAGTTCGCCACCCTCCACTACGACGCGTCCTTCCACCACCAGCGTGTCCACCTGCGCCGGCGCGCACAACAAGAGGGCGGACACAGCGTCGCCGCTTCCGCTGTAACCGGCGCCGCGGAGATCGAACATGGCCACGTCGGCGCGCTTGCCGGCCTCGAGAGTGCCAATGTCGTCGCGGCCCAGGCAACGCGCGCCCTCCACGGTCGCCATGCGCAAAGCCTCGCCCACCGCGAGCGCTCCCGCCCCATAGCGGACGCGCTGCAGCAGCAACGCCTGTCGGACTTCCGCCAGCATGTGCGAGCTGTCATTGGAGGCGCTGCCATCCACCCCAAGCCCGACCGGGCATCCGGCGCGGCGCAACGCCGGCACCGGCGCGACGCCCGAACCCAAGCGCATGTTCGAGGAGGGACAATGCGCAATCCCCACGCCGGCGCGGCCCAGACGCTTGACTTCGCCGCGGTTGAAAAAAATGCCGTGCGCCAGCCAGGTGTCCCCTTCCAGCCATCCCACGTCCTCCAACAGGTCCAGAGGACGCTTGCCAAACCGGCTCAGGCAGTAAGCATCTTCATCGCGCGTCTCGGCCAGGTGGGTATGCAGGCGCACGCCATGACGGCGAGCCAGATCGGCGCTGGCGCGCATCAAATCGGGCGACACGGAAAACGGCGAGCACGGCGCCAGCGCGAGGCGCAGCATGGAGCCTGGGGCGCCGTCGTGGTACTTGCCGATCAAACGCTCGCAGTCCCGCAGGATCCGCTCTTCGCCTTGCACCACCGAATCCGGCGGCAGACCGCCCTTGCTTCGTCCCACGCTCATACTGCCGCGCGTAGGGTGGAAGCGCATGCCGATACGCCGCGCGGCCTCAATCTGCGCGTCGATCAGGTTGCCGCGGCCGCGCGGGAACAGATAGTGGTGGTCGCTGGTGGTGGTGCATCCGGAAAGCAGCAACTCCGCCATGCCGGCCAGCGCCGCCACGTGGACGCACTCCTCATCCAGCCTGGCCCAGATCGGGTACAGGGTGCGCAGCCAGTCGAAGAGCTCGGCGTCCGCTGCCGGAGCGTAGGCACGGGTGAGGGTCTGGTATAGATGATGGTGCGTATTGACCAGGCCAGGCAGGGCGATGGCGTGACTGCCGTCGATAACCCGGGCGGCCTTCGGCAGGCGTGCGGCGCCGCTTCCGACGCTGCGAATCTCGCCATTCTCGGCGTAGAGATACCCGCCATGCAGGACCTGGTTGGCGGAGTCCATCAGGACAAGCGTGTGAATGTTCTTGATGAGGAGGGAGGTGGGTGGCATGGGTCAGAGTTCGAGCTTCGCTCGGATTGGCAGGCTGAAGCCTGCCCCACCCAAGATGTCTTCGAGTGCCGTGCCGTCTGGAGCGATGTCGTAGGGTTGTCCGGCGGCGGCGCGCGCCGACTGGACGTCCTTGAGCCCGTTGCCCGTAATCAGCGCCACGGCGCTGGCACGGCGTCCCACGCAACCTTCGGCCAACGCGCGGCGCAGACCAGCCACCGCCGTGGCGGCCGCCGGTTCGGCGAAGATACCCGACAGGCGGCCGGTGTAGCGCATGGCATCGAGGATTTCGTCGTCAGAGACGTTGATCATCGTGCCGCCCGATTCGCGGACCGCCAGCACCGCTCTCTTCCAGTTGCGCGGCACTCCCACGGCGATGCTGTCGGCAACCGTGGCGGGCTCGATGGGCCGCAGTGGCTCTCCGCTGAAGAATGCGGCCGTCACGGGGGCGGCGCCCTCCGCCTGTACGCCCAGAATCCGTGGAGTGCGTGTAATCAGCCCCAGGGTCTTGAGCTCCCGGAAGCCCTTCCAGACCGCGGCAACGGTGCAGCCGTCGCCCACCGAGACCGCCACCCAGCCGGTCGGCTCCCATGCCAGTTGCTCGCCGATTTCCAGGCCGGCCGTCTTTTTCCCTTCCACCAGGTACGGGTTAATGCCGGAGTTGCGGTTGTACCAGCCCCATTTTTCGCAGGAGCGCTGGCACAACTGAAACGCATCCTCGTAGCTGCCGCGCACGCGCAGCACAGTGGCGCCAAAGATGAGCAACTGCGTGACCTTGGGCTCGGGTGCGCGCTCCGGAACGAAGATGACGCTCTTTAAGCCCATGCTGGCAGCCATCCCGGCGCAAGAGGAAGCCGCGTTGCCGGTGCTGGCGCAGGCAATGATGGACCGCCGTTTCTCGTGCGCCTTGACTACGCCCACGGAACTGGCGCGGTCCTTCAACGAGCCGGTGGCATTGCGTCCGTCGTCTTTCAGGAAGAGCTTCGCAATGCCCAAATGACGAGCCAGCGCCGGCACGGGGGTCAGCGGAGTGCCTCCCACGGAGAGAGCCGGGAGCGTCGCCGAATCACCGATCGGCAGGAGTTCGCGGTATCTCCAGTGCGATTGGTCGCTCCTCGCGGCCAACCGCCGGCGCGTCAGGATGCGGGCTACGCCGGCATAATCGTATTGCACATCGAGGATCCCCGCGATGCCGCAACGCGGACAGGTGAACCCCACGCGAACCGGATAGGTGGTCTCGCAAAACAGGCATTTCAGGCCTTGCACAAACACCCAACAGCGTAGCATCTGGATGCCGGCAACGCGTTGTACGATGAAGGGGTCGATAACCCTATGAAAACGGTAATGGAGAATCTGGAGCCCCAGTCCCTTTGGCGGCACTTCGAGGCACTCTCGGCCATCCCGCGAGCCTCCGAAAAAGAGGCGGCGGCGCGCAATTATGTTCTGGCGCAGGCTGCTCGCCTGGGCCTGGAGTCCACGACGGACGGTGTGGGCAACGTCGTGATCCGCAAGCCCGCGCGCCCCGGGCGTGAGGGTGCGGCGATGGCCGTGCTGCAAGGCCACCTGGACATGGTGTGCGAGAAAAACGAAGGGACCGCCCACAACTTCGACAGCGATCCGATTCGCCTGGTCCGCGATGGCGACTGGTTGAAGGCCGACGGCACTACGCTGGGTGCCGACAACGGTGTCGGCGTGGCCGCGGCGCTGGCCGTGATGGAGAGCCAGGATTGCGCCCACGGACCGCTGGAGTTCCTCTTCACCATCGACGAGGAGAGCGGCCTGACCGGCGCATCGGAGTTTCCCGGCGGCCTGCTGCGGTCCCAGTACTTCCTGAACCTCGACGGTGAGGAAGAAGGGACGCTGTGCATCGGCTGCGCGGGCGGCCTCAACACCGTGGCGCGGCGCAAAGTGGCCTGCCGCGCCGCCGCGTCCGGCGAAGGCTGGCGCATCAAGGTCTCCGGCCTGCAGGGCGGGCACTCCGGTATCGACATCAATAAGGGCCGCGGCAACGCCGTGCGCATCCTCGGCCAGGTGCTCCAGACCCTGATGGGTGGCATGCCGCTGGGCGTCGCGGCGATCAACGGCGGCAGCAAGCGCAATGCAATCCCGCGCGAGGCTTCCGCCACTGTGGCGATCGATGGCGCCCGCTCGCAGGACTTGGCCTTCGTGGTCGCCGGGGTGGAGGCCGCGGCGCGATCTGAACTCGGCGCGTTCGATGCGGGCCTGCGCATTTCGCTGGAAGGCGCGGCGCGCCCCGCGCAAGTCTGGGCCGACGCCGACGCCATCCAAGTGGTGGGTGTGCTGGCCAGCCAGCACCATGGGGTTTTGGCGATGAGCCCGGACATCGCCGGGCTGGTGCAGACTTCGACGAACCTCGCCATCGTGTCCACCAAGGATGGTGAAGTCATGATCGAAACCAGCCAGCGCAGCCCCATCGAGAGCAGCAAACTGGCGGCCGCGCGGATGGTGTCCACCATCTTCAGCCTGGCGGGCTTTGCGGTGGTGCACAGCGGCGGCTATCCGGGATGGAAGCCTGAACCCGCGAGCGACATCGTGCGCAAATCCCAGGCGGTGCACCAGGAGATCCTGGGCAAGGTTCCGGAGCTGGTCGCCATGCACGCAGGCCTGGAGTGCGGCGTGATTGGCGAGAAGTATCCGGGTATGCAGCTGATCTCGTTCGGACCGCACATCGTGGACGTCCACAGTCCCAGCGAGCGGATCAAGATTTCATCGGTAGTGCCCTTCTACGCGTTTCTCACGGGGCTTTTGGAGCGGCTGTAAGGAACGCATTGCCTGGCGATGCGGGGCATCTTGGTGCCCCGCCATCTGGCATGCGCGGGTTCCGTGGAGAGCCGCTCTAGCTCACGTGCGCCTCCACCTGTGGCTCGCTCAGCACCGCCTTCGTCGTCACCTTCGGCTCCGGCCGCACGATGTCGATGCTCCCTTTGAAATACGACCCATCGTCGATACTGATCCCCGCGCCCTTAATGTCACCGATCAAGCTTCCCTGTTCCCTGATCGCAATCTTCTCCGTCACCTCCACATTGCCGCGAACGCTCCCGAAGATCGCTACCTGGCGCGCCTTGATGTTCCCCCGCACCTTCCCGTTCGGTCCCACCGTCAGCAGGCTCTGCGATTCCAGCAGTCCCTCCACCTCGCCATCCACCAGGAGTTCCTCCCGTGCGCGAATCTCGCCCTTGATCGACATGGAAGGGCCGATCACTGCCGACTGCTTTGGTGCGCTCGTTGTGACGGCAGGCGCCGCCGGTGCGATCGGCATCGGAGCGATCGGCATCGGAGCGACCGGCATCGGAGCCGTGCCCGGTATCGGTTCGCCCTGCGGCCGGACGGTGGTCGGTTCGTCGTTTCGTTTATTCCACACTTGGGTATTCCCTCCTTAGAGCGGTGCCTGAGCAGACACTCGTAGCACCTGGAGGGCCAGTTGCTCTATCTCCAGGCATCACACGTTCCTGGCCGCAATTCGCGTAACTTTTACGTACGACTTTTTTCGCACCAGGCTTTACCATGCAAAGAAACCACACGCCGCAGCAACGCCGGATCAGCCCTTTTAGGATTTGCTTATGACTCATTTGCGGGAACATTGGGAGGGTGTGTCCCTCTCCGGGGATTACACGCTGGAACGATGGTTGGGCGGCGATGACAGCGCCGCGTATTTTCAGACTTCGCTTGCTCCCGAGGGCCGCCGTGCCGTCGTAAAGCTGGTACCCGAGGCAGTCCTCGATGGCGCCACGCCACTCGGACTCTGGCATCGAACTCGCCAGCTCCGTCATCCGAATCTGATCGAACTTCTCGATTGCGGGCGGGCCGGCCACCGCGGCGAAATCGTCCTTTACGCCCTCTTCGAGTCTCCCGACGATACCCTCGCCGCTGCGCTCAGCCGGTCGCCGCTCAACCGGCAGGAAGCGCGCGAAGTCCTCGATTCCGTCATCGAGGCTCTTCGCTACCTCCATGCTCAGGGTCTGGCGCTCGGCGCGCTCGATCCCGACCATGTCGTTGCCGTCGGCGATCGGATCAAGCTCTCCACCGGCGCCCTCCGTGCCGCCGACACCGCATCCGCCTGCCGCGAAGACATCCGCTTACTCGGCGACCTTTGGCGGCAGGCTCTCATGTCCGCCTCCGCGAAGAGTTCGGAGATTGCCGCTCACGCCGCGGATCCAGACCCGCAGGCCCGTTGGACCCTGGCCGAAATCAGCGCTGCCCTGGACGCTCCCCCTCCAACCGACCCTCCACCGGTCGCCGTCCGCGATGACGCGGCCGCCCTGCCGCCCTCCCGCCTGCGCGCCCCCGAACGTGCGATGGACTACCGCTTCCCGAAGTGGATTTTCCTGGCCGCCGCCGGAGTCCTATTGCTCATCGTCGTTCTCAATCGGCCGCGCCCCGCCCGCACCGCCGCACCATCCCGAGTTGCATCCGTCCCGCTCCCTGCCACAACTCCCGTGCCCGCGCCCGCACCGAAGGCCGCGGCGCCGCTACCCAAGCCCTCTCCGGCTGCCGGTAAGGAAATGTGGCGGGTCATCGCCTTCACCTATCGCTCTCGCGACGACGCCGCCAGGAAAGTGCAACAGCTCAATCAGCATTATCCCGGTCTGAATGCCACGGTATTTTCACCTAAAGATAGAGGAGGGTACCACCTGGTCTCTCTCGGCGGCCGCATGACCCACGAGGCAGCGGTGCACGTGCAGCACAGCGCGCGAGGCAAAGGGCTCCCGCGCGATCTCTACGTGCAGAACTATTCGGAGTAAGGCCGCCCCACCCCGGCGAATGGTTTGGCCGTTTCCAGGCGGCCGCGGAGCAGCAGCCAACTCCAGTGGCAGGCTGAAGGCCTGCCCCACCAATGCAGGCACGCGGCACAACTTGGTGGCGCAGGCGGTTCCGCCTGCGAGAACCCTCAAGCGATCAAGTCCTTGTTGATCGTTACGCCCAACCCCGGACCTTGCGGCAAGGTCACATAGCCCTCCTTGTCCACCAGCGGGGGGTTCTCCATCATCGCGAACCCGTTGGTGTACGCGGCCACGGGCGGGTCGTGCAGAATCTCGATCCACGGCGCGTGCGGCCAGCAGGCGATGGCGTGCAATTGGGCGACGGTGCCGAGATTGCCTCCGCCGTGATGCGGAATCACCGTCTTGTTGTGCGCCCCGGCCAGAGCCGCGATCTCGCGAAAGCCCGTGACGCCGTCGGCCACCATAATATCCGGCTGCAGGATGTCGAAGACCTTCTGCTCGAGCATCCAGCGGTATTCGTGCACGCCGCGGTTGTTCTCGCCCCCGGCGATCGGAATGCTCACCAGGCGGTTCAACTCGGCCAACTCATCGAAAGCGTAGCGCAGCCGCGGTTCTTCCAGCCAGAGGCAGTTCAAACCTTCCAGTTCCCGGGCGGTCTGAAGCGCCCGGCGGAAATCCCACATCACGCCCGGCTGCCACTTGCCGGCGGACTGCGCCTGGTTGGCGTCCACCATGATCTCCATGTCGCCGCCCACGGCTTTGCGCACCTCTTCCACGAGGCGCACGTCCTCCTTTAATGTCTGATAATGCGCCCGAAGCTTGATAGCCTTCCAACCTTGCGATTTGAGTTGCACGGCCATGCGCACGCGTTCCTCGGGAGTGGAAAGCTGAATCATGCTGGCATACGCGGGCACCCGGTCTTTGGCGGCGCCCCAGAGTTTGTAAAGCGGCTGGCCGGCGGCCTTGCCGATCAGGTCCCACAACGCAATTTCCAGACTCGCAACCGAGCGCGGGCTTCCCGCGTAGTAGCGCAGCGGGCCGGCCAGTTGCTCGATGCTGAACGGATCCATGCCGATGAGCTGCGCTTTGGCCGGCTCCAGCGAACCGTTGTCGATCGCCGGGCCGATGCCCGATAGACCTTGATCGGTGTGAATCTCGATGATCGAACCGCCGCCGATCCGGTGCGTGGTCGCCGTTCCTGGATTCCACGCTGCTTCCATCTTCCCGGTCTCGCCAACGCTCTTCAGGTTCACGACCCGGATGTCGGTGATTTTGAGCCGGGGTGCGGAGCGTAACTGAGGCATGAGAACCACCGGCGGTACAGACTTGAGGAAATCTCGTCGCAGCATTGCGGACCCTCCAGCGAGAGATTACCAGGAAACGCGGCATCTCGCAGCGGGAGGCTTCACTTCTTGGTGGGGCAGGCGCTTCCGCCTGCCAACCGCCGGCCAGATCAAGAGTTGGCAGG
>PLDO01000568.1 GCA_003136215.1 Bryobacterales bacterium
TCCTGCGCGAAGTAGCCGACGGCGACTTCGTGGCCCCACACCACGATGCCGCTATCCAGCGGGAAGTCGCGCTCGCTCTCGTCGATGTACCCGGTGGCCGTGCGGATGAGCGACCTCAGCAGCGTGGTCTTGCCCGTGCCGTTGCGGCCCATCAGGGCGATGCGTTCGCCGCGCGACACGCTGGCGGTGAAGTTGTCCACCACCTTCCGGCCGTCGTAGGACTTGGTGAGACCTTTGATCTCCAGCGGATGGCGGCCCGAGGCGCGCTTCATTTCGAACTTGATATAGGGGCGCGCGATGTTGCTGCGCGCCAGGTCGGAGGTTTGCAGGCGCTCCACTTCCTTCTTGCGCGAGGTGACCTGGCTGGAGCGCGTGCCGGCCGAAAACCGGGCGATGAATTCGTTGAGCTGCGCGATCTTCTTTTCGCGCTGCTGGTTCTGCGCCTCGATGCGCGAGCGGATCTGCGTCTTGGCGAGCACCATGTCGTCGTAGCCGCCGGTGTACATGATCACGGTTTCGTAATCGATATCGGCCACGTGGGTGCACACGCTGTTGAGGAAATGGCGATCGTGGCTGATCACGATGAGGGCGCCCTGGTAATAGGTGAGGTAATCCTGCAGCCAGTGCACGCTATCCAGATCCAAATGGTTGGTGGGCTCGTCGAGCAGCAGCAGGGGGGGAGCGCCGAAGAGGGCTTGCGCCAGCAGGACGCGGACCTTCTGGCCGCCCTGCAGTTCGCTCATGCGGCGCTCATGCAGCGCGTCCTCCACGCCGAGGCCATCGAGCAGCGTGGCGGCGTCGCTCTCCGCGGTATAGCCGCCCTCTTCGCCCACCACGCCTTCCAACTCGCCGAGACGCATGCCGTCTTCATCGGTGAGTTCGTCGTGCGGCTTGGCGTAGAGCAGGTCGCGCTCGGCGAGGGCTTTCCACAAAGGGACGTTGCCCATGATCACGGTGTCGATGACGCGGAACTGGTCGAACGCAAACTGATCCTGGCGCAGCACGCCGAATTTCTTGGGACGCGTGATGGAGCCCTTGGTCGGCTCGATATCGCCGGTGAGGATCTTCATCAGCGTGGACTTGCCGGCGCCGTTGGGACCGGTGACGGCGTACCGTCTACCCGGCAGGAACGTGCAGGTGACGTCTTCGAACAGAGTTCTGGCGCCGAAGCGCATGGAGATATTGTTGACGGAGAGCAAAGCTATCTACCATCATACCGCACGCCTATTGAACAATGTTGAGCGTGAGGAAGAGGAACGGAGCAGCGCCGCCGAGACTGCACGTGAATTTTTGGTACCCGGGCGTGGGGCCGATGCGCATATCGATCTGATAGACGCGCTCCACGGCATACGGAGCAAGACCGGCGTAGAGGATCTCGGCGTTGGAGCAGGCGAGCGATTGCGTGAGGCGCGAGAACGGTTCCGCCGCGGGCGCGGCGGCGCCCTGCGGGACTTCGGGGGAGACCGGGCCGAAGCCGATGGCGAAGACGTGGATGATCTCGCCGGTGTTGATCGGTCCGACAAAGGTTCGCGACCAATCTTGACGGGCGATTGGGCCGGCGACGGGAACCTGGATCGCGGAGAGCGTCGGTATGACCTCGGGGAAATAGAACGGCGTGTTCTCGCCCGGAGCTTCGGCCTGGATTCGGATGGATCCGCCATCGGATTGGATGTCCCAAGGGACGATGATGCTCACGCTATTGGGTGTGAGCTGCGCTACGGGGACTTTGCGCTCGCCGATCCACATCGTGACATTGCCTAGCCAAGCATTGAGCGGAACCGTCCCGTTAATGACAGAGTCCGATAGGCCGGACCCGGTGAGGGTCAAGGTAAGCCCCGGGGTCACAGGTCCGTAGAATACATCGAGGAACGGTGTGTGTCCGATGAGTTCGGTTTGCGTGCCGTCGTCCACGTTGATCTTGAGGATGCGGCCGTTGCCGGTGACAGCGTGGACGAATTTGCCATCGCCGGAAATCGAGGCTTGGGTGACAATCGCAGGGTCGCTGGTAAGGGTGCGATCGAGGAGGGTCGCGGTATCGAGCACATGCACTTGTCCATTGCCGAGGAAGAGCAGGCGGCGCGCATCGTCGCTCATCGCGAGGTAGAAGGCGAGCTGATCCGCGGTTCCCAGCAAGGTCGATTGCAGCGTGCCCAGATCCAGCAGGTAGAAGGAGGTCTCAGTCCGGTAAAGTACCTTCGAGGCGGCCGCGTCGATGATGAGCGGCTGACCGTCCGCGGGGAAGGGCTGCGGGTCCGCGCCGGGCTTGAGGAGATAGCCGCGGTAGTGGGCGCCTGCATCGCTGATGCCGAGAATAGTAGTCCCGTCGTTGGCGATGACGCGCCCGCGTATCTCGGGCAGCAGGACGGATTCCGGAAACGTCAGCGCGATGCTGGGGAGCGGTGTTTGTGTGCCGGTCTGAAGGTCGAGGTAAGCGAGGGTGAAGGGACTGGGCTGGCGCGAGCTGAGTTGGTTATAGACGATGGCGTAGCGTCCGGCAGCGCTGAGCCGGACGACGCCGGGCAGGTCGGATTCTCCCGTGGCGGTGACGAGGTGGGTCATCAATCCGAAGGGGGGATACGAGCAGGTAGCGGCCGCCCCATGGGCCTGGTAGGAGAGCGCGACCACGCCGGCGGCAGAGGTCTCGGCGCCGAGATAATCGGCGAAGCCGCCGATGGTGCAGGCGGGAGAATCGGCGGGAGGAAAGGCAGGTTCGCGCGCGCGGAAGAGTGTTACGCCGTCTTGCGCTGCCACGAAGACTTTGCCGTTGCGGGGCTCGGTCGATCCCTTGAGGCGAAGCGCAGTCGTGAAATAGAGCGAGGAACCGTCGGCCGTCGAGGATATCCCGGTGAACTGAGCCGGGAGGCTCGATGTCAGGAAAACCGCGAGAAGCGCGATGCGGGCAGACACCAATTGTCAGGTTATCACCGGTCAACTGGCGCGACTATCGCCGGTTGTCCCGTATGACACACTTCGAGAAGGCGTCCGCCCGCGGGCGAGCTTCGCTCGCCTTGGCAGGCTGAAGGCCTGCCCCACCAATGCAGGCAGACGGCACG
>PLDO01000265.1 GCA_003136215.1 Bryobacterales bacterium
CAACTCACCCTGGCTTTGGTATGACTTGGACAGGCTGCGCCACTTTAATCCGGAGACCTCCACCCAAATAGCCCACCGGAGTCCCTCCAAGACGCGTGTTCTCAGCAGGCCACGCTACAGGTCTGTCCCGTCTTGGACAGCAGTGTCCTCAGTTAGCATTTCCGGGCTTAGGGGCTTCGCCAGAAAGTCGGCAACGACAATAGCTGGACTATAGGCTCTAAACGCCTTCCAGGCGGCAAACGCCAGTATCCAGTCGTGCTGAAGGGTCTTGGCGCTAAAAGTAATCCGATCCTTGCCCGCCCGGAAAACTAATCCTGGACGGTCTTCTTCAACAACGAATCCAGGATCGTACTTCTCCCATAACACTGCCAGATCAGCCTCACGCTCAGGGGCCGCTGCAAGTAGAAGCGCGTCAACAATCGATCGATCTATAAGGCCTGGTTTATCTGTCGGCATCGTCTTATATTCGACATCTGTTAGGCATTGCACAAGTACCGATTATGGATGAGTCGGAAGTGGGCCTGCAAGGCCCCCTTACTGGAAAGTGGCGGTCGATTGTCCGGGACGACATTAAAGCCTGTGTAGTTCCGTACCGCAAAGTGGCTACCGAGGTTTTTCGGTCAGGCCGCGCCGCAAGTAGATCCTGCCTTGTCGCCAGGGGTTTAGGAACCATGATGGGTTTGCTGGCCACTGGCTGTCGGATCCCCAGTGTAGATGCGGCCGGCGTCCACGCGGCGGGCATTCATGTTGCAAATGAAGCAGCCGGAATAAAACATAACCTTGCCAAACGGCAAAGTTATCCTTTACGTCACACAACTATGTGGTTTAAAGCATAACCTTGCCGGTTTTAAAGCATAAAGTTGCCGCTCAACTCCCTTTAAGTTATTGAGTTTCCGTGGGCGGCCATGCCCGCCAGCCAAGGTTCCTAAAGCATAACCTTGCCGCACCTGCGGTCCGAATCGCAGGCGGCCCCCCGCGCATCCTGGTTGATGAAGTGCCAAGAAAGTTGTAGTATTGTGTTATGGCCCAGTCTCACCGCGAAGCATCGCGGCGACTCTTTGAGATCGCCGAGCAGCAGCAGGGCTTCTTCACCACGAAGCAGGCCAAGGCTGCCGGATTCGCCGAAAACACCCATCCGTACCACGTCCAGGTCGGGAACTGGATCCGTGAGCACCGCGCTATCTACCGGCTCGCCCTGTTTCCGACAACAGACAGGCCCGAACTCGTACTTTGGGCGCTGTGGTCCCGGAACCGGAATGAGGAAGTCGAGGGCGTATACAGCCACCACACGGCGTTCAGTCTTTACGACCTGTCGGATCTGAATCCGTCGAAGCTCCACATGACCGTTCCGACGGACTTCCGGCGCAACAGCGAGATTCCTGGAATCCTCGTACTTCATTATGCCGACCTGCCCGCGAGTGACGTACAGACAGCACAAGGCTACAAGATTACTCGCCCTCTGCGAGCGGTCCTCGACCTGATCGAGGCCGGCACCGTCGAGCGGAACTTCATCCGCCAGGCACTCAGGCAGGCTGTTGACCGTGGTCTGATCACTCGTCAACAGATTCGGAACACGCAAATGAGCGGATCTGCGCACAAGATCGTGGAGGAAACGCTGCGGCGAGTTGCGTAATGCCGTCACCCAGGACATATGCGACGGCGGGAGCATTCCGAAGGGCCTTGGAAGAACGCCTGAAGAGGGCATCTCTGACCGATCAGATCGACCCCAACCGCCTCCGCCGACAGGTATCATTCGACCGTCTGCTTGCAAGGCTGTTCCGGGAAGAATCAGCGCCCTGGGTTTTGAAGGGCGGCTACGCGTTGGAGCTACGCTTCAAGGCGGCTCGATCAACGGTAGACATCGACTTGACGGTGCAGCGGGTCGCAGCATCCGCCAGCGGCGACCAGAACCAGATCGTTCGGGAGATGCTCCAGAGCGCGGCCGATATCTCTCTCGGTGACTGGTTCGAGTTCGTGGTCGGGCCGGCGTCGATGGATTTGACCGCGGCGCCGTACGGCGGCGCCCGCTATCCGGTCGAAGCTCGAATGGACGAACGGACCTTCGCCCGATTCCATCTGGACGCGGGCGTTGGTGACGTGGTTATGCGACCGCTGGAAACAATCGTGTGCCGGGACTGGTTGGGATTCGCCGGCATCGAATCGTCGCGGATCCTGATGATCGCTCGCGAACAGCAGTTCGCCGAGAAGATTCACGCATACACGCTCCCGCGAAACGCGGCGAACAGCAGGGTGAAGGACTTGGTGGATCTGGCTCTTCTGATCGGATCAGGCGGGTTGGATAAGCAGCGGATTATGGAAGCTTTGGGTCTGACCTTTGAGAGAAGAGGAACACACGATTTGCCGGCGAACTTGGTTCCACCGCCAGCAGATTGGCAGGTCCCGTTTCACGCATTGGCAGAGGAATGCGGGCTCCCGACAGATGTTGCTGGGGTGTTTGCGGGTGTTCAGAAGTTCGTCGAAGAAGTGCTGGCACAACGCACAGAGCGGTGAACGCGGTATGACCGAGAACGGTTCAGACTCTCTTCCATTCGAACCTCCGGACCAGGAAAATGTTCGCCTCCGCGAGGAGAATGCTCGCTTGCGGCGGCTTCTGGCGGTTCACAGCATTTCTATACCGCAACTTCCAGCAGAGAATCCACCTCCAACCAAAACCGTCGAGCCGGCGCCGCCGGTGGACAAGGAGGAGCGCGCCAGACAGAGGATCGCGCTGTTTCGAAGCCTGTTTCGCGGAAGAGAAGATGTCTACTCTCGGCGATGGGAGAATGCTGATGGCCGCCACGGATATATGCCGGTGGTCGTAAAGGACTGGAAGGCCATCAACAAAAGCCGCCCGGAGGATCGAAAGAAAGTCGACCAGAAGACCCGGAGGTTCCTTCCGCTGACCGACGCCGTGATCGAGGACCACCTCTTGGGCAAGGAAACCATCGGCGTATACGCTCTCCTGCCGGACGAAACCTGCTGGTTTCTCGCGGCAGACTTTGACAAGACGACCTGGGAGTATGACTCCATGGCTTTTCTGGAGACGTGCCGGGAGTTGAAAGTGCCGGCGGCCTTGGAACGTTCTCGTTCGGGAAAAGGCGGCCACATTTGGATCTTCTTTGA
>PLDO01000149.1 GCA_003136215.1 Bryobacterales bacterium
ACAACCGCGCGATCGTCGGCCGCACATCGGACGGCGATCTCTACGCGGGAAAAGACGGCAACATCTACCGGCGTGACACCAGCGGCAACTGGCAGCAGCAAGGCGACGGCGGATGGAGCAACGTCGATGCTCCCAGCCTGAGTCCCGCGCAGCAGCAGCGAGTGGATCAAGCCAAGAGCAGCCCGCGGGCCGCCGAGGCGCGCAACACAGCGCAAAGCCGGCCTGCCGCCACATCGGGCCAACTCGGACAGAACCGCACCTCGCAGCCGCAGATTTCGACCGGCGGAGTTCGCCCCGGAGGCGACGTGATGAGCGGACTGGATCGCGATGCCGGGGCCCGTGCCCGCGGCAGCCAGAGCTACGGGTCGTGGCGCAGCCAGGGCTCCGGGCGTAGTTTTGGCGGCATGCGAGGAGGCGGCCGGCGCAGATGAAATCTGGCGGGCGTATGAAAGGCCGGCTCCTTCTGTTCGCGGAACGCTTCCTGATGGTGGCAGGCGTGGCCCTCCTGGCCCTCGTTGCCGCCGCGTTAATTCACCGTTTCGTGTATTCCCGGCTCGCGCTGGCGGAATTCGACAGGAACCAGGCGGCCCTCGTGCAAAAGACCTCGGCGTCGGACGCGCCCGCGCAAGTCGACGAAAGAGTCGATTTCACCCTCTGGTCGGAGAAGCGGATTCGGGAGTACCGCGCCAGTCTGCTGGTCAAGAAAGACGCGCCACTGGGCGTCCTTAAGATCGAAAAGCTCAAAGTTCGCGTTCCGGTATTTGAGGGAACCGACGACCTCGCGCTCAACCGCGGTGTCGGCTGGATCGCCGGAACGGCGAGGCCGGGAGATCCCGGCAACGGCAACATCGGAATGGCCGGTCACCGGGACGGCTTCTTCCGCGGATTCAAGAACATTGCAGTCGGGGACGCGATAGAGCTTGCGACGCCCGGTGTAGTGAGCCTTTATACGGTGGACAACATTGAGATTGTCTCCCCGGACGATGTCCAGGTATTACGGCCGCGAGGCCAGCCTTCGCTGACCCTCGTTACCTGCTACCCATTCTATTTCGTGGGCGATGCCCCGCAGCGCTTCATCGTGCACGCGACGCTGAAGCAACAAGTTGGAGTTAGTAAGTGAAACAACTCGGTTCGGCCCCGGCGCGAACCGGACAGAAAACCAAGGAGAAAGAAAGATGACGAACCAAACGACGCGCAGAATCCTCATCGGATTTTGCACAATCTTGACTGTTTTTGCCCTCCTGGCGGTCACTGCCGTAGCGCAGACCAGCACCACCACGAAGGCAGTCACTGCCGCGAACTCGGTGACCCACAAGATCACCGGAACCGTGGTCTACAACGACAACGGCTCCCTCGTAGTCAAAATGGCGACCGGTGGATTGAACACCTTCACCCCGCCGGCAGATCGGATGGTCACGGTGGATGGCCACGACATTCCAGCGCGCGATCTAAAGGTGGGTACCGTAGTGCATGCCACCACCACCACCGTCACCAAATCGGTTACCGAGCGGACGGTCACCGTCAATTCGGGCAAGGTGTGGTATGTGAGCGGCAATACCGTGCTCGTCACCATGGCTGACGGGAAGAACGAGATGTTCGTGGTGAAGGCCGGCTACAAGTTCAACGTGGAAGGCAAAGAGACTGACGTCTTCGACTTGAGGAAGGGCATGATTGTCAGCGGAACGAAGATCGTGGAGGCGCCCATGACGGAAGTCGCCGCCAATACCGAGTTCACCGGAACTGCCCCCAAGCCCAAGCCGGTTGTGGCTGCGGTCCCTGCACCGGCCGCGCCGGTCGCCCATGCGCCGGCTCCGAAGAAGTCGCCGGCTCCCGCGAAGCTCGCGGAAGCGGCTCCGGCACCGGCCGCTGAACCCGCCCCGGCCCCGGCTCCGGCAAGGTTGCCCAAGACTGGCAGCCCCCTTCCCCTCGCCGGGTTGCTCGGCATGTTGTTCACGGGCGCTGGCCTCGGTCTGCGCAAGTTGCGCTAACCGTAGATCAACGTGTGAGGCATGAGGCCGGCCCTGTCATGGGGTCGGCCTCATTGTTTTTGAGCCAGAACCGTTAGAACGCCTGTCCGATGCTGAAGAAGAATGCGCCGAAGCGTTCACCCGTCCGCCGGTCCAGTTTCACCCCATAATCGAAGCGCAAGAGCACAAACGGATTTCGGATCCGTAATCCGAAGCCTGCGGACTTCCGCATGTCCGAAAGCCTGAATTGCGATACGTTGGCGTATACGTTGCCCATATCGCTGAACGCCACCGCGTCCAGGAACCGGAAAAGCGGGAAGCGCAATTCGTTGTTCAACACCAACATGGCATTGCCGCCCAAAGGCTTGCCGTCCGCGGATTGGGGCCCGATACTGTCCTGCGAGAAGCCGCGGATCGTAGTTCCGCCGCCGGCAAAGAAACGGTCCGTCAAGATAATGCCATCCGGATTCAGGGCGGTCTGCAAGCCAACGCGCACGGCGGTGGCATACACGAGGCGCGATCGCCGGGGCGATTCACCAAAGGCTCCCGGCAGGGGTTGCTTCAAGGGAAAATACTTGTAATACTGCCCGAACCAGCGGACGTAGCCGTAGTCGCTGCCCAGCCACCCCGGGGCGATTTCGGTGCCAAGAGCCGCAAACGATCCCCGCGTCGCGTCCAGGAACGAGTCGCGCGAATCGCGGGAGCCGGTGAAAAACACCGGCGCGGTCGCCACCTGCCCCGGCGGCACTGTCCGTGTATCGGCCGGCGGCGCCACCAGCCGCGATCTTTCGTACCGATATCCGTACGACAGCAGGAATTTGGCGCGAAACGGCCAGTCCTGCTGCACGCTCGCCCCGAGCTTGTTCTGCTGCACGCCCTCCGCGACCTTTTCATGTGTCACGTAGGTCGTCGCCGTAGTCGAGACGGCCTTCCGCCCCCACACGGGCTGTGTCAGGTAGAGGCGGACCTCCTGCGTATCGGTGTCGTATCGCGTGCGCACTCCCAACACGCGGGCGCTGCCGAGGGAATTGTGGTTCTCGAAATCGGCGATGAAGCCCACTCCGGCGGCGGTGCTGTAAAGGCCGCCATACTGCACCCGGAAGGGCTTCGCCTCGCGCAATTTGACCAGCAGGTCCGTGCCGATTTGGGGGGCACGGAAGTTGTTCCCGGCCGGCCGGCTCTCAATATCGACCGATGCAAACGCGCCCGTGCGCGACAGGTTCTGAATGGACTCGCTGATCTGTGACCCATCCTCCGGCCGTCCTTCGGATACGGCCAACTGGCTGCGCACGAACTTGTCGCTGGTCTGGCTGTTACCCTCGATCTCCACGGCCTGAACTACCCGTTGATCCTTCTCCTGCAGGCTGAACGCCACATCCATCACGCCCTTTGCCGCGTCTGGCTTCAACTCATAATCGATCAAAATGTCGCGGTAGCCTTGCGACTCGTATCTACGTCGCAACGCCGTGACCGCCGCACTCAACCGTTCGGGTTCAAAGGTCCCGCCGGTACTTAACGGGAGATCGGCGCGCAGCGCATTTTCAGTAATCGCATGGTTGCCCGCGAACCGGATCTCGCCCACTCGAAAAGCCGGCCCTTCCGTCACGCGCATGACGATTTGACCCGTGCCCGCCTTTTCGTCGATCCTCAGATGCGGCGCCTCGACCTCAGCCGCCAGATACCCCAGGCGCCGGTAGTATTGCACCGCCGCCTCCGTTACCCGGCGCGGCTCGGCGTAGACCGCTTCCTGCAGTTTCGCCTTCCCGATCGTCGCCAGAATCTCCTCGCCATGACCGGGCGAAGCGCCTTCGATCTCCAGGTGCACATTCGAATAGCGCCGGCCGCGCCGTGTGTCGAACAGCACCTGCCTCCCGTCGCCGCCGGACGCCTGGATCTTGCACTCCGCCGCGGCTTGCAGGAAACCCTGCCGTCCATAGTGCCCCGTGACAATCTGTTGCGCCGCCGCGATCCGCTGCTTGTCCGTCTGGCCGCTTTCCCATGCCTGGCGGATCCGGTTTCGCACGCTGCGCGGCGCCGGGTCCCCGGTGAACTCCACCGTCTCCAGCGGGCCAGGGCGAAGCTCCGCCGTGAGCCAGACTCCGCCCTCGCGTTCTTCGCGGTTGACATGCACCCGCGCTTCCATGTATCCCTTCTTCCGCAGGAAACCAAGCAGCCGGTCTGTCCCTTTGCGGACCGCAAGCGGCCGGTATGTCTGCTTGGCCTTCACCTGGAACAGGCGGGCCAACTGCTCCTCCTGAAATGGGCCCCCACCCTGAAAACGCACTTCGCGGATCGTGCGCTTCGGCGTGGCGAAGTTCTGCTCCGCCGCGCCCGAAGGGCCGCTCTTGCCGAATCGGATCTCGTGCCGCACTTCGGCCCGATAGCTGTTGTCGCTCTCTTTCACCGCGCGGGCCTGGAAGCGCCGCGCCAGATCGTATTCCACAATCCAGATCTGGTCGCTGCTGTTGGAGAGGCTCATCGAGTAGATCAGCCGCAGCGTTCGGGCGAAGTCCTGCGTGATCGTCAATCTTGTCTCGGGATCGCTCTCGGCGGCGATCATCCCGGGCTGCACCGACACCTGGCTGATGCCGAGTTTGCGGCCCAGCGATCCACCCACGCTGGCGTTCAGCGCGCCCGAGAGCAGCGAGTACGCTTCCAGCTTGCGCAGATCCACGCCACGATTCTCCGCCACCGTCCGCCCGGTCAGCAGCACCGAAATGATGTCGTTCTTCGAGAGAGGCGGATCGGAGGTGAAGGTCGTGGTCAGATTCTTCGCACTGCCCGACAGATGCAGCCGGATGTCGAAGTTGCTCACGCGGGTTGCCGCCACCAGGCTGATCTGCGGGTCCGACTGGTTCGTCGTGTCCAGCCGGACGCTGCCGCGCTCCACGTCGTATCTACGGTCGCCGAAGTAGATGCGCCCTCCCTCTTCCAGCCGGATCTCACCGCCCAGAACCGGATTGTCCACCGTCCCGCGCACCCGCAGATTCCCGTTGACCCCCAGTTTGCCGATGTTGTTGTCCATCTCCACGGGCTCCGCCGTCACAATCGCAATATCCAGCGCGATGGAGTCTGCCTCGCGTACCGCACCGCCCGGCATCGCCGTTCCCTCCATGCCCTTCAAACCAAGATCGAGCGTGTCGCGGAAAACTCCGTCGCGGACGTCCACCTGCCCGCTCAAAACCAGGCCGCGCTCCCCGGAGCGCAGTGCGAGGTTCAGGTTGCTGCTGGTTCTGAGCCCCGCCGGATAGTCCAGGAAGACATTCTCCCCTTGCCCGCGGATCTCGACGTCCGCCAGTTTTCCATCGTGCAGCCGGGCCTCGCCGGCGCCGCTGAATTTGCCGCCGTTGAGCCTCCCGCTCAGGCCGCTCAGCACAAACCGGTCGTCCACCAGATCGATGCGGCCCGTCACTTCCTCCGCATGCACCGGAGCGTCCCGCACGGAGAGACTCACGCCGTTCAACTCCACGGAACCGGAGCCCGCCGGACTTTGCGGGCTTCCCTTCAGACGAAGGTCCATCGTGATGCGCCCCGCCGCGTCCAGACTCGGACTCACCATTGCCGGCACGGAGGCATCGGTCTCACCGGCAACCTGAATATCCATCACCGGATCGGCGCCGATGGTGGACGTGCCCGAGATCCGCAAAGTCGCGGCCGGGCCGCGCAACTCCATCGCTTCGAGACGCGCCACGGAATGGTCGATCGCGATGCGCGTCCGCCCCGCCTGCTTCATCTCGCCGTGCTTGGCGCGCAGGCTGAGCTCATCGAACTCCACTACACCCTTCGCGTCCGCCAGCGCAAGCCGCGGCGCCTCGCCGGTAGTCCGCAGACTGAGCAGGACGCCTGCCCCGTCCGGTCCGCCCACATGGATTTGCGTCTGCCGGGTTTCCAGCGACCATCGGGCGGGTTGTTCCGGATCTGTAGCCGGCGGGTCGAATTGGCCTGCGATCAAATGCAGCGGAACCGTGGCGGACGCGCGCATCTCGCCGCCGCCGAGATGTCCAGTCAGCCCTTCGAGGCGCAGAAGTCCGCCCGCAATGAGGGCTTGCGCCTTCATCTGCCCGGCGGCCAGCCCCAAGCGCTTTTCTTCCAGCCGTCCGTTCTCCAGGGTCAGGTTCAGCCCTGGCTCCCATTTCTTCAGGCTGCCGGCGATCGCAGCGTCAATGTTGATTTCGCCGCCCCCGTCTACTCCCAGATCTTTCAGCGCCTCATCCATCCGGACTGTTCCTGCAATCGAAATCCTGCCCGGTGGGTGGTCTGCTTCCAGCGGCAGCGCGCCGGATATCTGGATTCGCGCGGAAGGTGCGGTCAACCACACCGGCGCGATGCTCAACCGTCCGTTCTGGTAATCCGCCTGGATCGGCCCGCCCGCCTCGATCTTGTACCCGTCCACCTCGACTTCCGTGTTTCGCAGGCTGACGGAGGCGGTCTGCAACTCCGATGTGCCAAGCGTGGCACGGCCGCTGGCGGCGCCCTCCAACCAGCCCGAAATCGTACGGCCCAGGTGCTGCGTGCGGATCCGCGTTCCGGTCGAGCTGATTCCAAAGTCAACGGGATACTCTCCGCTTACCTGCAATTCGGCCCGCGCCGAGGCGTTCAGATCCGGAGCCTTCACAACTGCTACGGCGCGGTGGCCCGCATAGGTAATCTCGGCATTCACGCGGCCGATCGGAAGCGCGTCCGTGGCCACGTGCCTCGCTTCGGCCACCAGTTTCCCCTCGGGATTCTCGAACGAACCCTTGCCCTCCGCTTCGAAAGTCACTTCGCCGCGCACCGCTGGATCGTCGATCCGCAGCCCGGAACCTGTCGCGCGGAATTGAAAGCGTCGCCCGTCGAGCGTGAGACTGCCGGATGCATCCAGCTTCCCGGCGCCTTCCTGGCGCGGCTGCTCCAAATGCAGTCGCCCAACAGAGAGTACACCGTCCCGGAAATCGGCCAGCGCTTCGAGCGAGCCCAGCGGCCGGCCATACGCCTGCAAGTCGCCGATGGCCACCCGCGCATTCGCCTCCGGACGCGCCGTCGTACCGCGCACCGTGAACTCGCCGTGCGCGCTCCCGCTGGTAGCTTCCAGCAGATTGCCCAACGCGATGCCCTTGATCGTGCCGTCGATCTGCAAGTGCGAATCTGCTCCGAGCATCCCGGAAGCGGCCAACTCCTGTCCGCCGCTCCACAGGCGAAGCCGCTCCAGACGAATCCCCGAATCGTCATACCTGCCGGCCAGATCCAGCGCGGCTGCCTTCACCGTGGGCAGCGACACATTCGTGCTCCCTGCCGTGAACCCGATTTTGGGACGGCTCACGCTTCCAGCCAGATTCACTTGCCAATCGAGCGCACCGTCGAGGAGTCCCTCGGACAAAACACTGTCCCGAACGCCCAGGAACTGCCCGGCGCGGCTGAGACTCTGCACGCGCCCGCCCAGCGTACCGCGTAGCGACTTGTCCGCGGTGCCGAGCCAGACGGCGCCGGTGGCGTTGACCTCGGCTGTCCGCTCGGAGTCGATCCGGAGCGCGAGCCGTTGACCCTCCATGTGCGCTTGAAAGGACAATGCCGCGGCGGGAGCAACGCGCAGCACGCCGGACACGCGGCCCTTCCGCCAATCGGTTCCGGCGCACGTCACTTCGATTCGGGCGGCCCCGCGAAGCGGGTGCGGGGCCTTCCAGCCCAGCTCGCCCAACAACCGGTCAACGGCAATTCCGTCCACCCGGACCGTAGCCCGCGTCCGGGGCTGCGCTCCAATGGCGTCGAGCACGCCGCGCAAGCCAACCCGGGCGCCGTACACACGAGCCGCCGCTTCCCGAATCTCCAGCTTCTGCTCCCGGTACCGCGCGGCCAGCGTAATCCCCCCCACTTGCCATTCACCGGTCTTTACTCCGTCGCTCGCGATCCGCACGTCGGCGATGGGCGCACCGGTCGTACCGGAAATGGAGAACTCCGCCCGCGCCATGCCGGAAGCGTTGCGCACGAACTGCCCTGCATCGATTGCCGCCGAACCGGCAGCGGCGAGATCCGCCCCGGCAAACCCCAACCGGGCGTGGTCGACGACGATGCCTGAATTGCCCGCCTCCATCGACAAGCGCTCCAGCACCAGCGCCTCGCCACCCAGATTGGCGCTCAGCAGGAAATCGTCCAGCGGGGCCGTAAAGTCGCCGGCCTGCAGGCGGCCTTTACCCGCGGTCCGATACGAAACCCGGTATTGAGACGTCTGCCAGGCGGCGTCCAGGCGCCCCTGCGGCAACTCCACACTCACTCCGGAAGACTTGTCGACTACCACCATCGCCAGATCGTCGATGTGCAGCGAGTGAAAGTAACCGGCCAGCTTGATGCGGACATCCCCGCCTGGCGAAGCGGGCCAGTTCCAGCGTCCTGCCGCGCTACGCTCCAAATGGACACTGACGCCTTCTGCCGAGATTTGAGCCCGGCTGAGCTCGCCGTGCAACAGGTCGAGCGTGGACACCTGCACGGCCAGACGCCTTGCCCGCAGCAACGCCGGCGAGCCATCCATGCCAACAGAGACGCCACCCAGCTGGAACCAGCCCTTCGCCAGGTTGTATTCCAGTGTCTGGGCTCGCAGCGTAAGGCCGGCCGCACGCGACAGTTTTGGCCCCATCCAACCGAGCACAAACACCCGCACGGGCGACGTGTGCACCAGATAAAACGCGGTTACGCACACCAGCAGCCCACCGCTGGCCAAACGGACCAAACGGACACACCACCGCCGCTGAAACATGCCGATCACGCGCGGGGACGATGCCGCTCGCGCATCAATCGATGCAAAATCGCATGCGTGCGACTCATTGCGCGTGTGTGGAAGTCATCATCTCCCGAACGGTCTGGACCAGTTCCCGTAGCGGGTAGGGCTTTCCCAGAAACCGCTGATTGGTTCGCGAGCCTGGCTCCTGGGCGCCGGCGGGAGATTGCGCACTAGTGAATAGCACGGGAATGTCTGCCTTCAGACGCCGGATCTCCTCGCACACGTCGTCGCCGGACAGACCGGGGAGGGTCATGTCGAGGACGACGATGCCGATCTCGCTCGCGTGATCGGCAAATAGCTGGACCGCAGCCAGGCCGTCATGAGCTTCCAGGACGGTAAAGCCCTCGCGCCTCAGCGTACGCGCCTCGGCCACGCGAAGTCCATCCTCGTCGTCCACCAGCAGGACCGAGCCGGCCGCGTCCGCCGGGAACCGCGGCAGTTGTACCGTCTCCTGTGGTTTGTGATCGGAACATGGCAACCAGACCTTGAACGTCGAACCCTGGCCGGGAGCACTCACTACGTCAATCGCACCGCCAATTCCGCTGACGATGCCCTGCACGGCAGCCAGACCCATCCCCCGGCCAAGAAACTTGGTGGAGAAGAAGGGGTCGAAAATCTTGGCCTTGGTTTCCTCCGTCATGCCGCAGCCGTCGTCTGAAATCTCCAACAGCACGTAATCGCCGTCGCGGAGTGTTGCATGTCGCCATTCCGCGGACGATCCCTTGCGCACCTGTATGCGCGACGTCGATACCGCGACCCTTCCAGGCTTTGCCTCAATCGCCTCCGACGCATTGACAATCAAATTCAGGACCACCTGGCGAATCTGCGCGGCGTTGGCCCAGATGGGCGGAAAACCCTTCGGCAGATTCAATTCGATCGCCGTGCTCTTGGGGACCGACACCTTCACCAACTGAAGCATTTCTTCGATCAGCGAAGACAGATCGACCGGCTCGAACGCGCCCATGTCAGCGTGGCCCGCATAGGCCATCATCAGTTTCACAATCTCCGAGGCGCGAATCGCTACCGTCGCCACAGCGGTAACATTCTCAAGAGCCGGCGATTCGGCCGGAATCTCCTCAAGGGCCAGGTCGGTATGCGCAAGAATCGTGCCCAACAGGTTGTTGAAGTCGTGCGCGATCCCGGCCGCCAGCACACCCAGACTCTCCAGTTTCTGGTTCGCCATGGCCCGCTCCTGGCTGCGCTTCAGTTCCGTGATGTCCAGCAAGATAACGATGTGGCCGGAAAACTCGCCTTGCAGGAAACGGGGGGTCGCCGTAGCGGCTACCCACCGGTATTCCCCGTCGGATCTAAGGAGGCGGTGCTCTGCCTGACTGGTACGCTGTTCCTTGATGGCGGCGGCGATCTCCTCAGCCATGCGGTGCGCGTCCCCGGGATGTATAAAGCGAAACCAGTTCTCGGCCCCGAATTGATCCAGCGCAATCCCCAGGAATGTCAAAAGCCATCTGCTCACGTAGGTGGGGATCCCCTCCTGGTTGAATAAACAGATTCCCGCCGGGGCGGTGTCCGCGATGGAGCGGAAGCGCTGCTCGCTCTCCCGCAGTTCCTCTTCGGCCCGCCACAGCGCCTCCAACTCGGTCTGCAACCGTTCGTTGGCAGCCTGTAAATCGGCGGTCCGCTCCGCCACCCGGCGTTCCAGATCCTTCCGGAGCCGTACCAGTTCCAGATGGGTTCTCAGACGGGCCAACAACTCCTCACGGCGAAACGGTTTGTTGATGAAGTCGACCGCCCCGGATTCCAGGCCCTCCAGACGGTCTTCAAAGTCGAGCGAGGCACTCAGGAAGATGACAGGGATATCACGGCTTTCCGGGCTCGACTTGAGCTTCCTGCACACTTCCAGACCGCTCATGCCGGGCATCCGCATGTCGAGCAGAATCACTTCCGGCGGACTTAGCGCGACCGCCTCCAACGCCAGTTCTCCGCTGTCCGCCGGGCGGACGTCGTACCCCTCGGCGCTCAGCGTCCCCGAAAGCAGTTTCAGGGATTCCACGCTGTCGTCGACAATCAGGATCTTTCCCGCGCTCGTCACGCTACCTCCGCCGATTGGATTGCACGCCTGATCGCGGCTCTTCCGCCAGCGGCCCTTGGAGCCGAAGAACGTCGGCCAACTTGTCCATGACAGGGTGCGCCACAGGAGAGAACCTCAAGGTCCCATTATCCGTCATAGACTGACTCGACGTGACTGTCTGGCTCGACGTGAAAAATCGGGGGCTGCCGGACTCGAACCGGCACTCTATCCCCGGACAGAGGCGCACCCGCGCGGTACCCCGCTACACGTCGGCAGATGGTTGGGCTGTCAACGCTGGCAATGACTGATGTCTGACTCCGCAAGGATGAATCCAGGATACGGATCGGCTCAATTTTTTAGCGAGTTGCCTCAACCTGGATCATCAGATCTGCTTCTCTGCCTCTTCTCAGGCACGGCGACGCCTCCCGATCCGCGGCCTCCTTGCGTAAGGCGTCTTATTTCAGCCGCTTAGCACTCGCTGCCGAAAAGGCCCGGGAAGTGCACTCGTCTTGGCTTAATCGAACTTGAATTCACTTCCTGGAGACGTAATGGCAGCCCCTGCAATCGCCGCGTGGTCGATCCCTCAACCGCTGTTCAAGGTAACCGACAGTTTGGAAACTCGCTTTGCCCCGGCCCATCCCACCGACGAAAGTCTCGTTGCCTCGGCAAAGATGGGCGACGCCTCCGCTTTCGAACGCCTGATTGAGCGTCATTACCGGTTCTGCATGGCCAAGGCCTATTCCATTCTGCGCAATCATGGCGACGCCGAAGATGAAGTGCAGAACGCTTGCGCCAAGGCGTGGAAGCATCTTGGCCAATTCCAGGGCGACGGAACCTTCGGCGGTTGGATCAGCCGCATCGTGTCCAATCAGTGCCTGATGAGGATCCGCGAACGGCAGAATGCCCGGATGATTTCCGTCGACGAGGTATTCCACTCCGAGAGTTCTTACCGGCTGGAAGTGATCGATCAAAGGGCGCTGCCCGACGAAGCCCTTGGAGACGACGAGGTCTCCCGCATGGTCAACCAGGAAATTCGCCGGGTTCCTCCTCTGCTTCGCGAGGCCCTCATCATGCGCGACCTCCGTCAATGCGCCATGCGGGACATCGCCGCGCATTTGGGAATCAGCGTCCCTGCCGCCAAATCCAGATTGATGCGAGCCCGGCAAGAGTTGAAGGCGCGATTGGCGAAACATCATGCGGGCGCGGACGGCGGTTCTCTATTCCGCAAATCGAGCCGCCGCCAGGCGGCCTACGTGCGGGCAAACTAATCGCACTCCACCGGAAACCTGTGGGATAAGCCTCCTGGCTTGTCCNNTCCGAGCGCAGCTCGGACGTCGACGCCACGCCCCGTGATTTATGACGCTCTGTTTAACTCCCATCGGCCGCTGACAGGCTGCTCTCCACGGCTTTGCGTATCGCGGTATAGGCAAAGCGGTCGGCGTGCTGCGTCAGCGCTTCGCCGAGGG
>PLDO01000242.1 GCA_003136215.1 Bryobacterales bacterium
GGGCACTCGTGGGAGATATACGGAGATCCGACGCCGGATCCGGCCGACACTGAGACGACGGTCGTGTACCTCTTAAAGTAGCGTTCGCGTGCTTCGGGCGAGTGGTTGGCGAATCGCACAAAGGGATGAGCGAGCCGGCAGCGGCAGATGCGGCACTCAAAGCCGTTAATTAAGTGAACAGCGTTGGCGCCAACCGCGACGCGGCGCTGGAGGCGGCGCGCATCGACGATTGCCCCTGATGGCGTAGTGGGGCACTATAGAGGAGATGCTTCGATTTACGTTATTCGTCACCCTGATCTCCTCTATTTCCGCGGCTGGCCCATCGTTGATGCCGCTGCCCGTTACCGTGCGGCCCGTCACGGGCAAGCTCACCCTGGACGCCACATTCAAGGCGGCGCTGACAAGCGCGCCGGACGCGCCGCTGGACGCGGCCGTAGGCCGCTTCGTGATGCGTCTCTCCGGGAGGACGGGGATCCCCATGCTTGGCCTCAAGGACGCCACCCCCAAACTGCGCATCGAGTGCGCGAGTGCGGGCAACGACTACCCGACGCTAGGCGAGGACGAATCTTACACGCTCGATGTAACCAGCGAGGGCGCCCTGCTCAAGGCGCCGGCGCGGGCCGGCGCGCTGCACGGTCTGGAGACCTTCGGCCAACTCGTCACTTTGGGGAAGGATGGCTTCGAGGTCCCGGCGGTCCACATCGAGGACAACCCGCGCTTTCCATGGCGCGGGCTGATGTTGGATTCTTCGCGGCACTGGATGCCGCTCGAAGTCGTGAAGCGCAATCTGGACGCCATGGCGGCGGTGAAGCTCAACGTGTTTCACTGGCACCTCTCCGATGACCAGGGTTTCCGGGTGGAGAGCAAGCGTTTCCCAAAACTCCAGCAGGAAGGTTCCGACGGCCTGTTCTACACGCAGGACGAGATCCGCGGCGTAGTGGCCTACGCGCGCGACCGCGGCATCCGCGTGGTGCCGGAATTCGATATCCCCGGTCACACCACGGCATGGCTGGTGGGGTATCCGGAACTGGGCACCAATCCGGGACCGTATGAGATCGGGCGCCATTGGGGCATCTACGAGAACGTGCTGGACCCCAGCCGCGAAGAAACCTACGCGTTCCTCGACGCCTTTTTCGAGGAGATGACGGCGCTCTTCCCCGACCCCTATTTCCACGTCGGCGGCGATGAGGTGGAGGCCACACAGTGGAACGCGTCGGCGCGCGTGCAGGCGTGGGCGAAACAGAACAACCTGAAAGACGCGCACGCCATCCAGGCCTATTTCAACCAGCGCGTGCAAAAGCTGCTCACCAAGCGCGGCAAGATCCTGATCGGCTGGGACGAGGTGCTGCATCCGGACCTGCCGAAGGACATCGTGGTGCAATCCTGGCGCGGGCAGAAGTCGCTGGCCGAGGCGGCCATCAAGGGCTATCGCGGAATTCTCTCGTGGGGCTACTACGTGGATCATCTGAGTCCGGCGGCCTTCCACTACGCGGTGGACCCGATGTCGGGCGATGCCGGCAAGTTGGGGCCGGAAGAGAAGGCGCGCATCCTGGGCGGCGAGTTGTGCATGTGGTCGGAGTACACCACGTCGGAAATGGTGGATTCGCGGATCTGGCCGCGGGCGGCGGCGATTGCCGAGCGCTTCTGGTCGCCGGCCTCCACCAAGGACGTGGATTCGATGTACGCGCGCATGGAGGCGGTAAGCCGCGGGCTGGAGTGGACCGGCGTGCAGCATCGCGCCAACTACGCGCCGATGCTGGAGCGCATGACGGCCGGACGTCCGACGGAGCCGCTGCGCGTGCTGGCGGATGCGGTGGAGGGGTTGGGCCTGGGTCCGCGGGCGCGCGCCGGGAAGTATACCAGCCTGACGCCGATGAACCGCCTGGCGGACGCCGCGCGGCCGGAGAGCGAAAGCGTGCGCTCCATGGAGTTGGCGGCAGCCAAAATGGTGGCCGACCCCAAGGGCAGTCCCGCCGAGGCGGCAATGCTGCGCCGCGAGTTCGGGCGCTGGGCGGCCAACGATGCGCGCTTCCAGGCACTGGCGGTGGATAGCCCCCTGCTGGTGGAACTGCTGCCGCTTTCGCGCGATCTGGCGGCGCTGGGGAATGCCGGACTGAAGCTGCTAAATGCGCTCCAGAAGGGACAGACGCCGGAGGCTGGTTTCGTCGCCGCGCAGACGAAGGAAATCACCCGGATGGAGAAGCCCGCCGCCGAAGTGAACCTGGCCGCGACACGTCCGGTAAAGGTACTGCTGAAGGGTGGGAAGTAGAGTGGGATAAGCCTCCGGCTTGTCCATCCGAGCGGAGCTCGGACGGTCCGAGCTCCGCTCGGATGCACAAGGCGGAGCCTTATGCCACAACTTACCGCCCCAGTAGTCCGCTGAACGTTTCCACGTGGATCCTGCGTCCATCGGTGCGGATGGTGATCATGCCGTCCACGTCGGTGCGCAGGATGGCCGCGTGATGCTCCCGCAGTCGCGCCACCACGGTGGGGTGCGGGTGCCCGTAGCTATTTTCGAAGCCGGCCGAGATCACCGCGAACGCCGGCTGCACCGCGCTCAGGAACTCTTCCGTGCTGCTGGTGCGGCTTCCGTGATGCGCCACTTTGAGCACGTCGGTGGGGCGCAGTTCGTTGGTGTAGGCCATCTCCTGTTCAATGGGCCGCTCCACGTCGCCGCTCAGAAGGAAGCTGCGTTGTCCGAACGTCACGCGCAGCACCAGCGAGTCGTTATTCTTCGGCTCGTCGGCCGGGAAGTAGTTCGTCGATGGCGCAAGCACCTCGATGGCCGCCCCGCCGAAGGCAAACCGGCTGGGCGCGCGCAGCGGCATGATCCGGGCGCCCACCGCAACGGCCTTGTCGTGTACCGCGCGCCACTCGGGACCATCCGGCGTGAACCCGGTCCACACCTCGCGAGGGTGGAAGTCCGCGATCAAGGCCCCCAGGCCGCCGCTGTGATCCTCGTGCGCGTGGGAGAGCGCCACCACGTCCAGCGTGCGGAAACCGCGGTCCCACAGGTAGGGCGCCACCACGTCCTCGCCGATATCGAGCTGCGAGCGCGCAATGCGCCCGAACGCGGGGACGCCGCCGCCATCCACCAGCATGCGTTTGCCATCCGGAAACACTACCAGCAGGCTGTCGCCCTGGCCCACGTCGATGGCCGTCAGCTCCAGTTCGCCGGGATGCATCTCCGGCGCGAACGGGTGCCACACCAGCAGGGCCAGCAACACCGCCACCACCACGGCCCCCCATCGGGAGCGCCAGATGGCCGAGGCGACCAGCGCCGCCGCCAGCGCAATGCCGAGCCATACCGGCGGCGTCGGAATCCGCCAGTTCCCCTCCACGTTGGCGTGGAACCAGACCACCTTTTGCGAGAGCCACAACAGCAGCCCGCCGAACCTGGCAATCCAGTGCCACCCCGTGAATACGGCGAGGAAGCCCACCGGCACCACGGCCCCCATCAGGGGCACCACGAAAGCATTGGCCGAAAGTCCCGAGAAGCCCAGCCGGTGAAAGTAGACCACCATGGGCAGCGCGAGGCCAAGCTGCGCCACCGCGGAGATGAGCACGATCTCGTAAACGAACAGCACCAGACGCGCCGGCCATGCCACCACCCAAAGCGGCGCGTGCAGCGTCTCGGCCAGCAGGCGGATTTCGATGCGGAACTGCGCGGCGCGCGGAGGCATGTGAAGATCGCGGCCTCTATCGGGGATGTCGCGCAGCCCCGCCACCAGCGGGCCCGAGGTGGCGGCGATCGCCGGCTGAGCAAATGCCGCCAGAAAGCCCACGGCCAGGAAGGTGAGCTGGAAACTGGCCTCGAACAACTGCTCCGGGTCGAGCAGCAGAAACCCCAGCGCCACCGCCGCCACCAGATTCATGATGCGCCGCCGCCGAAAGAAATACCCCGCGATCATGAACAGCGTGAGCCCCGCCGCCGAGCGCACACAGGGCGCCTGAAACCCGGTTACCAGGGCATATAGCCACGCCGCCAGCACGGTAGTGAACAGCGCGAGGCTCTCCGGCACGAAGCAGATGCGCAGCATAAAAAGAAAGAAGGCCGCCAGCACCGCCACATGCGTTCCGGAAATCACGATCATGTGAAATGTCCCGGTGCGGCGGTACTGCTCCGTCCAGACCTTCTCCACCTGGAAGGTTTGCCCGATCAGTACCGCCTGCATCATCCCGGACTGGTAAGCATCTCCCTGGTAGAGGTGCTCGATCCGCGCGAGGGCGGTCTGCCGCAGGTCCATCACGGCTTTCTGGAACGCATTCCCGCAATGTCCGGGCAGGACACGCACACCTCCGGCCGCCGCCGAGACGGTCCAATAGATGTTCTGGCGGGCCAGGTAATTCCGGTAATCGAAGGCCCCCGGATTGCCGAAATTGCGTGGGGGGCGCACCTTGCCGTCGAGTTCCAGGTTCTGCCCGTAGCGCAGCGCGGGCAGTGTCTCGCCAGGCTTGGTGAACAGCGTGACCTGCGCGCGAGCGTCGGTGTCCAGTTCGAGAATGAAGCGTTCGCGCTCGCCCGAGATGGCCGGCGGCTCCACCACGCACCCGGAGAGAATCACCACTTCGCGCCCGCTGGCATCGATCTCCGGCGGCGGCCCCGGTGCGTGCACGCGCGAATCGAGCGCTCCGGCAAAGAACAACCCGAGCAGGCAGCAGACGCCTGCCAGCCAGCGCGAACCGCGCCACAACGACAGCAGGCCGAGGAGGAAGAACCCGGCGATCGCCCCCAATGATTCGGATGGTCCAAGCGGTACGAACCGGTAGACCAGGATGCCCGAAGCCAGGGCAGCCAGGGGACCCAGCAATGGATGCTTCACTAGCTATGCGCGATGGTCAGTGTCCAATCACCTATGTGCGTTTCGAAAAGGAGACCTCTCAGAACTATTCCCAACCGGTAGTGCTGAGACCGGAAGCCCTCGCGCGCGTGGTATAACCGTCCCATGCGGAATGCCATTGTCGTCGCCCTCGCTCTCGCCTCGCTTGCCTTTGCCGAAGCGCGGCCCAAAGTGCGAGCCATCACCGCATTTATCAACATTGACGCCGCGCACTACGAGGCGCAGGTCGCCGAGGCCGTCAAATTCCTGAACGCCGCGCGCGAGGAGTACAAGGCGGCGGGCTTCGAGGTCGAGACCATCCGCGTGGTCACCCAGCCGCTCGCCGGCTACACCAGGGGGATGAAGCACGCCGACGCGCTGGCCCTGCTGCGCAAGTACGGCGAGCTCGCGGCGAAGCTCGGATTCTCGCCCAACCTGGGCGCGGTGCAGCTCACCGACGAAGACGACCGCGCGACCGTCGATCTCGCCATCGATGCGTTCGCCACCACCAGGGTCAACGGCAGCCTGGTGGTGGCGGCCGAGGACGGGATCCACTGGAAGTCGATTCGCGAGGCCGCGCGGCTGGTCAAGGCGGTGGCCGCCAAGAGCCCCAATGGCGGCGGCAATCTGAACTTCGCCACCACCGCCATGGTGAAACCGTACGGGCCGTTCTATCCCGGGGCTTGGCACACCGGGCCGGGCAAGACCTTCGCTGTCGGGCTGGAGAGCGCTAACGTGGTGGCCGAGGTGTTCGCGCAATTTCATGAGCCGGGTCCCGCGGAGACAAAACTCGCCGCGGCGCTGACCGGGCACCTGATGCGCGCCGAAGCCGCCGCGGTGCGCATCGCCGCGGCCACGCAGTGGACTTACGCCGGCATCGACCCCACCCCGGCGCCGCTCGGCGATGTCTCCATCGGGCGCGCCATCGAGAACTTTATCGGCGCGCCGTTCGGCTCCGGCGGCACCATGACCGCCGCCGCCATCATCACGCGCGCCGTGCAATCCACACCGGTCAAGCAGGTGGGCTACGCCGGGCTGATGGTCCCGGTGCTGGAGGATAACGTCCTCGCCAAACGCTGGGAAGAGGGCACGTACAACATGGATTCGCTGCTGGCGTACTCGGCGGTCTGCGCCGGCGGGCTCGACACCATCCCGCTGCCCGGCGATATCAGCGAAGAGCGCCTGGCGCGCATTCTGGGCGACGTGGCGTCGCTGGCCTGGAAGTGGCACAAGCCGCTGGCCGCGCGCCTGCTCCCCGCACCCGGCAAGAAGGCCGGCGACCGTACCGCGTTCGACGACGCGCGCATGGCCAACACCATCGTGCGGTAACATCGCTTCATGCGGACACTCGCTGTATTCCTGATGGCGTCGCTGGCCTGCGCGCAGCCGACGAAATCGCGCATCGCCGAGGGCTTCGATTCCATTCAGGTGGCGCGCCTCAAGGCCGACCTTACGTTCCTCTCTTCCGACGCGCTGGAAGGGCGCCGCTCGCTGGAACGCGGCAGCGAGGTGGCCATCCAGTGGATCGCGAGCGAGTTCGCCAAGGCGGGCCTCAAGCCGCTGGTGGGCGCGAGCTACCTGCAACCCGTGCCGCTCATCGAATTCACCGCCGACCGGACCCTGACGTCGATGGACTTACGGGTTGGTACTGGGGGCATCACTTATCACGCGCCGGACGCCACGGCGAACTTCCCTAACGAGGTCAGCGTCTCCGGGGACGTGGTTTTCGCCGGCTACGGCATCAGCGCGCCCGAACTCGGCTACGACGATTACGCGGGGCTCGACGTCACTGGAAAGGTGGTGCTGATCTTCGGCCACGAACCGCAGGAGAACGACGAGCAGTCCGTCTTCAACGGCAAGGGCAATACGCGCTACGCCAACGCCACCTACAAGGCGCTCAATGCGCAGCGCCACGGGGCTGTCGGCGTCCTCCTGATGACCGACCCCAATAATCACACTGGCGGCGCGGGAGCGCAAGGCGGAGGGCGCGGGCCAGTCGCGCAGACCGGCCCGGTCATCCCCAGCGAAGCGCTGGCCGAAGGCGGCCCCACGATTCCCATGTTTACTATCTCCGCCGAGATCGCCGGCAATCTCTTCGCTGCCGCCGGCAAAACGGCGAGCGGCGTGCAGACCGCGATCGACGCCGGTCCGGCACCGGAGTCGTTCGCTGTGCCGGGCAGACGCGTCACACTGCACCCCGTGTTAACCGAGCGCCGCCGCGCTAATTCCTACAACGTCGTGGGACTGCTGGAAGGCAGCGACCCCAAACTGCAAGCGGAGACGGTAATTTTCAGCGGCCACTTCGATCACAATGGCATCGGCCCACAGGGAGTTCTACACGGCGCCGACGATAACGGAAGCGGCACCGTCGGGGTGGTGGAACTGGCGCACGCCTTCGCCCGAAATCCCGTGAAGCCGAAGCGCTCGCTGCTGTTCATCGTCTTCGCCGCCGAAGAGCGCGGCTTGCTCGGTGCCTACTACTACGTGTCGCACCCGTTGCGCCCGCTCGCCACCACGCGCGCCCAAATCAACTTCGACATGATCGGCCGCAACGAGGCCGCCGACCCGAGGGTGCAGACCGAAATCTCGCCCGACACGTCGAATGAGCTGGGTCTGATCGGCACCCACTACAGCCCCGATTACCGCGCCGTTGTGGAGCGCGCCAACGAAATGGTCGGCTTGAAATTGACCTATAAGTGGGATCGCGACGCGGCAAACTCCGTGTTGTTCCGCAGCGACCAGTATCCGTTCCTGCAGCACGACATCCCGGCCGTATGGTGGTTCACCGGTTTCCACCCGGACTATCACCAGGTTACCGACACGGTGGAGAAAATCAATTTCGAGAAGATGGCGAAGATCCTGAAACTGGCCTACGCCTCCGGCTTCGAGTTCGCCGATTCGCCGAATGTGCCGAAACTCGTGGGAAAGGCGATGAGCCGGCAATGAAGGTACGCGTCGCCGAAGCGCACGAGGCGGAAGAGATCTTGCGCGTCACCAACGCGGCTTACCAGGTGGAGAAGTTCTTTATCGACACCGACCGGTTGGACGCGGTGCGGCTGGGTGCACTGCTGGCGAAAGGCGTCTTTCTGGCGGCCGACGGCATGGCCGGCTGCGTCTACGTGGAACTGCGCGGCGAGCGGGGATACTTCGGCCCGCTCTCGGTGGACCCGCCGCGGCAGGCTTCGGGGACCGGCAAGTTACTGGTGAAGGCAGCGGAGGATTATGCCCGTGCGCACGGGTGCCGCTTCATGGATCTGCGCATCGTCAATCTGCGTGAGGAGTTGCCGGCGTTCTACCGCAAACTCGGCTATGCGGAAGCGGGGACAGAGCCGTTTCCGGAATCCGAGCCCACCAAATTGCCTTGCCATCTCATCTGCATGAGCAAGGAACTATAAATGGGCCGCCGATGAACGCCGATGAACACAGATAAAACCAAGAAGTGCCTTATAGGCGTTTATCCGCGTTCATCGGCGGCTGAATAACTTCTTACCGCACCGTCGGGTACTTGATGCCGAGCTGTTCGAGATAGGTGTCGTACCTGCTCGCATCGTAGTACATCTTTTGCATCTGCGGCCGGAACTTATCCATGGTTTCTTTATTGAGCCAGATGGCCGGCTTGTCGTCGGGGCGCAGGAAGCTCTTGTACTGGACGTCCTTCGTCTGCACGTTCTTGAAGTAGTCCCACGATTTGGCGACCAGGTCGGGGTGCAGCAGGATATCGAGCATGGTCATGGCCTGCACTTTCGCTCCGGCCACCACGCCCTTGTGCGCGATCGGCGTGGCCATGGAGATTCCGTTGGCCCAGTTGTGGCCGGGGCCGCCGGGGATGTTGGAAGGAAAGCGCAGCGTCACGGTGGGCACGTTCCAACTGACATCGCCGATATCGTCGCTGCCGCCGCCGGTGGGGCCCACGGCGGGACCATCCGGGCTGTCCTCGCCCGGCGGGGTTTCGACGCGCGGCGCGCGCATTTCCTGGAGTTTCACCGGGAGACCGCGCACCGGTTGCTTGAGTTCCTTCTGCAAGCCCTTCGCCATGGCCTGATCGTCATCCGACCACTGCGGCAGGCCCACTTTCTTGATGTTCTCGTTCATGGCTTCGGCGATGGGGCGGTTGAAGTGCCCGGGCCACGCAGAGCCCAGCAGGCGCTCGGTGAATGTTGTATCGGTCATCAGGGTCGCCGCCTTCGCCATGTTGTCGCCAATGCGCCACATGTCCATGATGTGGTCGTAATCGGCCTCGCGGAAGTAGTACCAGACGGCTGCGCTGGGCGGGACCACGTTGGGCTGATCGCCGCCATTGGTGATCACGTAGTGGGAGCGCTGCGCCAGGCGGAGATGCTCGCGGCGGAAGTTCCAGCCCACGTCCATCAGTTCCACGGCATCCAGCGCGCTCTTGCCGCGCCAGGGCGCTCCGGCGGCGTGGGCGCTTTCGCCCTTGAACAGGTACTCGATGCTGACCAGCCCGTTCTGATTGAGCGACGCCCCCCAGGAGACGCCCAGGTTGGCGGCCACATGGGCGAAGAGGCATACATCGACGTCCTTGAACATGCCGTCGCGCACGTAGTAGGCCTTGGTGCCGACCAGTTCCTCGGCCACTCCCGGCCACAGCCGGATGGTGCCGGTGAGGTGCTCGCGCTCCATCACCTTCTTGACCGCCAGCGCGGCGATGATGTTCAACGGCACGCCCGAGTTGTGGCCTTCACCGTGTCCCGGCGCGCCTTCGATCATCGGCTCGTGCCAGCCCACGCCGGGTTTTTGCGACGCCTGCGGAATGTCGTCGATGTCGCTGCCCAGGGAGATCACCGGCTTGCCCGATCNNACGCTGTCCACCATGACCTGCGCCTGTTTCTTCATGGCGTCGATCTGACCGGCGAGGTCGGCCTTCATGGCGGCTTCTTTTTCGGGAGTGATGTTTGGTTGCCCCAGCAGAGCGAGAGAGCCCAGGGCCATGAGTACGACGGTTTTCCGCATAGGTGATAGTGTACCGAATGCGGCCTTGTGGGGCAGATTGCCAATCTGCGGCCGATTGTCTATCGGCCCAAGCCCGAGTTGGGCATCCGGCTGGGGCAGGCGGATTCACAATCCGCCGCGGGATGCCATCCCGCCCCACAAGCCACGTTATTTCCGGGGTGCGGGCAGGGCGCCCACGGCGTGAGGCGCGGTTTGACGCGCGCGGGTCTGGGCCCACGCCTGCCTGACCTCTTCGGGAAAGCCGCCGACCAGGCGCTCGATGCGCGCGGTGATTTCGGCGACCACCGCCGGGTTCTCCGGCGCGGCATCGTAGGCTTCCGTGGGGTCCTGTTCAATGTCGTACAACTCCGGCTGAGCCAGCGGCAGGTTGACTCTGCCGC
>PLDO01000331.1 GCA_003136215.1 Bryobacterales bacterium
CATTCTTCGTTGCTTTTGGCTGGTGGGGCCTCGGACAGTTTCCCTGGGATCCGCGGCTTTGGGCGGCGTTCTTTCTCCATGATTTGGGCTACTTATTCAGTCCTAACATGGACGGGCCGGAGGGCGAAGAGCACGTCCATCTCGGAGCGAAGATCATGGGTTTGCTTTTCGGCGATTGGTGGGCCGATTTCACCCTTCGACATTCGCGCTACTGGGCTAAGAGGAACGGCGTGAGCGTTTCAAGGCTCTGCTACGCCGACAAGCTCGCGTTCGCGATGACACCCGGCTGGCTATTCCTTCCTATGGCCCGAGCGACGGGAGAGCTTGCCGAGTACATGGTGAAGTCGCGAGATCGGCAGGCTGGCTGTGCGGTGTTCACGGAGACTGAACGCATCCAACTTGAATCGGGTCACCCTGCGCAATGGCTTAAAGGGCTGCAAAGCTACACCAGGCGCTGGGTCGAGGAGCACCAGGGCGGCGGACCTGACACATGGACCGTCGTGGCTAACAGCAACGCTGCAGGATGACGGTGGAATGGAGCTCGCGAGGTGAATACTGGCGGCGTTTCGCCCAAGTGGCCTCGGCGGATACTAATGATTAGCAAGCCGTCCGGCATTATCTCTCCGAGGTGCCCGATAACCCTGGTTGAGCGTTTTCGTTCTACGCTACGGCGTCAGGGAGGATCGATTAGTTCAACGTTAACCTGACACACCTGACACACCTGACACATTGTCGGCAATGGGCCTGACGCGACCAACTGGACTCAGACAGGAGGATGGTCGATGACACAGACCGCGGTCTCAATACAACAGCGCGCTCGCCCCGTGTTGCGGCGGAGACTTTCAAGGTTGCAGGGCGGTGTTTTGTGTATTCTTAAAGCATTAGGGCAAGCCGCGATGAGTGAAACACAGGACGAATCAGCGCAGGCTGTTCATCCGGTTTGGTGCACACACTCTCAAGTCGAGCACGGATTAGCTTTTACCCGAAAAGGAGAATCAAAACGTATGCCTGTGAAGAAACCCAAACAAGCACACACGCTGGGACAGGAATCCGGGCTAATGTTCAAGGATTTCCGCCTCTTGCCTGCCAACCAAAAGGCTGTCGACGAAATCAAGAAAATCAAGCCGCCAAAGAATGACAAAGAGCTCAGGGCCAAGATGAAGGAGGTCGCGACTGCGGTTGCAAGCGCCCTCCACACGTCTCCAGCCGTTGCACTCTCCGCTTATATTGATCCGAGTGTCTGGGAGGAGTGGGGGTCTGCGACGAGACGATCACGCAGATCTCCTGCGTGGTCGAGGGCTGCCGTGAGAGCGAAGAAGATCGAGGAGCTTCTGGCTCAACGTTTTCGCGCGCGTTGGGAGGCTGTGGAGGCAGATTTTGCCAAGGGCATTGACGTTGCCAAGGCGCGCGAACACTGCTTCTTGGCCAGCGACAGCCGCACACGTCTGCGCATTGCCAGGCGCTATTATTGTCTTGCGCGCGCCACGAAGTTTGCCAACTCGTCAACTAGCGAGATTGTGGAGTTGTGTTGGGCGTGGTTTAACCCATTTCAGGTGTTCGCGTACAAAAGTGGGAATGATCTACTTGAAATCGGCGACCAACTGGAAGTGTTGGTCGGCAGCGAGTACGTCGCCATGACGTGGGGCCTGTTTGAAAACTGGCCGGGCTACGCCGAAAGCACAGCGAGTTTTGATTCTGCCCCTCAGTCGATCGAGGAATTTTACAGTTGCCATTCTCCTCATGTGTACCCGCTTCCCGATTTGACCACTGTATATGGTGACGTCTACGAGGCGATTGTCTATTCATACCGGGGCGAACGCCTAAGAGTGTGCAAATCGATTGCGGAGCCATTCCTTGAGGCCGAGCGCGTCGGCGCCATGGATGAGATCGAGCAAAGTTTCCTCCATAACGCCTCCGAAGAGGGCGACGACCCGCGCACTTGGAGAGTACACTTCCGATGCCTCACAAGCTTCCTTGTGCCTGAATACGCGCGAGCGTTGATCGAGGCTGATATCCTCGGCGAGGCGGGAAGTCCGGAGCAGAAAGATGATTTCCGGACGCTCAAAGAAGAATTGAAGGCAAACGGGAATGGCTATCTCAAAAGGTCGCCAGCGCGCATTCGTCGATAGCAGCTTATCCCAAGAGCCGCGAAACGCTACGAATTCTCAATCTCCCCAGTGGTCGCGTATGATTTGGTCGAATTTCTCCCAGGAAAGATGGCGTTTCTGTTTCTTGTACGGACGCCACTCAATGCCGCCCTTGCTTACCAGAAGAGTCCCGATTTTAGCGCTTCCGTCCTCGATCTCGAAACGAACATCGCTACTGCCCAATTCCAACTCTGGCATATTGGTGAGCTTGACAGTGTGTTGAGCCATACCGGCAAGTATAACGCTGCGCGTTCTCTCCTGTGATGTACCACTACCCACGGCACTGCGGTTGAGAAAGTGAAAGCAAGGGACTCACTCGCCAGACCCGAAGTCCCAGCGGTATGACAATGAGACCTATTCGCGAAGCTGGAGAGCCCGGTCGAGGCCGTTAAGGTTAAGACTCCGTTTGGCAAGGGAAGATCGCAGGCTCTTCGCCACTCAAAGTGGGCACGCGGCGAAGTCGCGCGCGAAGATATACCTTCTCGCAAGCTGGCGCGCAAGGCAATTCCACATAGCTACTTCCCGCTTCGAAATCGTCGAGTCTTGATGGCCAAGGTGCAGGGAAACCGTTGGTGTTACCGGAAGCGCTGCCAATTGTCCGAACGAGTCAGGGCAAACAAACTCGCCTTCGTCGGCCTTCACAATTCGCCAAGCCCGCCCGTCGAATTGCGCTGTAACAGCGTCAATTCCCATCAGGACCTGCCATCCGGCGGCGAACCTTCCTGGCATCGTTTGGTCGCTGCGAATGTATATGGCTCCCTGCTTCTCCAGTCGCTCCTGCTGATCTTTTGTCCACGGCTCACCGCGGATACCACCCCTCACAGGTTGATCTGGAATAGGGCTGTACTCAATTTGCGCCCGTAGCGACCAGAGGGCGAAGAATCTTGTGGCGGCGAGATGTTGCAGTGGCGTTAAGCAGTCGAGACCGCAGTCGATTTCCTTGGCTAGGTTCTGAAACTCGTCCTCGATGTCCTTCATGTAGCCTATCTCGCTGCGTTGGTCCCAAGCGCGTTTTGCACAAAATATCTTGGACCCTGGGCTGTACTTTCGCGCGGTACCCTCCCCGACCCGTTTTACTGAGACCTTGCCGTCAGTTCCGGCGAAGCGTGCAATGCTTGCGCGGGGGAAGACATGCTGGCGGATCGCAAGCTGATAGGGATTCCCATACTGCGTCGGTTCTGGGATCACAGAACTAATTTAGCACCGTAAGACTCGTGCAGTGCGACGTGCAATGGTGGAGGTAGCGCGTCGCGCCGATCTCCTCACAGGGGTTGATTGGTGCATCGGCTAAGCAGGGGGTGTCGACGATAGTTGTACCCGATGCAGTTCACCTAGCTGGTTGCACCCTGACTTGGCGGCGATCCGAACTCGGCGTTCTGGGCTATAGGTCCCTCCTGGTCGCGCACCGTTTACCGATCAAGCACCGGATGGTTTACCGTGACGGCCTTACTCGGAGACTCCGAGCCCAGGAAGGATCGTCATCCCAGTTTCCGTGCCGCGGACGGCTGCCCAGATGAATTTCTGCGGACCACCGGCCGTGAATGAGGCTTTGCACGAGCGAGCAAGTCTCAGAAGCTATAACGGCTCTTACTAACGCAACACATCGATATCGGAAAACAGCCAGACAGCGGCGGTCCGCTCGTGGCTGTTTCCGCTTCTTGGGAGGGCACATGGGAGATCGGGCATACGCCCAGGTTCTCTGCCGCGCCAAAGACGTGGCCGCGTTCGAGGAACTGGGTTTTGGGGAACAGGAGTATTGGAAGGGGCTCCCGGAGGGAGTGTCGTTCCTGGTCGATGAGGAAGCGAATTACGGCAACTCCTCTTCCCTGCGAGAACTGGCGGAGAGAGGGTACGTCTTCATCGCCCAGCACGATGCGGGAGGCGACTATGACGCAGGCAGGCTTGTGAGCGATGGAAAAACCTTTCGAGAAGTCGATGCCATGGTGCACGAACCGCGACCATGCGTGGCGGTAGACACCAATGGGTCCGTCGACAAGAAGCAACTGCAGGCGGTGCGGAAGTATTGGCGCGCCGTCGCGCGAGCGAAGCAGAAGCTGGGCTTCGCAGAGGAAGAGATGTAGGTGACGCTGCCGATTGCGATATCGAAACCCGCGAGGGCAACGGCGCAATAGGCAACGACACAAGAGGCAGCCGGGCCCAGGCGGAGTCGAGTTTGCGTGTGAGACCAAGCGGTCGAACACGGTCTCAAGCCCGGCATCGGCCGGTTCGTGCCTTTCAGGAGAGTCACATGCGGAGGCTGCAAACGAAACAGTACGAGGCTTGGCGGTGCCGCCGTGAACAGTATCTTCGAGAATCGGGGCGTCGCGTTGACTTGATCAGGGAAGGTTATGCGTCTGCGGACGATGCGACGAACTGGACCGTGGTCGTCGGAGGACGCGGTCGTGGGCCTTTGCAGCGTGAGCTAGGGACAAGACTGTTCCAGGTGAAGCCGAGCCTCGATCATCGGGCGCGGTGCAAAGAAAGCAGCGCACCGGCAACGTGCGACCAGTGTGCCGGGGGGCCGCGCTAAGGGGGAGGAACGCGTGAAGACAATTCTGCAAATCATCGAAGAGGCAGGCGGATTGCCAAAGGCGGAGTGCATTTCGATCGACAACGAGCCGTGGATGCGGCTTGTGATTGAAGTCCTGCCGGAGAGGGGGCCGGATGGGCACGTCGTCGTGTCCGTGGCGCATTACGGAGAACAGAATTCGGACGCGATGCGCGACCCCGAAATGTTGTTCGAAGTGGTGGAGGAACGGGGCAGGCAACCGGAGTTCTGGCCATTCTACTTCCGTAACGATTATGCGGGCGTCGAGCAGTGGAGCCGGCACCGCGACGAGACCGGGAACTTGCACTGTCTGCTGACACTTACTCGGGACCTCGAACAGTTCGCGGAGATGTGGGATCGGAATTTGCGGGCGCAGGGTTTCTTGGAAGCGTTCCGGCGACAGAAGTGCGGCCAGACCGAGTTGTTGGAGAACAAGGGCGAGAGGAGTTGAAATCCATGATTAACGAGATCCTTCAGTGCGATTTCTGTTCAATGCCGGGTCCGATATGGCGGCACCCGGCCAGGAGCTTCATCGCTTACTGCGCGCCGGACGTCGCCGGCGAGAGTGTCGGGGATTGGGCGGCGTGCGACCAGTGCCACGTGCTGATCGAGGCTGACAACCGGAGCGGGCTCGCGCAACGCTCCCTGGATGAGCTGATCCTGAAGCACCCGGAAGCGATCGCGGCGGCAGCCGTTTTGTATAAGGACCTGGCGGAGCTGCACCAACGATTCTTTGCACACCGGAGCGGAAGGGCGGTGCCAATTACCGCGACCGTTGCGTGAAGGCTATGAACACGGGAGGAGAGAAATGTCATCAACGATTCGGCCGATGGAACAGTTTGTGAAGACGCTGCTAGCGGCACGGCGGGTTTCGACGCCGTTGGTTGCGATAAGGACCGCGGACCCTGCACTGACGGTGGCGCGGATTGAAGAAGCAGTGGGAAAAGAAGCGGCGATCGTGCAATGGGACATCGTGCGCGGGCTTGTGCGGGTGAATGACGCCGGCGCGAAGGAGATCGGGAGGGTGCTCGGCGAACGGGACTCAGCCAGCGTCGGCCCGGTCGATGCACTCGTGGCGGCCTGCCAGTTGAGTGAAGACGCCGTATTGATGTTCGCCAACGCACAGCGCTTTTGGAACGATCCTCAAGTGGCGCAAGCGATTTGGAATTTGCGTGATGTGTTCAAGGCAAATGGCAGGACGTTGGCGCTTCTGACGACACCCGGCGCGGTTCTCCCGGATGAGCTTACCCAAGACGTGCTTGTACTCGATGAGCCGCTGCCGGCGGTTGAGGACCTGACGCGCATTCTTCAGGACACGATGGCGGCCGCAGAGGTTCCGGAACTCGAGACGGACGCCAGCGGAAAGGCGGTTGATGCTCTGCTCGGCCTGGCCGCATTCCCGGCAGAGCAGGTGCTGGCAATGTCGCTGTCGAAGAAGGGGCTTGATCTGGAGCAGCTCTGGGAACGAAAGCGGCAAGTGATCGAGCAAGCACCGGGTCTAAGCGTGTGGCGAGGCGGCGAATCGTTCGACGACATCGGAGGGTGCAGCAATATCAAGCGCTTTCTCACAGCGGTCATCGAGGGCGAAGAGGCTCCACGGGGCATCGTCTTTCTCGATGAAATCGAAAAGGCCTTCGCCGGAACCGGCACCGACCTGTCCGGCGTGAAGACCG
>PLDO01000216.1 GCA_003136215.1 Bryobacterales bacterium
ATCTTGCTCTCGCCGGCCACGCTGACGCGTTCCAGGCTGGTGGGCGCGCCCAGTTGCAGCGCGGTGTGCAGCGGACCGGCGGTGTGGGTGGCCCAATTGCCGATCTGCCCGGTGCCGAAATCCAGGAACCCGCGCCAGTTGTAGGGCGTGTAATACGGGCTGTAGGGCCGCATGGCGGCGCCGCCCAGCCAGGCCTGCCAATCCAGCGTGCCCGGCACGGCAGTCTCCGGAGGCAGTTGCTGCATCCCCGTGGGATGGGTACCCGGCGTGGTGGAAAAGTGCGCCTCGGTGACATCGCCGATGGCGCCCGACCACACAATCTCCGCCGCCACCCGGTTGCACTCGTGCGAGAANNGCGCTGCCCTGGTTGCCCATCTGCGTGGCCACTTTGTATTTGGCCGCGGCTTCCATCAGCAGGCGCGCTTCCCACGGAGTCCGCGTCAACGGCTTCTCCACGTAGACGTGCTTGCCGCGCTGCATGCAGGCCAGCGCCACCGCGGCGTGCATGAAATCGGGAATTCCGATGGTGACCGCGTCGATGTTCTTGCCTTCCTTGTCCAGCATCGCGCGGAAATCTTTGTACTTGGGCTGCTTGTCGAACTTCTGGAAGTTGGCCGCGGCGCGCGCTTCATCCACATCGCACAACGCCACGATGTTCTCCGTGCGCGCCGCATCGTTGAGATCGGCGCCGCCCTGCCCTCCGCAGCCGATGGCGGCGACGTTGAGCTTATCGTAAAACGGCTTGTACCCCAGCGCCCGCAGCGACGGCACGCTGCCCCACCCGGCCGCCGGTACCGCCCCGGCCAGAAGACTTCCGAAGAAAAAATGCCGCCTGGAAACACCGTCTGGTGACATGGTGCGCAATCCTCCCGAATGGGCGCTCGCGGTGAATGCTCCGCGCTGCCCTTCACCCGTGGTATCTGACATCGCACGGGAAGTCAAGCTCTGACGGCGGGACAGGCGTTTTCGCCTGCCAGAGGCGAGCTTCGCTCGCCAGGCAAGCTGAAGCATGCCCCACCGAGTTGGTGGCGCAGGCGGTTCCGCCTGCGAGGACCTTGCCGCGGCAGAATTCGCGGCGCGAATGGCCAATCTCCAGAGGCGAGCTGAAGCATGCCAGGCGAGCTGAAGCATGCCCCACCGACTTGGTGGCGCAGGCGGTTCCGCCTGCGAGGACCTTGCCGCGCCGGAATTCGAGGCGCGAATGGCCAATCTCCAGAGGCGAGCTGAAGCATGCCCCACCGATACTCCGCGGGCGCCTGGAAATGGCCAAAGTCCAGTGGCAGGCGAAAGCGCCGCCCCTGTCACAGGCTGCGCAGGCTGAAGCCGCCGTCCACGTTGAGAATCTGGCCGGTGGAGTAATCCAGCAGCCCGTCGGCGATCGCGCGGACGGCTTTGGCGACGTCGATCCCTTCGCCCATGCGGCGCTGCGGGAGCAGGCCGGCGGCGATCTTTTCGTCGTACGCCTTTTCCACCTTGGCGATCATGTCCGTGCGGATGATGCCGGGGCGAATCTCGAAGACTTTGATGCCGGCCTCCGCCAGGCGCTGCGCATACAGCGCCACGCTCATGCTCAGCCCGGCCTTGGAGATGCAATACTCGCCACGGTTGACGCTGGCGGTGTAGGACGAAATCGAGGTCACGAAGGCGATCCGCCCATCGCCGGAAGCGGCCATCCAGCGCGCCGCCTGCTGGGTCAGGAAGTGCGGGCCCTTCAGGTTCGTCGCCATGAGTTCGTCGAAGCTCTCTTCGCTCGCCTCCAGCAGATCGCGGCGTTCGCGCGGGGCCATGCCGGCGTTGTTGACCAGCAGATCGAGCTTTTCAAACCGCTGCCGGGCGAAGGCGAGCAGCGCCGCGCGATCCTCGCGGCTGGCGATTTCGCACTGAAAGATCTCGCAGCCGGTCTCCTCGCGCAGGGAATCCGCCGCATCCTTGCGCCCGCGCCAGGTGGCGATCACCCGATGGGTCTTAACAAGCTCCGTGGCGATGGCGCGGCCGATTCCACGGCTGCCGCCGGTAACAATCGCAGTGGGTTTCATCAAAAACGAGTCGGGTTGTCGAGCACGAAGGTGAGCCGCGTTTCCGACGGAACCTTCACGTGCTGTCCGCCCATGATTACCTGCGAACCCGCGCCCGCCGCCGCGCCCGCCCCGGCGCCGATGGCCGCGCCCTTGCCGCCGCCGGCGATCGCGCCGATGACTGCCCCCACCGCCGCCGTGCCGCCCGCTACCTTCGCTGTCTTCTCACCCTGCGAAGCGCCTTCCTTGCTGATACTCTGCGTGTTGATATCCACGTAGTGTCCGTTGATGCTCACCGATTGCAGCGCGAGCGTCAGGTCGGCCCGCCCCGTGAGCTTGCCGGAATCCTTGGCCTCCACCAGTTTGACCACCGCATCGGCGCCCCGCGGGATCGCCGTCTGGCCGTCCACCATCACCGGCTGATCCAAACTGGCGCGGAAACTCTGGCCCACCCGGTTGGTCTCCGAATCCACTGACTCGATCATGCGGATCACCAGGTTCGTGCCGGCGGGAAGCGTGCCGGTGGCCACCGGAGGCGGAAGCGGAGGAGGAGGAGCGGAATCGTCGGGCCGCATCACGTTTTCCGGGTTGCGGTGTAACACCGGCCGGTCGGGGTCCGGGTCCGAGTCCGAGTCGGCACTCGAACTCGAAGGGGCCCTGCGCAGGGTGGGCACATCGCTCGAATCGGAACTGGAACTTGAAGGGGCTCTTCGCAGGGTGGGTCCGTTGGAATATCCGCCCGAGTTCCGGGACGAGGTTTCCACGGAATTGCCGCTGAACTCGATGCGCGCGATATCCGAAACGTCGATGGTCCGCACATTGACGCCATCGTCGACGCGCACGGTGCGGGCGGTGCCGCCGAGAAAGGTGCCATTGATCACCCGTCCGCTTTTCAGCGTGATGGTGTCGGCGAACCCCAGAGTTGCACAAACTAAAGCAATTCCGGCAACATAGATCAATCGCATAAGCGTCCCCTTCGGTTTCTTCCTCACATTGTACGACGCATGCGACGGCCGAAAGGTTTACGCCCGATTTGCGCCCAGATGCACGGTTTTGGCGAAGCTGCGGCCGTGCTCCAGACCCTCCTGATAGAGCTGCTCGCGCTGCGACGCCGTGGGCTCGCCGTCGTGTACGTGGAGGTATTCCAGTCCCTTGCCGGCCAGGTAGGTGCCGGCATAGGCGATGGCCCCCTTGGGGATCAGTCCGCCGCCCAGCGGGATGTGGCCCACCAGTTCGCGGGCCAGCGCGCGCCAGCCGAAGGCGCCGGCGGCAATGGTCAGCACCGCGCTCTTCTGCTTGCCCAGCCCGACATCCTTTCCACAGGCGGCGGCGATCTGAAACGCCATGCGCACCTGATTCACCGTCAGGAACGCCGTATCGGAAGCGAACTCGCCGAACGCCCAGGGGAGTTCGATCATGCTCGGCACCACGTTGGGAAGTGCCGAGGCGATGGCGAACAAGGCGTTCTCGCGCGATACCAACTGGATAATGCGCTCCACCACCAGACGCCGGAACGGCAGGAACTGGCGGCCCAGGGCAAGATCCAGCTCCGTCTTGTCCTTCAGGATCTCCGCGCAGGTGGCCTCTTCCTCGCCGCGACGAAAGCTATACGCGCCCGCCGGGCAGGGAAGGCCCGGCTCGTACAGCACGATATCCACGTGGCCGGGAACGTTGGCATCGTTGGCGCGATGCACCTGGCTGATGCGCTGCCGCCACTCCTGGCGCGGCAGCGTGGAGGGCGCCAGGAACTCCTCCATTTCCGCATAGGCGCCGCTGCTGTCGGCCACCAGCCCGAAGTGCACGGGCAGGTCGGCCTGTTTGCGGATTTCGTCCGCGCTCAGCAGGGAGAGGGCGGACTTGGCTTGTTTGAGGACGTTGAGCATAGAGGTCACTGGGGACGCTGCGCGCCATTCAGGCGGAACATGACGTGCAACCCCCTACGCCATTCTACCGCCAGGCCGACCCGCTCCACCTCAATGCCCGGTGCGAAATAGCCCAGTATCGTCTCCGTGGTGGGGTGATATTCGAGCGATGGCGAGACCAGCAGGAGGCGCGGCGGGTCGGCGCGCAGTTCCATGCCGGGGAAGTAGCCGTTGGCGGAAAACTCGCCCCGATCCAGGTGCCACTTGACGCGCACCCAGTAGTCGAGCGCCTGGAGTGGAAGATGCGGGTCGGCGCTGGCCTTCAACTCCACCACGGTAAGCCGCCCGGTGCGGTCCACCGCCAAGAGATCGAGGACGCCGCGCTCGCCGGCCACAAAAGCCGGCACCTGTCCGTAAATGGGGCTGCGGCAGAGGGTGGCATCGAGGGTTTCGATTTGGGCGCGCGCCTGAGATTCCAGCCACGCCTCGGGATACTGCCGGTAGAGCGGGTGCGCGGTATCGGCGCCGGGCTGCCGCGCACGGTCGAGCTCACCGGCGAGCCGCGCAATTTCGGGCGCGTGCTGCGCGCGCGCCGGCCGGCGTTCGCCGAGTCCGAAGAAAAGGTCGGCCCCGCGGAGTTCCGCGAACTCGATGCCGCGCACCCGCAGGCTGGTGCGTCCATCCTGTTGGGAAATGCGCTCCACGCCGGGAAGATCGCCGATCTCCTGCCAGGGCTCGGCGATGTTGGGCGCGGGCCGGCGGCAGGGTTCCAGGCGGGTATCCAGATTGCCGTAATCGCGCGGTTCGGCGCGCACCATGTCGTCCTGAGGGGTGTAGGTGAAGAGTTCGAAGCGCACGGACCGGGCATCCAGGCAGAGGACGCGGAGCGCGGCGCCGCGCTCCTGCCCGGCGGGGAAGTATACCGCCAGTCCTTCAAGCGCCACCCGGCGCTCGCGCGCCCGCAGGTAGGCCAGCCAGATGAGGCCAAAGGTGAGGACCGCCGAAGCATCGCCATCGGGCGGGCAGGCGATCGCCGCCCAGCCGTGTTGCCCGTGCTTCAGGTAGGCGCGCGGGAAGGCGGGCGAGAGCGAGTGCTCGAGATCGGCTTCGGCGCTGACCTCGGCCAGCGTCCACTCGGGGAACTGACGGCGCAGGAAAAGGCGGAAGCGCTCGCGGAACACCAGGCGGCCGGTGCGTTTGCTCAGCTCCACGCCGCTGCGGCGGCCCAGATCGAGCAGAAACATCTGGCCTTCGCGGCGGGCGAAGTGTTCCACGGTCATAGCCAGGCGCGCGTTACCGCTTTCGGTGATGGCGGTCAGGCGGCGGCTCCAGTTGCGCGTCCGGTCCCAGGCCTGAAGGGTGAGTCGCGAGCCGCGCATTTCGAGCGAGTAATTCTCCCCACTGAGTGGCAGCAGTTCCTCGCCGGGTTCGAGCAGGGCGGGCTCACGCGCGTTTTTCAGGAACTCCTCGATTTGGACGCGGATCTGCCCCAGGTCGCGGGTGACGGCGGTCTTCATGCGGCGAACACAGCTTCAATGTAACCGAAGTGCCCCAGCTATGCTAGCTTGTAAGCTGG
>PLDO01000100.1 GCA_003136215.1 Bryobacterales bacterium
CAAGCGGAAACTGAATTGACGGCGGGAGCCACAACTCGAAGAACGCTCGGTATATACTGAGCCTGAAGCGAGGCCTGAATGGAATACTCCGGATCTGTCATGCGGGGAGACCTGAGGACTGCCTTATACACCATCCGGCCATTCACCATTGTGTTGTTGACGGCCGCGGCCGCTTTGGCGCAATCCACCACGGTCAATGTGCGTGTCGGCAATCAAACCGACACATCGGCCGGTATCAACGGCCGCCTGCAACTAGCCATGTCCACGTCGTTTCAGCTGGCCAGTTGGAACTATCAGTTCTTCGGGGGAGCGCCCAAGGCCACCACGGAGTTGACATCTCTCTATCCATGGCGCACCCGGGTTCAGGTCGTTTCGGATGGCATTCCGCTTACGGCCCCTGGCACCTGGGACTTCACGGAACTCAATACCATGCTCAGCCCGATCCAGCGGAGCGGCGACCATAGCCCCGAGTTCCAGATCGGCACGGCGCCGGCGTACATGAGCGATGCCTCCGGCCACATCCTTCCCGGCAGCATCGAGGACTTCGCGCAATTGAGCGCCAACCTGGTCCGCTACTACAATACCGGCGGATTCACCGACTCCGGGAGGCATTATCAGAGCCCCGTGCCTTACCCGGTTACCTGGTGGGGTATTTTCAACGAGCCGGATTTCAACGGCGTTTCGGCGGCGGAGTATGTGACGCTCTACAATACGGTCGTGCCGCAAATGGCCCAGGCGGACCCCTCCATCAAGTTCGTGGCCGTCGAACTCGGCGGAATTCCGGGAAATTATCTGCCGGCCTTTGTAGCCGGCGTGACGGCTCCGGTGGATGTAGTGGCCAAGCACTTCTATTCCACCTGCTCGCAGAAGGACTACGACCAGGTTCTCTTCTCCACGATTCCCGGCTTTGCCCTCCAGGTCCGGTCCATCTATGCCGGGTTGGCTGGCAAACCCGCGCTGGCCGCCGTGCCGGTTTGGATCACCGAGAACAACGTGAACGCCGACTACGACAAGGGCAATGGGATCAGCGCCTGCAACTCGCCCCAGAAGTTTGTGCTCGATAAGCGAGGCACCAGTCCGTTCTTCGCCGCCTGGCGTTCCCTGGTTTTCCAGCAACTGGGCGCGGTGGGCGCCCAAGCCCTCTACCACTGGGGTTTCGGCACCGATCGGCAGTACGGTGAGGTGGACAGTTCGGGGACGCCGTTCTTCAGCTACTGGGTGGACTACTATCTGTCTCACTGGCTACCCTCGCCGCCTGGTCAGGATATCCTGCAAACGACCACTACGGGCTGCTGCGCGACGGATGCCGCGCACGGCTGGCAGGGCAGCGGCGGACTGTTGTTCGATACCCAGACGATGGCGGCGCGCAACGCGGACGGGTCGGTCGTCATCCTTATGTCCAACTATGCGCTCCTGCCTGTCCAAGGCGCCACCAAGATCAACTACGACAATAATGGCCCCGGTGCGCCGCGCACCTTCGCGCTGGATCTTTCGGCACTGGGCGCCTTCACCTCGGCAACGCTGGTCGCGCTGGATGTCTCCACGCCGGCGGACGGGCCAGTGCCTCAAACGATGGCCGCCACTCCGCAGATGCAGGTCACGCTGCCGGGGTACGGCGCGGCCCTCTTGCGTCTGTCCAACGCGCAACCCAGTTTACTTGCGGCGGGTGTGACCAATGCCGCAAGCTCTCTGCCGGGCGCGGTGGCTCCAGGAGAGCTTGTGGCGCTTTACGGAACGGCGCTCGGTCCCGACGGCGGCGCCCAACTTCAACTCACCAATCCGCTCGTGGTGGCCAACGCGTTGGCGGGAGTGCACGTCCTGTTCGACGGCGTGCCGGCGCCCATCCTCTATGCCTCGTCCGGGCAAGTGAATGCGGTGGTGCCGTTTCTGGTGGCGGGCCAATCCACCACCTCGCTTCAAGTGGAATATCTGGGGGCGGTTTCGGCGCTGGTCTCCCTGCCGGTAGCCGCCGCGGCGCCAGGCCTGTTCACGGCTAATGCCACGCCCGGCGGTCAGGGTTCGATTCTCAATGTCAGCGACAACAGTGTGAACTCCGCCGCCAACCCCGTTGCGCGTGGCGATTGGGTGAGCATTTACGGAACGGGCGGGGGCGCCACCAATCCGGCCAGTTTTGATGGCTTGCTGGCAACCGCTCCGTATCCCCAGGTGCCCGCCAACGTCCCCGTCACTGTAACCATGGGAGGCCTGCCCTGCGCGGTCAACTACGCAGGCGCCGCGCCGTACCTGATTTCGGGCGTCACCCAGATCAACGCGCAGGTACCCAACGGCGTGGCGCCGGGCGCGAATGTGCCCCTGACGGTTACCATCGGAGGCATAAGCGCGCAGACCGGAGTCACCCTGGCGGTGAAATAGCAAGTCGACGACGTAATCGGACCCGTGCGGCGGCAAGCCTACTTCTTCTTGCCGAAACTCCGGAGCGCCGCCTCCTCGTTCGTGTAGGTCTCGAAAACCGTCAGGAGCTTGGTTACCTGCATGAGGTCGTTCACTCTCTTTTGCAGGTTCAGCAGTTTCATCTGACCGCCCCTCTCGGTGACGGTGGCATAGCTGCCGATGAGCTGGCCCAGCCCCGAGCTATCGATGTGGCTGACCTCAGCGAGATTCAACAAGATGTTCTTCTGATCGCCGGCGAGCGCCTCCCGGATTGAGTCCCGCAACTCGGCCAAGGCCTCGCCAAGACTGACGCGGCCGCTCATATCCAAAATCGTGGCGTCCGCAGTTTCACGAACATTGATCGTTAGGCTCATCGAACGGATTTCCTTCCCTCGAACGCTTATCCGAAGAATCTCTGGCCGGCTGCGATGTCACGCAACCGCGCACGGCACCATCGGACCATGGTCCGCCACTCCGATCCTACATGAGATCGCGGCCGCGTGTCTTGGATTTTGCCGCCTTCGTAACTTTCGATGCCGAGGTCCGCCGCGCCCCGGGCACCTTGCCGATTCGGGGATCCGCGGCGAGGATGCGCTCGCAGGCGCGCAGGGCCGCCTCCTCGAAATCCGGAGCATCGGCCGGAAGCACCTGCCAGCCCGTTACGCCTCCTCCCAATACCTGAATTGATCGCATGTTCGGGAACTCGCGGCGCAGACTGTCGTGGTGATCTTTGGTGGTTGCCAGCCACACCCCGTTGTCGGTTTCGCCGCGCTTGTCGCGAAGTATGAGAACAATCTTGTCCGCAACGTAGACAGCGAGGCAGCCGAACATGGGGCGGGTCGTGGGCAACATCGCGGCGAGGGCGTCGAGCACGAACTGATGCGGAACGGCCTTGCGCCGCTTGACGGCAAGAAACGTGTCGTCCAGCGGCTGAGTGCGCATGATGCGACCGGGCCTCGACATCGGACTTAGGATACCGAATTGCTGTGTCGAAAGGCGATTGTGTCGCCGGAAGGGAAGCGAGCAGCCTGGAAAAGCGGTGTCGCTGGACATGCGCCACATCGAGAACATGCCCCGCAATTGGCCGTTCTCTGCGATCGCAAGATCGACGCCTACAGCGTCATCACCAGCCGCGCGATCGGTTGAGTGGCGTAGAATTCTTAAGAGGTGACGATATGGCGGCAGGTGCCGCGGCAAGGGACTCGCATTCTTCACGAAATCCGCCAGCGCGCTGGCGCTGCCGTCCGGTGCCGAAGTGGTGAGCGCGGGCCGTATCTGGATCCCGGGCAAGGCGTGACCGGAAGACCATGCAATTACAGCGCCGCCAACTGCCCTTTGCGCTCCTCGCCACAGCGCTCGTCATTCTGGCCTATTGCCTTTTCTGGCCGGCGCCCATCGATCCGGTGGTGTGGCAGCCTGCGATAAACCCGCGGACGGCCCCCAACGACCGCCTGAGTGGGGTGCGGAGCCTGCCTGACGTCGGGCCAGGGCCGGAATCCGTCGCCATCGATCGCGACGGCCGTCTCTATACCGGATTGCAGGATGGCCGCGTGGTACGGATGCTCTCCGGCGGGAGCGGGGTGGAAACGTTCGTGCAGACCGGCGGCCGGCCTCTCGGCATGAAATTCGACGCCGGTGGAAACCTGATTGTGGCAGATGCGTTCCGCGGCCTCCTGTCTGTCTCACCGGAACGGAGGGTCACGGTGCTGGCCGGCAGCGTGAACGGTGAACGCATGCTTTTCCCGAACGACCTCGCCATCGCCGGCGACGGCACGGTGTGGTTCTCCGATGCGTCGCGCCGCTTCGACCAGCATCATTGGATGCTCGACTTCCTGGAGGGCCGTGCGTCGGGACGTCTGCTGCGTTACGATCCGCGCACACGAGGCGTGGTGGTGGTGCTCGATCATCTGATGTTCGCCAATGGTGTCGCGCTTGGGCCTGGCGATGAGTATGTACTGGTTAACGAGACCCTGGCGGCACGGATAGCGCGGTACTGGCTGAGGGGCCCAAGAGCCGGGCGTTCTGACATTTTTGCATCTGCCTTGCCGGGGTATGCCGACAATCTGACCTACAATGGCCGCGGGGTCTTCTGGGTGGCTCTCCCCAGCCCGCGCAGCCCGGCGCTGGAGGGTCTCGCCGGATGGCCCTGGTTGCGCAAAGTGCTTGGGCGGATGCCGCCGCAGTTGCGCGAGCAAAAACTCGGACGCATGGCCTGGGTTCTCGCGCTCAACACGGAGGGACAGGTGGTGCACAACCTGCAAGACCCCGCGGGACACTACGGGCCGGTAACGAGCGTGATTGAAACCAATGGCCGCCTGTATTTTGGCAGTATCGCCACGGCCGCCATCGGGTGGGCGCCGGCGCCGTAGGAGGCCGTACAGTAACGAAGATGTCAGGGCCGCCAAATCCCCATCTCCCAGGCGACTTCGCGGCGCGGGAGTCTTCGCGTGCCGATGCGTACGAAGAAGGCAGACTTCGCAACGTGTTACGTTGATCCCTATGCGATTGCTTACTCTCGGCCTGCTGGTTGCCGTGCGTTTTGCGTCGGCGGCCGTCGTCGAAGACGCAAAATGCGAACAGACGGGACCCAACACTTACCGCATTGAGTTCCGGGCGGCCGCCGGGCAGATGCCCGTTTCGATCTACGCCAGTTCCCGCGCCGACCGAATCGACCGCGCCGAACCGGTTCTGTTGGCCCGCAGCAGCCCCGCGGACGTGACGGTGGCAGGCGCGGCCGGCCGAGTCTATTTCCATCTGAAGCCCGTGTCCGGACCGGTGCGCGTGGTGTCGATCCGCCGCCTTCCGCTCGAAGGCGCACCCAACTTCCGCGACATCGGCGGTTACCGCACCGCGGACGGGCGTTACACCAAATGGGGCGTGATTTATCGTGCCGGCGCTCTCTCCCGGCTCACCGCGAAGGATTACGACTACCTGGCGCCTCTGGGCATCAGGCTGGTGTGCGATCTGCGTATCGACCGCGAACGCGCGAACGCCCCCACCAGGTGGGCGGGAGCCAACCCGCCCCAGATCCTGCCTGAGACCATCGACACCATTACCTGGGTTCCGGAAGGCATGGAGCCCAAGCAGCGCATGCTGACTGTGTATAAGCGGTTGCCCTTCGACGCCAGCGCGCCGCTGGCGGACATGGTGCACCGCATTCTCAAGGGCGAGACCCCGACCATGTTCCATTGCAGCGCGGGCAAAGACCGCACCGGCACCTTCGCGGCGTTCCTGCTCACCGCGCTCGGCGTGCCGTTCCCGACCATTCGCGAAGACTTCCTGCTCACCAATCGCTACCTGGTTCCGGAAGAGCGCGCGGCCGAGCTGGCAGCGGAGACGCAGAAGCGGCTGAAACTGGACAAGCCGCCCGACCTCCAAACCCTGCGCTACCTGTTGGGCGTGGACGCCGACTATCTTGACGTGGCCTTCAAGGTGATCAACGAGAAGTTCGGCTCCTTCGACGGCTACTGGCGGGAGCAGTTGAAACTCACGCCGGCAGACCTCACGGCGTTGCGGCAAAAACTGCTCGAGGATTAGCGGCGGAGCCCGCGCCGCCCGCGTCCGAGGCCGATTTGGCGGGCGTCCAGACGTTGAGATAGAGGCAGTCTTCGCTCATGCCTTTGTTACGGAATTCCATGTCGCCGAAAACCGGACGCTGCAGCGGATCGCCGGGGGCGCGTATCCGTCATCTGCCGGGCACCGGTTCCGCTATAGACCGGCCGACTACTTAATTATCCAGAATTTTCGTGATTTATATTATTTTCTCCGGTATGCGATGCGCAATCGCGTCAGTTCCTTCCAGAGCGCTATTATTGTGATCATCCGACGAGGGCTCCACCTGACTACCGGCCGGCGGGGAAAAAGTTGCCGAATTTTGACGGTCTCCGTTGTGATGATAAAATGACAGCCATGAAACGCACTCTCGCCGCCCTCAGTCTCTCGCTGCTGTTCGGAGCCGTTGCGTTTGCAGCCGACGTGACCGGTAAGTGGAAGGGCTCCTTTGAAGTTCCCGGAGGCCCAGTGCTGAACCTCACCTTCGACCTGAAAGCCGCCGACGGCGCCTTGACGGGAGTTGTAATCGGACTGCCGCCGAAGCAGGACGGACTGGAAATCAAAGACGGCAAAGTGCAGGGCGATAGCATCTCATTCTGGATCATGTCGGAGTATCAGGGCAGCCCGATCAAGCTCCTCTACGACGGCAAGGTGGCGGAAGGCCAGATCAAGTTCATCATGGGAACCGAAGACGGCAGCTGGAGCACGGAGATTTTAGCCAAGCCCGTCTAACTTAAGACTGTCCGACTTCCCGAATCGTGGCTGCCGCCCACGCACGGCCGTGACGAAGTCGCTTTCCGCCTGGGGCCGTTCCCGGTCGATACTACTTACGGGCAGCTTGGTTCTTTGACCATGCGGGCTCAGACCTTGTGCCGATCGTAATCGAAAGGCTCATCGAGCATGTGAAGCGTGGGTTCACCTTCGCGGGGAAGGTACACGGTCTTGAGAGGGGTACGCGGGAAGTCGGTCAATTTCCGCGCGACCGGGCCGGCGTCGGTCCACTCGTACACCGGAACTTCCCAAGGGTTGAAGGTATCGCTGAGGCCGCGTTCCTTGGCGATACGGTAGAGATGCAGGTTTCCGGGCTCGTGGCCTCCGAGCCAGAGGCCGACCAGGTCGACGCGGAATTTGTCTTTGCCGAACATCACCAGATTGGTCAGGTAGTCGGTACCGACATTGAAGCCATCTCCATCGCGGCCGTAAATGCCTTCGATGATGGCCAGGCCGGTCTTCAGCACGCTCATGTTGTCGCACGTCTTCTGGGCCCAGAGTTCCTGCTCGATGGGCCGGAGGACGGTGCCGTTATGGGTCGCCCCGCCGGTGTCATACCGGCTGTAGCCGAGCTTCCGGTGGCGCTCCAGGGAGCCGTTCACCAGTTCCTCGACACGCGGATTTACTTCCGACTTGACCACATCGGAGGAACTCAGGACACTCCGCCAGCCGCCACAGAATGTGGTGAAAGGATGCGCCACCAGGCCCTGCTCGTTCTTCACGGTAAGTGTGAGCCCCATGCTGTGGGCCTTCCACTTGGCAATATTGAGCAGCCACGTGCCGGGTTCGTTCACCGGAGCATAGTGCGGAATACGCTTGAAGACCACGGCTTCCGGCACGGCGCTCCAGGTGGTCTCCCACCCTTCCCGCAGATGGCGCTCGCGGCGCTCGGGATCCTGGGTGACGATTCCCAGCCGGTCGTTGATATCCAAAAGGCCGCGCAGGTTCCAACTGGCGTAGGAGGTGGAATCGACGAAGGTGAAACGGGTGAGGCCGAGTTCCTTCATGCCGGCCACCAGCCCCTCGTAGAACTGGGGATCGGTGCCTGTGCCGAAGAGTTCCTCCGCCGGTCGCCCGCGAGAGGACAGACTGGTTGCGTTGGGTTTGAGGACGATGCGGTTGTCGATGGGGATGCCGGGACGGTCGCTGCCCACGAAGATGAGCCGCGCGAGCTTCAGACCTTCCATTCGTTTGGCTTCGGCATCCATCTTGTGCGCCACGCTGGTGCGACGGATGAACACGGCTTTGGGGTTCCGCTCGATGAAAGCATGCGGCGAGAAGTACGGCTGCTGCGCGGCCGGGGCGCGCGACGCTAGCGCCGCCGCCCCGAAGGCCGCCCCGTTTCTCAGAATATCGCGGCGAGTCAGATGCATATCTCCCTTCCTCAACTGAAAACCACCACTGCCAGACGTCTGAAGCCGGGGACCAGAACATCGGTATTTTCGCCGCGGCGGCAGGTCCGCAGCGTGACGGACGGTTGCCCGGGGCGCAGCAGGGTGGCCGAGTTGTAGACGCCTCGGACCTGGGCCATGATGTCGCCGCGGGTGGGTGACCCGTAGTTGACCAGGCGAAGAATCAGATTGGCACGTGCGCCCGCTTGCGAGGCCATGGCGATGACGGCGGACGCATCCCACAAGCGGACAGGCCGGCGGACCGCGGCCAGATCGAGAACGTCCAGGGCGAAATCGCCGGGGTCGGTAATCGGCTCCTTGTAAACCAGAATACGGCCGGCGCCCAGCGTGTAAAAGCCTCGATCCTGGAACTGGCGGCCCGCTTTCAGGCCGCGCCCCTTCCACCAGGACGACGCGTCGCCGCCATCTACGACGAGGCTGGCGCCGGCGTTGGCATGAGCCAGCAAGAGCTTGCCCAGGTCCGGCGACGGGGGATTAATCCCGGCCGCCACCACGATGGGGCGGCGGGACGCGTCCGGCAAAGGCACGCGCTCAGTGGACACCAACTCTGGGGAACCGCTCTGGCGGAACATCAGCGCGGCGATCTCGGCGGCGGTATCGCCCCGTTCNNGACCACGCGGCGGTCGCTGCCGGGTCGCCGCGGAGCAGGGCATTGCGGTACGCCGCATCCGGCGCCAGCAGGTAGTTTCCTCCGGCAGCCCAGGCGTCGATCAAGGCGAGTTCCAGGGAATCGTAGGTAATCACCTGTCCCTGGGCAATACCTGCATCGCTGTCCGGGAGATAGGCAAGAAGGGGTGCGCGACCGGGGAAGAGAGCCTTCGTCCAGGCGACGAGATAGCCGTTGGCATCGATCCATGCGCGCTGGCTGGCGCCGCCGGAGAAACTTCCGTCGGCATTTCGGGCGCTGGCCCTCGCTCCCGGCCAGACGCCCGCTTTAACCGCCAGGAAATCCCCGGGTGGCAGCGGGCCGGTTTGATCGCGGCCGACGAACCGGATCGCATCAGCGTCAAGCGTATCGGCGCCGGCGGCGCGGCAGGCGGCCGCGAGGCGATCGTCATGCGACGGGAACCATACGGCATCGATCCCTCCGCTGGCGAGGAGGCCGGAGCAATCGGAATCGGAATCCCAACGGAGCACGATCTGGTTCAGCAGATCAACTCTCATGAGTGAATGCTAACCCGGTGTGCGGACTAGCGCAACTATAAGCAGGTTCCTTTCTCCTAAACACCGAGGCTCGCTCGACCCACATCACCGGCCGCGGCCGGAGGGTGCGGAGAGCCTGAGTCTGCTCCGGCGGCTCGACGAGTTGCCCTTGTGAAGCAGTGGTCCTCCAGGTGCGCAGCCCGGGCGATCAGTTTGGGATTCAACCGGTCGCAAGTTGAGATTGAGATACTGGACACGCGGGACGATTCGTGGGAGGGCGGCCGGCCGCCGCGCCTTGATGAGCAACGAAGCGGCCGGTCCTCGGGTCGGGCGTTTGTTAGAAGCGGATTTTGATCATCGTCATCAGAATGCGCGGATCGCGCGCGCCGCTGACGCTTCCGAACCCGTTCTTGTTGTTGATGCTGCCATCCGCATTCAGGGCGATATTGCTGAATGCCGATGTCAGCGTACTGGCGTTCAAGGTGGCGTTGATGCCGCTGAACTGGGTGTGATTCCAGACGTTGAAGGCATCCACGCGGAACTGGAAGTGCACCTTCTCCTTCACGTTAAACTCCTTCAGGAGCGAGAGGTCCCAGTTGTTGATGCCGGGTCCGGTGAGGTAGTCGTAGCCGGATTCCAGGCCGACGCTGCCCACCAGCGGCAGGGCAAAATCGGAGGCATTCAGCCGGTTGTAGGGATTGGAACTCCCCGTCATCGGGTTGCCCAGCAGCCGGAGTCTGGCGCCTTCGGTGTAGGAGCCGGTAATGTTCTGGCTGCCGCCGCCACTGGAGACGCTGAAGCCCGGATTATAGGGCGAACCGCTGATGAACGAAGTGACGCCGGAAACCTGCCACCCGCCCAGTACCGCTTTTTCCAGCACACCGTGACTACTCATGCTGGGCAGGCTGTATACGTAGTTGAGCACGAACATGTTGCGGCGGTCGTTGCTGGAGGGCCCGTAATACGCCGCCCTGGTGTACTGGTCGGCGCGGACGAAGTTGGTGTCGCCCGAAGCCGTTGTCAGGTTCTTGCTCCAGGTGTAGGCGACGCCCAGGAACAAGTGGCCCACCCGCTTATTGGCGGTGACCTGCAAGGCGTTGTAATTGCCGGTTGCAGATCCTTCGTACAGGTTGATATCGCCGATTCCGCGATAGGGCCGCAGGAACTGGGTGAGCAGAGCCGTGGCGCCCGGGGTGCTGCTGGCGGCCAGGGTCGGGTCCTGATTCTGCGGCAGGAACGTGGCCCCGTAGGGCACATAGTTCAGGTTGCGGTTGTCCTGCAAGTGCCGGCTGAGGTTGCCGACATATGCAGCGTCGATCGACATTTGGCCGGGCAGCTGGCGCTGAATGCCAAAGGTGTAGTTGTAGGAATTGGGGAGTTTGCCCACGGGATCGGCCGCGTAGAAGGACGGCGGCGAGAGCAGCGCGGTGGTCGGATTGATGTCCTTCATGAAGCCGTAGGTCAGGGTAGGCTGAATGCCCAGCGGCGGATTGCGGACGAAGTCGAATACGCGGTTGCCCTGGAAGCGGTCGTGATAGGCGCCGAAACCGGTACGGATCACGGTCTTGTGATCGCCGAACGGATCCCACGCGATCCCCAAACGGGGACCGTAGACCAATCCGGGCGAATTCTGCAGGTACTTGGTGAAGCCATTGACGCCGCCCTGTGCGATGCCGTTAGCGATATTGCCGGTTCCGTTCACGATATAGCCGATGTTGGCCGCCGGGACCGTACTCCCGGTAACGGGATCGACACCCATGCGGACGCCGTTCACCATCTGCGGATAGTACAACCGCGGCGCCTGGGATGCGCTCCAGAGCGATGGCACGAACGTGGAAGCCTGTAGCGAGGCGTCGTACTGCGGCTGCACCCAGGCCAAACGCAGGCCGTAATCCAGCGTCAGGTGCGACGTAATCTTCCAGGTATCCTGCGCGTACCCCTCGATGTTCCAGTACCGGTATTGGCCGTTGATCTCGTTGGCCGCCTGGGAGAATGTGTTGTATACGCCCGCGGCGGCGTTGGAGAAGCCAAAACCGGTGTCATAGGGATTGTTGCTATTGTCCCCGAAATTGTAGGAGCCGTCGAAGGCACCGAACGACGTCTGGTTCTTGATGCTCTTCTGCAGGTACATGCCGAACTTGAAAGTGTGCTGGCGCCAGACCTTCGATACCGCGTCGGTGATGTCGTAGGTGGTGTTGAAATTGACGAAGGGTCCTGCGCCGGCGTTCCCCTGATTGGCATAGGCCGAGTTGCCGATCTTGCTGCCGCCGAACGTAAAGTAGGGCAGATAGTCGCTCTGCACGGCATTGGGATACAGCACCGGCAGGTTGACGCCGGTGGTGGCGCGGGAGTACGCATTGGTGGTGTAGCCGATGAAGATGCTGTTGTGACTGGCGCCGACATTGAGTTCGTTCGTCATGGTCGGGCTGATGATATAGGTGGTGCCGACGGCCCAGCTGTAACCCGGATTAGCATACTCGATCGGCGCGATGGGCAGGTTGGAACCCAGAATCCAGGAACCGTACACCACATCGAAAGTGTTCGAGTTTCTGATGTAGTGTCCGAATACGCGGACTTTGGAATTGAGATTGTAGTCCATACGCAGCAGGTCCTCGCGCCGCGGGTAGGGGTTGGAAACCTGGCTCTGGAAGTTGTAACCCTTGATGCAACCGGGGACCGCGGGCAGGGTACAGGCGTTGGGTACGTTAGGAGAAGGCATGAAACTCAGCAGTTTCATGCCCGGACCGTATTGCATGCTGGCCGGAATGATGTTGCCCGGAAGGGGAGTCTGCGCATTGGGATCGCGAATGATCACCGCGGCGCCGTTCTGATCCACGCTCTTGGAGAAGTCGCCGGTGCGCTCCAGCGCGGTCGGCACCGTCACATAGCGCGCCGACTGGGGCTGCAACTGCCGCTGGAATTCCTCGCTCCAGAAGAAGAAGAGCTTCTCGCGGCTCTTGAGGACTTTGGGGATGTACACCGGGCCGCCGATGGTGCCGCCCACGTCGTTGAAGCGGAAGAGATTGCGCGGCAGACCGTCGCGGTTGTTCTTCCAGTTGTTGGCATTCATGCCCTCGTTGCGGTGGAACCAATACCCGCTGCCGTGGAAACTGGAAGTGCCGCTCTTGGTCTGGACCGAAATCTGCGCGCCCATGGCGCGGCCGTATTCCGCCTGGTAGACGCCGGTCAGGATCTTGAACTCGTCCACCGAATCCAGGCTGAAGGTGACGTTCTGGGAGCCATTGGAGCCGGTGTCGGTGTTGCTGATGCCGTTGATCATCAACTGGTTCGAGTTGACACGCGTGCCGTTGGCCGAAATATTACTCAGCCCTCCCATGCCCGCGGTTTGCAGGTTGATGGTGCTGACCACGCCAGGCACCAGCTTGACCAGGTCGAGATAGCTGCGGCTGTTGACGGCGATGCTCTCGATCTGCTTGGAGACCAACGCCGACGAGCGTTCCGCACTCTCCGTCTGGAGCATGACCGCGCTGGCCGAGATTTCGATCGATTCCGACGCCGCGCCGATTGCCATCCGCAGGTCGCCGACGGCCATTTTGTCGTTTGCGTTGAGCACCAGGCCGGCCTGTTCCAGGGCCTTGAATCCGCTGGCTTCGACCTTAATCGTATAGGTGCCGGGCGGCACCGCCGTAAAGACGAACGTTCCGCTTTCGTTCGTCTTGCCCGTGAATACAAACTTCTGTTGAGCCTCCTGGGCCGTAACGGTGGCCCCAGGAATCACGGCTGACTGCGCATCAAGCACAGTGCCGGTGATGGAACCGCTGGTGGTTTGAGACCAGGCGATCCCGGCGAAGAGAAGAAGAGAAATCGGCAGACACTTCTTTGGCATACTCACCCCTTTTATTCACTCCCAAAGCGAGTTTGTTGATTGAGCCCGACCGGGTCCGCCACGGTAGCACTTCTCCAGCCGTTGGAGAATTGCGGGCGTGTTGCCGGACGAGCGGTTATATGAACGGCAACGCGAACCGGCAACCAGCAGGCACTGGGCAAGAAGGCGTTCCCGTCACAGAAAGTCGGCCCGTGACGACTGGTGAGAAAGCAAGAGGGGAAGGTGGTTTCGGCTGGCGGGAGACACGCGTTATCGGTAAAGCCGGCGCGCTCTCCGCGGAGGCGACTGGAGGCGACGAACGTGGAACTGATGGACCTCATCGACCAGGATGAAATCACCGCAACCTCTTCCTGGATAAACTATCACAGAAAAGCAGTCTTTACTCCATTTGTTTTCGATAAAAACAAAATTAGTTGGAGTTTAAGGTCCGGTTTGAGGCCGGGTGCCGCCAACCGGGTCCGGTCCGGGCATTTATCGGAGGGTTGGCCGGAAGTCGATCAAGGCGCGAGCTGATGGAGCAATTGCTGCGCCTCCGGATAGTCCGGACGCAGGCGGAGTGCTTCCCGTAATTCCGCCACGGCGTCGTCGCGCTTGTGCTGGGCGGAGAGCGCGGATCCCAAACCGTAGTGGGCTTCGGCGTCATCCTGCTTGTAACGCAGTCCTTCGCGGAAGCTCGCAACCGCCTCGTCGATCTTCCTGGTGAACAGGAATGCAAAACCCATGGAGAAATGCGTGGGCGCGTCGCGAGGATGGAGCCGCAGCACTTCGCGCAGTTCGTTCAATCCCTGATCGTACTTCCCCAACTCCATGAGGGCGAGACCCAGATTGAACCGGGCGACGGTGTTCAACGGGTCCAGGAGGATGGCTTTGTGGAAAGACGCGATGGCGGCATCGAATTTGCCGGCATCGAGCCAGATCAGGCCGATCTTGCCGTAGGCGCGGGAGTTGTTTGGGTTGTTCCGGAGGGCAGCCTGGTATTGGGCAAGGGCTTCCTGGAACTGTCCCTGCGCCTCGGCAACCAGGCCCAGGTAGAAATGAGCCTCGTCGCGGCCGGCATAGGGACGCATCAGCGCGCGAAGTTGTTCGATGGCGGCGGGCGTCTTTGGCTCTTCGAAGAAGCCGTTGGTGAAGTCCCACAAGGGAGCCGGATCGCCGGGCCTCAGCCGCAGGACCTCGCCCATTTGCGTCAGCGCGTCGGCCACTGCATCCGGTCTGGCTCCATAAAACGCAAGCTGCGTGTGCGCAATGTAGTTCCGGATATCCGCATCCGCCGGATTCGCTTCGGCGGCACGGCGAGCAATCTGCATTCCCCGGTCGGGGTATCCGAAGCGGCTCTGCAATCCCGCCGCTTTGAGGAGGCGCGTGGAGGAATACGAGGCCGCGAGCAAGCGATCGACGATCGGGTCCGGGACCGGCGGCACGTCGGTGAATTTTCCGGAGAGGAGGCTGGCGCGCACCTCGGCGGCCTGATCGGCCTGTCCCATGGCTTCGTAAGCTTCTTGCAGCAACTGGAAGGGCGGCCGCACAAAAGGATAGTCCCGGGAGAGCGGAGCGGCGTACGCGATCACCTTGCCCCAGTCCTTGCGCCGCGCCGCCACGCGGGCCAGTCCGAACCTGGCGGGCAGCAGGGCCTCCTTGGTGGCTGCCTTAGCGCCCCGTTCGTAATATCGGGCGGCTTCATCCAACGCCTCCTGCTTGAAGAACCCGTCGGCCAGCTTGAGCAGCGCCGGGACGTCATCCGGCGCGAGGCGAACGGTCTGCCGCAGGAGGTCGAACTCCTCCTTCTCGTTGCCGCTTTCTTCCTGAAGCAAAGCCCGGCCGTACACCCATTGAGGGTCGCGGGGAGCCAGGCGGGCGGCAATCCGATAGGCGGCGTCGGCCTGGCCGGGATACTCGTTGGCGTGGTAGGCAATGGCGAGTTTGCCGGCGGCCTCCGCGGATCCGGGGTGGTTCCGCGCCTCCGCGTCGGCGGCGCCCAGCAGGCCGCGAAGACCCGGGCCGGTTGCCTGTAAGTCTGGCAGCGGGGGGAAATCGTCCGGCACCTTTACCGGGACCAGGATGCGCAGCAGCAGCCACGTGCCAATCCCAAGCGCCGCGGCGAGTCCCGCCAGTCTGAGCGCTCCCACCGGCTTGCGGCCACTGGTCTGCTCCAGCGATTCGGGCTTCAAGGTATGGGTCTCCGCAGGAGTTCGGCGAAGGAGAAGCCAGTGAAAGCGGGGAGGGTCCGGCTGGCTTTTGGGGGCGCCTGCCCCCAGTGATTCAGCCAGAGCACGACGCGTCCGTCTTTGGTGAATGGCTGATAGACGTCCATCCGCACGGAAACCAGGTCGGGCTTTCCGTCTCCATTCATGTCTGCCGCTTCCAGGCTGATGAGATGGGTCGGAGAATGGCTGATGTCATGCTGCGTGAAATTCATCTTGCCGTCGTTTTCGAACCAGACGATGCTCTGTGAATCCGGGCGCTCCCAGAAGTTATAGCAGCTGACGGCCACGACATCCAGGTCGCCGTCGCCGTCGAGGTCGGCCGCCACCGCGGCGCTGGCCCCCGGGAAAAGGCCGATGGCGTGATGTTCAAATTTGAAATTGCCTTTATTCTCGAGCCATTGGACGCTGTGCCAGGGACGCGGGCGTGGCGGCAGGTAATCAAAAGCGTCCCCATTCGTATAGAGGATGTCTACCCGGCCGTCCTGGTTCAGGTCGACGAGCCGGATGCCGCTGCTGCCGTAGTCTTCGTTGGTGCTGCCCCAAACCAGGTGCGACTTGAAGTTTCCGTGCCCATCGTTTTCGAAGACGTAGATCTCCTCCCATTCCTGACTCACCAGGCTGACAAAATCCATATCGCCGTCATTGTCGATATCCACGGGAATGGTGTGGATCACGCCGGAGAGGCTTTGCAGTATGTGCGAACGGAATTGCCAGTTGCCGAGGTTCTCCATCCAGCGGGTCTCGCCATCGTCATAACCGAATTCGCCCACCACCAGGTCCAGACGGCCGTCGCCGTTGAAATCGGCGGCGCGAACGTCGGTCACCCTGGCAATGTGATCGATGATGGTATGCGGAGTGAAGTTCTGCTTCCCGTCATTCTCCAGGATCACCACCGAGCCGATCTTGTCATTGCTCGGGAAGAGCTGCCCCATGCAGGCGACCAGCACGTCAAGATCGCCGTCCTTGTCGATGTCGACGGCGCTCACATGCGCGGGGGCAGGGAGCACGGGGCTGATCCAATATTCCGTATACACACCGGCCGGATACTGCCTGATCCAACCCACCCGGTTGGCCAGCATATCGGCCACCAGAATGTCCGGCAGGCCATCCTTGTCGAGATCGACGATCTCGAGACTGCCGATTCGCGGCGGGGCGGTGGACGGGAACCCTACCGGCACCTGCGTCAGGAAGTCAATCTTCCTGCCGTGCGCGGTTTCGGCGGGTCTTTCTGCGGTGTCCGCTTTGCGGGCTCCTTTGAAAATATGTTCGAACAGCTGTCCCAGGGAGAGGCCGGAACTGTGCGCCTGGTAAAACAACACGGACAGCGGGACTCCCAGCATGACGGCGAGGATCCTGAGACCCGGCAGCACGGAGGAGCGTCTTTTCCCGGGTGATTTCGGCCTTGCCTTCTTCATCCTTCCTCTTTCCCTTACCCGGCGAAGAAGCAGATCATACCTGCGGCGGCGATCCACAGGAACGATCCGAGCGGAAGGGATCCCATGATTGCCCGTCGCCTTTGCGACGCGTCGTCGAGCCAGCAATAATAAAGCGTCTGAATCGAATAGGCGGCACCGATGAGAACGCAAGCTACCTGCAGCCATGGGATGGCCGGAGACCAGATGATGTGCCAGCGGCTGCCCGCCATCCCTAAAAGATTCCATCCCCAATTGAACGGATCCGACAGGCTCTGCAGCAGGAAGGTCATCATCGAAAGCACGGTCGCCAGCGCAAAGGCTATCCAGCAAGCCAATCCGATGGGTATCAGCGCTGCGCTGGTTGCCCGAAATTGCGTATTCGAGACTAGAGTGAATCTACCGATACCAATTCCGATCCGTGTCAGCAGATACCACAGGAGAGGCAGAACTCCCAGGCATACCACCCACACGACCACGGCGTAGATTGAAAAAGTTCCCCAATTCCGTTTGTCTATTATGTCGGTCCAGTCCCGAATCCTGTCCCAGGAGCCCAGGTTGATGATGCAGTACAGGCAAGCCAGGGCGAACATAACGATTGCCTGCCAGGCCTCGCCGTAACTGGCGATGTCTTTGTCCCATCCCTCAGGGCGCCAGAAGACCGCGACGTTATCATAGGCGCACGTCTTCACGCACTCCATGCAGACTCCACAATCATTGTTCCGATCGATTTCACCCACGCAAAGTCCATAAGGACATCCCCATCCCTTGACGCTGCCGGTGAGGCAAAATCGCTCTGTGCAGTCGGAGCATGTTTGGGAAGAGACGGACCGTACCATGACGCGCCCGGTGGTGGAGTAGAGGCTGATGTAACTATTGATCGGGCAAAGGTACCTGCAAAAAATCCGTTGCTCCGGAAAAATTGAAACAACGATGGCCAGGATGACAAGGCCGATCAACATCCAGCTGGTTGCGGGAGGTAGTGCGACTATGGTGGTGCTGAAGGTCCCCAATAGAAGGAAAAGCAGCACGCGCGGCCAGGCGTTGCTCAGCCATGCGGGCCAAATCAGCGGTACTCCGAGTATGCGGCGAGGGGATTGGTTTTCGAGTTCGGCCGGATTTCGGGTGAGCCGGAGCCGCTGCAACCATTCCCCCAGCAGTGGGAGAGGACAAACCGTGCACCAAATCCTCCCGCCGATGGGCACAAGCAGGATAATCAGGGCCGAGAGCCACAGGACCCATATGATCATCGGACCCGCGTTGCGTCCGGCAACCTTGGTGCCGAACAGGCCTGTCAGGATGATTAACCAGAATACCCCCAACATTGGGAGAGCCAGGTTAAATTGAAAGGAAGGGGCCTTTACGACTCGCTTGAGCCAGGGAAAGAGCCCGAACAAGTTGAGCGGGCGGCGTTCGGAGCCGGCGGCGGCGCGGCGGCCAGCCAGGATCAACCCGGCTAACGGAATCGCGCCCAACAGCCCCAGGGCTCCGTAGAGCAGAAAATTGGGGCTGACGATCAATTCCCCCCGCTCTGTTCCGTGCAACGGGCCGTTGTAGGTATGATTGCGAAACTGCGATTTAGAAATGAGCCATCCCTGCCACCCTGGAAGTCCCGCAACAATTTCCACTGTTTCCGTTAGCGCCGGGGGATCGTCAGGGTGTGAGAGCCGCTGAACCGACACCATCTTGGTGCCTGGAGTGATGGAGACGTGAAGATCATAATCCTGGAAGAAAAAACTCTGGCCCGTATCGCGCGTCGAAAATGTGAGACGCAGGCGATCCCCCCGGTTGGCCTTGATCCGTGCAGGACTAAAACCGTAGCGATACGCCTCGATGTGGATATCCCGTGTCCTGGGGCTCTGCGCTGTCCCAGCGGCAAACCAGCAGGGGAAGGCCGCCCCGGCAATCAGAATCAGCAGCGCCGCCAGCCACCGGGGCGCGGACGTGCCGGCTGTGGGACGCCGTTCTGGCCCCTGGATGCGAGCCCTGACGGGCCGATCTGACAGGATTGGGAAGACGACAGAAGCCGGGTCGGTCTGATGCGGTTTCTGACCGGACATGGCGGTGGGTTCCTTTCCCTCCAGGACCAAAAACATCCACGAACAAGCGGTCAGTTCTGTAGGGCCTCGACAGAACCCGCAGAGTCATCTCGAACCGGGACATCGCAGGGCTATGGGAGCGGCAGCGAACACGGCCCGAAGCATCGACCCTTCGCCTACTATAGCGACATAGGAACCGGCGCATCAACACCGCGAGTGAGACGACAGAGGCGCCACTGCACGGGGTGGCCGTCGAGCGGGTGACAGCCAGAGACACGATGAGACCGACATGCGCCCGAAGCAGCGGATTGTTCGGACTCTGCTTGAAGAGATCGTAATTATGTCAAAAGAGCCGCCTCCGCGACCCAACACGGTCGCAAGGGCGGCTCTTTCTTCGCTCGGGTAATTCGACTTTTCTAGAACAACAGCTTCAGGGCGACCTGAACGTTTCGTGGAAGGCCCGCGCTGGTGATGGTTCCGAAGTTCGCCGCACCGAAGCCTGCCGCCGGCGCGGCGAAGGGCGGAGTGTTGGTGAGGTTAAATGTCTCGAACCGGAACTGAAGGCGCATTCCTTCTCTCGGGACAAACTCGCGGTGAATCGCCAGGTCCAGCGATGTCCGGCCGGGACCGTGCAACACGTTGCGGCCCAGATTGCCGTAGGTGTACAGAGGCTGGGCGGCGAAGGCGGTGACATTGAACCACGCACTTGGGCTCTGGGTAAAACCGGTGGTGGGGTTGCCGACCACATTCGGACGATCGCTGCCGCCGGTGTTCGAGCGGGCGGAGCTGTTCGTAATATCGAACGGGATGCCGTTGCTCAAAACAACTACCGCATTGATACCCCAATCCTTGGCCAAAGCAGACGCGAAGCCCTTGCCGCCCTTGGCGAACGGTAACGCCCAATCTCCCAGGAGAGTGAAGCGGTTCCGCAAGTCCAGAATCGAGTTGCCCCGTTCGGCTTGACGGTTGTCCGGGAGCGCGGTCGCGCCGGTGCCGGCCGAGCCGGAGGCGTTATCGATGCTGTGGCCGTAGGTGTAAGTACCCAGGATACTGAAGCCACTCTGAAATCTGCGTTCCACCGTGGTTTGCAGGGCCTGGTAGATCGAATTGTACCAGGGACCGCAAACCGTGATATTCCCTGCGTTGGGGAAGATGCTGTAGTACGGCCGCCGCGGATTCTGGGCCGCCGAGGAGCCCGGAGGCGCCAGGTTGAAGCTAGTGCAGCCGTTGAAAAGATATTGGTTGCGGCCCAAGGCGCCGACGTAGGCAACGGTGGCTACAAAGCCCTGTCCAATTTCTCGCTGTAATGCGAGGTTGTACTGCTGCACATAAGGCGTCTTGCCGTATGTCGAAATGCCGATCAAGGCGCCAGACGGGTTGAGAGGGTCCGCGGCCACGGGCGCGGGCAAACCATCCGAAAGTTTATTCGCGGGCACCAGGGGCGTGGCGCTTGCGTTATACAGGCTGACAAACGGCGGGTTGCGCATAGCCATGTTGCTGGCGAGCATATTCGGAATGTAGCTGATGCCATACCCGCCGCGTAGCACAGTTCCCTTCGCCAGCGTCGCAGCGAATCCGAGACGCGGCGCAAAGTCGTGATGGTCCGGCTTGACGTTGGCCGAGTTGGAGACGCCGTTCTGGCCGGCGATGATGATCTTTCCCTGAGATAGATCGACATTGGATATGCGATCCGCAACTTCGGTGGTAGGGCCGAAATAATCCCAGCGGAGTCCCAGGTTCACAGTCAACCAGCGTGTCGCCCGCCAATCGTCCTGGACAAATGCATCCGTTTCCCAGTTTCTCAGTCCGGGATACACAAGGAACTTGCTGCGTGTGGTGGAGGCTGGAAACCCAAGCAGGAACGAAGCCACCGAGTTGCCGCTCCCCGAGGTTGCGCCGGAGGGGTCGTTGGTAAGGTTCGCGTCGAAATTGAATTGCCCCTTGGACGTGGCGCTCTGGAAGATATCCGTCTGGCGGCGCCGCAAGTCCGCCCCGACCCTGATAGTGTGGGAACCGTGGATGTAACTGATGTTCCCGGTTTCCTGAAACATATTGTCAAGCGTGAGCAGGGGAATGTAGGTGGCGTCACCCAGGCTGGTATACCCCGCAATGGCCATAATGGAGAGCCCGGAACTGTCGCTATCGATGTTGATTCCGGGGAGGCCAAGCTGTTGCGAAGCATTCTTGCCGGAATTTTGCGGAAGCGAGTAGATGTAATACCGGGCGAAGCCGGACTTCAATTCCATGACCACGCTCGGTGAAAAGACGTGAGCGTAGTTTACCTGAGCGCTCTGCGCCCGCTGGGAAGCCGTTCCGGAGCGCCCGGTGTCGCAAACGGGGCTGATGCCACTGGCGGCCGTGGGGCAACCCGGAGGGATCAGGGTTTTGGTGTTATTCAAGGAATAGCGGGTGGACAGGGTGTCGGAATCCGACAGCTTGTAATCGCCCTTCGCATCCATCGTATCGTTATTCTGCGTCTTATTCGGCAGGTAGACGAAGTTGTTTACCAGCCCGGATTGGTTGGGCAGCGGATACAGGTTGATCAGATTGAGGGCGATGGGATCCAAGCGGTTGACAGGGATCTGATCGTTCGGGAAGCGAGTCCGGGTGGAGGCGCCGTTCACCGTTTGGGTGCTGAGCGGGTCGAAGATCGCATTCACGCCGGCGAAGTTGCCCGACCGCAGCGCGGCAGTCGGCACGCTGCTCTTGAACGTCTGTCCCTGGCTCTGGCGGAAGCCCTCGTAGTCTCCAAAGAAGAAAAGCCTGTTCTTCTTGATGGGACCGCCCAAGCTGCCGCCGAACTGGTTCTGTTTGTATGCGGGCTTTGTGGGAGCGAAGAAGTTCCTGGCATCCAACTTCTCGTTGCGGAGAAATTCGAATAGCGAGCCATGGTATTCGTTGGTACCGGACTTCGTGACGAAACTGATCACACCGCCGGCCGTCCTGCCGAATTGAGCGGAGTAGAGATTGGTTTCCACCTTCATCTCCTGCAACGCGTCGATAGACGGTTTGACGAGGATGGTGCCGATGGACCGCTCATTGTCGTCCATGCCGTCGATCAGGAAATTGTTAAAGCTGGTGGGCTGTGCGTTCACGGTCACGGCGGACGTCTGGCGGCGGTCGTCCGGGCGGGTGCCGCTGGGCAGTCCGTTGGGGTCGCCTTCGGCGGCTCCGGCGGTTAGCTGCGTCAGAACCACGAAATTGCGGCCGTTCAGCGGGAGGTCCTGCATGGCGTTGGTATTGATCAGGTTGCTCACCGAGGAACTGTCCGCTTGCAATGCCGGAGAAGTGCCAGTGACTTCGACCGATTGTCCCAAGGCGCCCACTTCGAGTTGGATGTCCTGCCGCAGGCGGTCGCCGATGGCAAGCGTAACTCCGGGGATGGTCCACGTCTTGAAGCCGGGATTTGCCACAGTGACGCTGTAGCGCCCGACCGGGAGCAACGTAACCGTATAATTCCCACCGGAATCGCTGGTAGCTGGGTAGTCCGCACCGGTAGCAAGGTTGTGGACCGTTATCTTTACTCCTGGCAGCACGCCGCCAGTCGCGTCAGTGACCGTTCCAAGAACGTCGGCGGTGGTTGATTGGCCCCACATCACCGTTCCCAGAAGCAGCAGGAAACCGAGTCTTGAAAAAATAGAACGTTTCGGCAGTTCGTGAAAAGGACGGAAAGAATGCAAACACGGCATAACGATATCCCTTTTCCTCAACGTTCAACAGCTTACCGGTGAGCAGCGATCTGCGAGAGAGAATCCACCGTCAGGCACGCACTAAGCTGCAAGGCCAGTCAAAGCCTTGAAACGTCGAGACAAGCAAGTCGAGACAACTAGGGAAATTGTAGGTCCTAGCCGCACCGGTGTCAATCGTATAGGAATTCCGTATATGGAATTCCGAAATTCCTTCTCACAAATCGCTCGCCGTCAGGCCCCGGTGATGAAGTTACCCTACTTCGGAGGCATTCTCGTAGACGAACGCCAGCCGCCGATCATTCCGGGATCTTGCCGGCCAGCCGGCCCAGGTACTTCTCTGCGTAGATGACGCTGCGCTGGCGCACCAGCCGTTCCGGAGGATGCCGGAACAGCCCCAGTTCCAGGGCTTTTGTGACAACCTGACCGTCTTCCGGATTCAGGATGATCCAGGCCAGCGCGCGGCGCGCCACGGCGGGTTCAAACCGGCTGCTGATTTGGCGAAACACCAGGCGTCCGATCTCCGACTCCCTGGGATCGGTGCAAAGATCAGCCACCGCTGCCAGGGAGACCAGGTTGCGGACGCTCTGTCCGGCTTCGTCGAGCTTGCCCTGCGGCCAGGCAGCCAGCTTGCGCGCGAATTCCATGCTGCGAGCGGACTCCAGGGTGGGGGGCGCCAGGGCCGCGACAATGCCGTCGTCGGCCGGCAGATTGTCAAAGCCGATTTCCGCGATCTGCGTCTCGGTGATACTGCTCCACGCCGCCTGCTCCGGCGATACCGGACTCAACTGGCCCGTAGCCCAGGCGATGACGCCAACGGTTACCCACGCGGTCAGGGCCGCGGCCACCCACCCGCGCGCGGAACCCTTTCTCCGGCCTGCTTCCCACCGAAAGAGCTTCGTGCCGGACACCCCGGCGGCCATGCCGATCACCGCCAGCGCCCCCAACCGGAATTCGGCGCCGTGGATTCCGTGCGGCCCGTTAAAGCAGGGTT
>PLDO01000118.1 GCA_003136215.1 Bryobacterales bacterium
CAGCAGTCTCGGAAGTTCCGCGAGGCAGGGATCGGGGCTGTGGTGCGGATTTGAATCGTGGGGGAGGCAGCACTGCTGCTGGCCGTTGAAGCAACGGCGGTCTCCGGCGGGGTATCACTCCGCGGAAGGGGTGGAGTTGTCAAAGAGCAACGGAACGCTGCCAGCCGTCCGCACGGCACCGGTTCAGCCGGTATCAGGCGGGCTGCGGGTCCCCAGGCTCAACCAGAGATAGGTGAATAAGTCCATAGCGGAGCGAATATCATGGTCGCCGCGGTGCAGGTAGCGCAACCGGTACAGGCGTTCGATCACCAAGGCCAGTGCGATCAGCAGCCATACGATCAGGATGCTGTTGGCGTGGTGGTGGCAGATGTGCTCCATGCCATAACGGTTCTTGCCGTCGTTGAAGCCCTGATTCTCAATCTGCCAACGGCTCTTGGCCATGCGGTAGAAGCTCAGGCTCCCTAGCTTGGCGCTGGAGAAGTCGGTCAGCCATTCGGCTTGGATCACCGTCCCATCGCGTTTGTGCTGGTGATAGCGCAGTACGCGTACCTCGGGCCAGTTGAGGGTTTCCCACGGGTCGAAGTGATCGTAATCCCAGACCTCGACCCGGTCGTCGCCCTCCTGGAACACGGCCTGGGGCGGTTGGCCGTCAAAGCGGGCGCGTACGGCGGCGGCCAAAAGGGGAAGGTTTTCCTTGAGACGCGCCACCATCGGCAGTCCGACTTCCCCGGAGGTGTGCAGAAAAGGAGCGGTCGCGTACTCCCCATCCCCCACCACATAGTCTGCGAAGCGCGCTCCCAGATGCTCTACCGCGCGCCGCAGCAAACGCTGGGCGGCGGCATACTCGCTATCGCCAGGCCCGTAGGGTTCCACATCGATCGGCAGCGTCAAACCAACGCCGACCACACTGATCAGTACGAAATGATGCAACGAACCATGTACCTCACCCCGAGGATCCTTTACCGGATCACACAAGGGGCAAGGTTGTTTGTGTGTATGCCCCGCGCCGGTACCGTCCAGCGCCAGACCGATGAAGCGGCTGTTCTCGAAGGCCTTGTTGCGCTTGGCCTGGTGCAACGCGGCCGCCAGAGCCAACCGCGTCGTCTCCGGGTCCATGCGCTCGGTGCAGTAGGCCAAGGCATCATCCCCGAACTGGCCTTTCAGGCCCAACTCGGCGCGCACAGGTGAGTGGGCCAACCATTCCAAGCGCAAGAAGCTGGCTACCCGCAGGATATGTCCGATCACCACGGCCCAGACCAGATCTCGCGCGGGGATGTGGGGATGGGCCCGCCCATCGCCCGGTCGTTGGAAGTAGGACTTCAGACCCAGACAGTGACAGGCGTAGTTTTGGATTTGGCGAACATGCGGCCCCTTCAACGGGGCTGCTGTCTGCGCCGCAGCACGAGCAACTCGGCATTGGCGGTGAGGACCTCGCGCAGAGCGTCCTGAAAGGCGCGGCCGGCGGCGACGCGCTGGCGGACGTCGTCCACCCAGTCTTTGGGAATGCGTTCGACTCGTTTCTTGCCGGCAGCCATAAAGGTCAATGACCAGGCGGCGTGCCCCTCGCCTTTGGCGCAATGGCACGTGGGTTTACCGCAGCGGGTATGGCTGACGGAGAGGGAGCCGGGGAGCAGATCTTGGGGGAGTGGGAATTGGCGGAGCAGCGCGAATTTGCGTTGGCGGAGGCGAGCAGCCTCGGGGCCCTTGGGCTCGAATTCCATCTTGGAGTAATTATACTACAAGAACAGGGGCAGAGCCACCCAAATTCCCGAACGCGAAAATAGGCGGGTTCTGAGGGGCCCAACGCCAGAGCCAACCCGCCCGGCGTTCTCAAAGGCTTAGCGGATTCTGCGCTATTGAGGTGCCGAGACTGCTGACGGTCCCCCCAAGGCCCGCGCGCAGCTTTCTCTTGGCGTGCCGGCAAATCGGGGATACAATCAGACTGCCACATCTCAGTTGGACCCGGGGTTTCCGGCGCCGGCCGCTCCGGCTTTATACCGGCCTTTTAGGAGGTTCGTATGTTTGAGACCCTCGCAGATCACATCCGGCAAGATGAGGGACCACCGGCCAGCAAAGGGGAGCGCATCCTTCGATGGGCCGTGGTGGCAGCCGTTTCGGTGGCGCTATTCGGCGGATTGTATCTGCTGATGCAACACCTGGAATACTAGCCAAGGGCTTCGCCCTTGAAATCCCTGCGGGATTTGGAAGTCGGGAGTCAGGAGTCAGAAGTGCAACGGCGGCGGAGTCTTCACAGGACAAGACCGGGGAATTGTTGAAGTAGCGTTGTTTAGGAATGGCCGGCAAAGTATCTAGAAGGCAGGCGAAGAGGGTCGTGCCTGCACAAGCCATGGTTAGCTCGACAACACGGACACACGAACGGGAGTTGCGCGTTGCGCGCTTCGCCATGCGGATCTCCCTGATTTTTGGTTTGGCAATGCTGATCGGTAAGACTACGGCCTATTTCATGACGCATTCGGCCGCTATTTTTTCCGACGCGGCCGAGTCGGTCCTCCACGTGATAGCCGTGGGTTTTGCTACTTTTAGTCTTCGGCTCAGCACCAAACCAGCTTCCTCTCAATTCCTCTACGGTTACGAGCGGATCACGTTCTTCTCCGCTGGATTTGAAGGAGCAATGATCGTGGTGGCGGCGATCGCAATTCTCTTTGAGTCAATCCGGAAGTGGATCGCCGGGCTACTGCTGGAGCACCTGGGAACGGGAGTATTGCTGATCCTGATGGCTGGATTACTCAATGCGGGTCTCGGGTACTATCTCCTGCGGATCGGCCGGCGAACCAATTCACTCATTCTCGAAGCCAATGGCAAACACGTCTTGACCGATAGCTGGACCAGCTTTGGCGTTGTGGGAGGACTAGGGCTGGTGCTACTGACGCACTGGAAACCGTTCGATCCGCTGGTGGCTATCGCTGTCGCCGCAAATATCCTCTGGTCGGGAGGGCATTTGGTCTGGCGTTCGGCAGTCGGGCTTCTGGATTATTCCGATCCGAAAGCCGGCCGGCGAATTCGGGAGAAGCTGGACGCAATTTGCTCGGAACTGACCATTCAATACCATGGCGTACGCTTCCGAACCACCGGATACCGCCAGATTATCGAAGTACATTTGTTGTTCCCGCGCCTGACATCGGTCAGCGAGGCCCACCGCC
>PLDO01000060.1 GCA_003136215.1 Bryobacterales bacterium
GGTTGACCTGCTGGTAGTAGGGGAACCACAGTTCGCGAAAGCTGGCCACGGAACAGAACGCCGATGTTTGCGTGCCGAAATCGGTGCCGCAGATAAACACGCAATCCACCGCGTCGCCGATGCGGGCGTGAATGCGCGCCAGGTTCTGAATGCCGATTTCGCACTGGCGCTCGAAGATGCGGTGGATGTAGCCGCGCCGCGAGCGCGTCGCCATGTACCACTCGGTGACGTCGCGGATGCCTTTCGGGTTCTTCAGAAACGGCGCGGGCACCAGCGCGATATCGCCGAACGCCGTGCCGCCGAAGGTCGCCGCCACGCCGCAGCCGCTTGCACCCGCCGCGCGCACGGAGCGCTCGATATGCTCGAGGTCTTCCTCGGAAACCGCATCGAACTCTTCCAGGTTGTCCTCAGGGTCGATAGACTCATCGTCGATGGCCGGCTGGCGGATGATGGTGTCGAAGAAGGCGCTGCCCAGCGGCATGCGTCCGCTGGGCGCCGCCGTCTCGTCGCCCTCGGGGTAGATCAGGATGTCGCCGTTGGGCTCCGTCCTGATGCGGAAATCGGCGGGCACCAGCACATCCAGGCCGCGGAAACTCCACGCCTTCCAGCCGGCGGCGGGAAAGCCGAACATGGTCTTGCGCGGGTACACGCCGGTGACGTCCAGCCCCATGGCGGCGCGCAGATCGTCCTCCACCAAGCCCAGCATCTGGTAGGGTTCGTGCACCTTCACCGGCCCCGGTGCCAGCCCGAAGTGGCGGCGCAATGCCGCCACGCAACTGACGTGGACGCCGGTTACCGCGGTGCTGCCAAAATCCAGCGGAATGCGATCCGGCTGACGGTGTTCCAGGGCGGCGCGCAACCTGTCCCGCGAAGTGATGCTGGTGTGAGTCAACAGGCGATTTATAGCACGAGGCGCGCGCCTTTAGGAAGCGATCAGTTCCAGCGCTTTGAGGATCACGGGGTCGCGCTGGGCTTCCACTTCATCGCCCTTCTCCACGCCGAAGGCCTGATTGAAGATTTCCGTCTTCAAACGGTTGGAGACGAAGTCGCGCTCCGCCAGCCACTCGCCGAGGCCGGGCCGGATTTCGCGGTCCGAAAGGAAGACGCGGAACTGGTCGAGCATTTCCCCGGTGACCTCGAACTCCGCGTCGATCTTGTGGGTGCGCAGGAATTCGGTGGCGAAGTTGGTGAAACTGGCGGTGCCATCCAGCACATTGCGCAGACGGTTGGTATCCGGCGGGTACACCACGATGTCCGGTTGGATGCCGCCGCCGCCGGTCACCCGCCGCCCTTTATCGGTGCGGAATTCGCTTTCCTTATTGGGGTGGGCGGTGGTGGCGGCCAGCCCGAAGCGTGTGGCGTCCAGCGGTTTCTGAATGGAGCGCCCGCTGGGCGTATAGTAAAGCGCCGTGGTGAGGGCCAGGCCCGTGCCCTGGCTCAAGGGGTAGACGCTCTGCACCAGCCCTTTCCCGAAACTGGGGACGCCGAGGATAGTGGCGCGGTCGTGATCCTGCATGGCGCCGGAGACGATTTCCGAGGCGCTGGCCGACTTTTCATTCACCAGGATCGCCAGCTTGAAGCCGTAGGGCGTGGCGATGGTGGGCACGGTTTCGGTGGTTTCCGGCACGTGACGGCCGCGCACGGTGACGATTTTCATCCCTGGCTGAAGGAACAGGGAGACCATTTCCACGGCCGCCGTCAGCACGCCGCCGGGGTTGTTGCGCAGATCGATCACCAACCCCGCGAGACGGTCGCCGCCCAGCTTTTCGATGGCCGCCTTGGTTTCCTTCGCGGTTTTTTCATCGAAGCTGTTGACGCGGATATAACCGACGCCGGCGCCGATAAAGAAAGCGCGGTCCACGCTGGGCGATTGCATTTCCTCCGGCGTCAGGGTGAAGTGCAGCAGGCTCGGAATGCCCGGACGCCGGACGTCCAGCCGCGCCTGCCGCTGGCGCGATTGTTCCAGCAGTTGCGGAAGCTGGTCGGTATCGAGCTGTCCGATGATGTAGCCGTTGATGGCCAGAATCTCATCGCCCGGCGACAGGCCCGCTTTCTGCGAGGGTGTGCCGGCCACGGTTTGCAGCACGATCACGCGCCCGGGCAGAATCGACACCACGCTGCCGAAACCCTTGGAGGTGGAGGTCTCCATGCGCTTGAGCTGCTCGAATTGCTCGGGGTCGAAGAACACCGAATGCGGATCGAGTTTGCGCAACATGGCGGGGATGGCGCCGGCGTACATGGCCTGTTCGGAGCTGACGGGATCGGCGGCGTTCTCCGCGGCGATGGCATACGCGCCGATGATGCTGCGAAGCTGCTGTTCGAGGTCGTCCTGCGCCCCGAGAAGGGTGGCGGAGAAAAGTAATGCGATGGTGAGGCGAAGCATCAAGCGAGGTCCGATGCATCTAGTGTAACGCGGGGATGTGCGGGCGCCGAAACAGCGCGCACTTTAGGTTGACGCTGCTTGCGTTGGCGCTTACTTTACCGGCTCCTGGACTTTGAGGATACGATCGGCGGCAACGTTCCTCAGCTCCTGTACGATTCCGGAAGGCCAGCGGATTTCCACCAGGTCCGCGGCTTTGCTCGAGCCCAGACCGAAGTGGGTGGGGCCCGCGCTCGAAGAAGCATATCCGGCCGCGAAAGACACGTGATTGTACTGCGTGATTCCGCCGGCCACTACCTTAAGTCTTGCCCCGATCCCGTCGCGGTTGCTCTTCGAGCCTTCCAGTGCGAATTCGATCCAGTGGTTGCCGCCCGGGCTGTCGTTGAGCCACACTTCCGCGGGCGCGGCGAGCGCCGTGACCACTACGTCCGGGCGCCCGTCGCCATTCAGGTCTCCCACTGCCGAGCCCCTGTGGCGGCTGGGGGATTGTGCCGTCAAGCCGGCTTCGGCGGTGAGCGCCTGAAACCGTGCGGCGCCCAGGTTCCGAAACACGGTGTTGGGCTGCTCCACCGGCACGCTGGATGCATATCCAAGGGATTGAACGTGGCCGCGGGAGACGAAGATATCCTTCCAGCCATCGTTGTCAAAATCGGCGATCGTCGGGGAGTAGCCGGCCATCGGCACGGAGAGACGGGCCATGCCGCTTTTCTCCGTGATATCGGCGAAGGCGCCTTTCCCGAGGTTCCGGAACACCGGAAAGGTCTCATTCTCGAGCGCCACAAAAACGATATCGGGCAGGCCATCGTTGTCGAGGTCCCTGGCGTCCACCCCCATGCCCGAGATAAACTGGCCGGCCTCCGTCAGCGCCAGGCCGGCCTCGAACGAAGTCTCCTCGAACTTACCACGGCCCTTGTTGTGAAAGTATGAATTGTAGACTTTATCGTTGGCGACGAAGATATCCATCCAACCGTCTAAGTCAAAGTCCGCGACCGCTAACCCCATGCCCTTACCCGGATGGGCGCGAATTCCACATTCCGCCGAGATGTCTTTGAAGGTTCCGTTGCCCTGATTGAGGAATAACTGATTCGGCGTCCCCTTGTAGAATTTCGGATGACAGTAGTCGAGCTTCCCGGGAGCGGCTTCGCAAGAGGGTTCGCTCTTGAAGTCCCAAGCCAGATAGTTGACTACAAACAGGTCCAGCAGGCCGTCGTTATTGACGTCCAGCCACGCCCCGCCGACCGACCATAGAGGCCCGTACTGCTTGTCCGGCTGATTGAGCCCGGCTTTCACCGTGACATCGGTGAAAGTGCCGTTGCCGTTGTTGTGGTACAGCCGGTTCTCATGAACCCCGCCGACAAAAATGTCCTTGTAACCGTCGTTGTCATAGTCCCCGATGGCGATGCCATTGTCGAACCCCGCGCCCGCCAGTCCTGCCTTTTCGGTAACATCCTTGAAGTTACCGTGGCCATCGTTCTCGAAGAGCCGGTTGGAGTACTTAGGTGCGCTCTTTTTCAGAGTCGCGATGTCGGCGCCGTTGGTGAAATAGATATCGAGGTAGCCATCGTTGTTGTAGTCGAACAGGGCTACTCCGCCGGCCATGGTTTCGGGCGCATGACGCTGCGGCGTCTCCGAACTGTCCAGCTTGAAATCGATCGGCTTGTAAGTGAAGTGAATGGGCGGCTGGGGATTCTGGCCGGATAGAACGGCCCAGAAAACCAATGGCAGCGCCGCCAACAGCCAGGGGATTCGCCTCATTTGCCTGGCCGTCCCGGTGTCTTAACGAGGACGAACTTCATGTTCGCGCCTATTGTAACTCCCCGCGCTGGATGGCCAGGAAGCGCCCTGGTCATGTAGTATGACGGTATGAAGTCCGCTGCGTGCGTGTGCCTCTGCGTCTTGTTTCTCTGCGCCGCGGAACCGGCGAAGGAAATCTTCGACGGGGCTGTCCGGGCCCTCTCGGCGGGGGACTACGAGACCGCGGAGCGGGGATTCCAATCCGTTCTCCGCCAGCAGCCAGGCAATATCGCCGCACTCAGCAATCTGGGAGTCATCTACTCCCACACCAATCGCGCCGATCAGGCGATCGCCGTCTACCAGCGGGCGCTCAAGTTGAGCCCGGACGACAAGCCAATTCTGCTGAACCTCGGGCTTGTCTACCTCAAGCAGGAGGCCCACTCGCGGGCGCTCCCGTACTTTGCGCGGGTAGTTGCGATGGATCCTCAGCACCTGCAGGCCCGGCAGTTGCTGGCGGTTTGCCGCGTCTACACCGGCCAACTGGCGCCGGCGATCCGCGATCTCGAGGCGCTGAGCGCCGCCGCCCCGCGCGACGAAGGGATTCTTTTTCTGCTGGGATTTGCCTACCTGAAGAACCACGACGCCGAAAAGGCGAAGGCGGTTTTCCAACAGATGTTCCAGGCGGCCGGCGCCGAGCGGGCGCAGTTTCTGCTCGGTAAAGCCTACTATGAGGCCACTCAGTTTCCGCAAGCCGAGGAGAGTTTCTTCGAAGTGCTCCGGCTCGATCCCAGGTTTCCGGGAGTGCATCTCGAATTGGGCAAGGTCTACATCAGCCTGCGACGGACCGAAGAGGCGGTCCGGGAATTGGAACTGGCGCTGAAAGAAAGCCCCGGCGACGCGGATGCGAGCTATTTCCTGGGCGGTCTGCTGGCCCAGGGAGAGCGTTACAAGGAAGCGATTCCCTACCTCGAGCGGGCAAGAAGGGCGAAGCCCGACTTCTGGGCGCCTTACTTCTATTTGGGGAAGGCCAAACTCCGGCTGGAGCAGCCGGCGGAGGCTGTCGTGCTGCTCCAGAGAGCCGTGGCGTTGAACCCCGACGAGGCGAACGCCTATTACCAGCTGGGGAAGGCGCTCCAGGCTTGCGGACGAGACGTGGAAGCCCGCCGCGCGCTCCGCCGCGTGGCCGAATTGAGAGCTGCCGCGCTGGAGGCCACTCCGCTCGACGACGGCAAGGTAGCGGGCGCCCGCTGAGGAGCGGTGGCACCAGGGACAGGTGGTGGGTGCTCGCGAGCCCTACCAAATGAATTTCGGGGCTGAAAGTGTGCTGAAACTCACCAGGAAGAGTTTGCGATCTTATGGGGCTTGTTTTCCTAGTAGATTTGAATTACCGTGAACACCAGGAAAACAAATTGCTTTGGGGACGGCGCCGTCGCCGTCCTGTGTCTAAGGTGTCGGGAAAAGTGACAACACCTCGCATGGCTAAGGCCCGAAAAGGTACTGTCATACAAATTCAAAGTGGAGGTTAAATGAAACCAAAAAGAAGCTGGAGTAGCATGAAGATCGCAATTTTTTCAGCAATTCTGCTCGCTCTGATTGCGCAACCGATGATGGCGCAATCGCAGAATATCAGCGGCAGCGTAATAGACGCGTCCGGCGGTAGCGTTCCGGGGGCGGCGGTGAAGATTACGGACGTAGCCAAGGGAGGAACCGCGCGGCAAACCAGTACGGACAACGCGGGCCGATTCCAGGCGATGGACATTCAGCCGGGTCACTACCTGGTGAGTATCGAGAAGACCGGGTTCAAGAAGACTGAACGTCCGCTCACCCTCGACGTCAACTCCAAGGTGGACCTTGGACAGATCAAGCTCGAAGTCGGCAACGTGACCGATTCGGTCTCCGTGGAGGCCGACAGCACCCCGATGATCACCACCAACACGATGGAAAAGGCTTTCCTCGTGGACCGGACGCAAATGGCGGAATTGCCAATGAACGGCCGGAACTTCACCTCTTTGATGAACACGATCCCGGGCATGAGCAGCGCCGCGCAAAGCGATTTCAATGTGAACTTCAACGACGTGTCGCAGTTCCATTCGCTCGGCGGTCGCGGATCGGAGAACAACTTCTACCTGGACGGCTCTCCCAACATCGACGCTGGCGATAACCAGTCGCAGTACACCCAAGCCAGCATCGACACGATTGCCGAGTTCCGGGTATTGCAGAGCGGCTTCAACGCCGAATACGGCCGCAACTCCGGCATGGTGATCGCGGTGCAAACCAAGTCCGGCTCAAACAAATTCCATGGCACCGCATACGAGTACTTCCGCAACAACGCGCTGGATGCCAAATGCGTCCTGTGCAACACGCTGCAGCCGCAACTGCGCTACAACCAGTTTGGCGGCAATTTCAGCGGCTGGGTGCCGATACCGAAAATCTCCACTAAGGAGAATAAGAGACTGTTCTTCTTCTACAACCGGGAGATGACCCGCCGCAACCTTCCCTCCAGCGCGTATGCGGACGTCCCCAACGCGACCATCCTCAGCGGGAATTTCAGCCCTTGGCTGCTTTCCACCAACATGACGTACGCGCCGAATTACAAGAACGGCACGGTTTTCGAACCCGGGACCCTCACACGTGACGGCGCCGGTAACGTCACTGGTGGGACGCCTTACCCGAATAACACGGTTCCCCAATCGACGTGGCAGCCGCTGAGTGCCAACCTGCTGAAGATCTATACCGCGATCCCCGGTTATGCGAGCCTTCCGGCAGCGCCAAATCCGGGCTATTCGCGGTATTACTACAACAATCCTGACAACTTGGTGAAGAACCAGGACTTGCTCCGCATGGATTACGCGATCAACAACAAGATGAATACGTTCTTCCGCTGGGTCAACGATTACCAGAAAGAGCAGATTCAGACTGGCATCTGGACGGGCGAGCCCTTCCCGATTCAGCCGCAATTGCGGCCCAAACCGGGCAGTTCCTGGTCCTGGAACCTGGTGACCACATTCACCCCCACGCTGGCATCGGAGACTATTCTCGCTTACAACCACCAGTCGCAGTCGCTGTCCATCGCCGGCACCAACCCGCTGGATCGCACCGCGCTCGGCGCCAACTGGACGCAGCTTTATCCGCAGACCAACATTACGAACTCGGTGCAGGATGTGACCACCAATAACGGGTTTGGCTTTTCTTTGGGCAACCCGGGTTGGCACAACACCGGCAAAGACTATGCTCTTACTGAGAACCTATCGTATGTGAAAGGACAGCACACCTTCAAGTTCGGCATGTATTACAACCGCGACTTCAAGACGCAAACCGGCAACTGGGGATTGGAAGGCAGCATCAATTTCAGCTCCAGCTCTTCGATGCCCCTCGACACTGGCAATGGCATTGCCAACATGATGCTGGGCAACTTCAACAACTTCAGTCAGGCTAGCGGTCACGTTTATCCTTGGTTCCGCTTCTGGGAACTGGACCTTTATGCCCAGGATAGCTGGAAGGTGAGCAAGCGGTTGACCGTGGAATACGGCATCCGGTTCGCCCACATGACCCCAACCTACACGCAGGTACGGGGCGGAACGCCGGGCGGCGAAGGTACCTGGACGCTCTACTCCGTGGATGTCAGCAAATATAACGCCGCGAAGGCGCCGACTATCAACCTGACCAACGGTTTCCTGGTCGGCGATCCCAGGACCGTGCTGGCCCCACTGGGCTTGGTCTGCGACCCCTGCTCCGGCACGAACCCCGGATTCTCTCCGGCAAAGACAATGCCTGAACCCCGCGTCGGTTTTGCGTACGACGTGTTTGGCGACGGCAAGACGGCTCTGCGCGCCGGCATGGGACTCTTCAGCGAACGCCTCCGCCAGAACAACTTCAACTTCGGCGCCGGCGCACAGTGGCCCAATCTGATTTCGGGCAACGTGTACAACGGCAACGTCACTTCCATCAATACCAGCGGCGTCGGAGACCCTTCGGCACCGATTCAGCCTCCGGGCATGTCGGTGTGGCCTTCCGACAATACCATGCCGACCATCTACTCCTGGTACGTGGGTGTGCAGCGGCAGTTGCCCGCCAAGTTCTCCCTGGACGTCTCCTACTCCGGCAACCACGCGATACACCTGATGGAGCAGCGGCAGCTGAACGCGCTGCCGGCGGGATATTTCATCAACAACCCGAACGCGTCGAAGTCGGTCAACTACTACAACAACGCGCTTCTGCCATATCTTGGCTGGGGCAGTTTGAACGCGGTCGAGACCCTCGGCTACTCGCGCTACAACGCGCTGATGGCGCGGGTCAGCCGCCGGTTCGCCAATAACCTTTCCGTCAATTTCAACTACACGTATTCCAAGATCATGGACATCGTGGACAACGATTCCGACGTAGTCAACAACCCCTTCAACATCCGCCAGAACTATGCGCCGGCCGGCTACGACCAAACCAACGTGGTCACCCTCGACTTCGTCTACATGTTGCCGAAGCTGACGGAACAGGCCATCCTGAAGCAGGTGGTCAACGGATGGGAACTCAGCGGCATGCTCCGGTCCCAATCGGGGATGCCGATCAGCATCTGCTCCAACGGGAGCCTTCAGGGGGACAATTTGGGCGGCTCCTCATGTGGGGGCGGCCAATATGCCAACCTCACGGGCAGCGCCTATTCGGGACAGAACAGCTTCCAATGGCTCAACCCGGCCGCTTTCACCCGTCCGGCGGATGGCTCCTTCGGCAATACAGGCCGGGACGCGTTCCGCCTGCCCGGCGTGCGTAACGTCGACGTCAACCTCGTCAAGAATTTCAACTTCACGGAGACCGTGAAATTGCAGTTCCGCTGCGAGGTCTTCAACCTGCTCAATCATCCCCAGGTCTGGGGCATCAACACCGGATTCAGCGGTGACAACCCGGGCAGCGGGATTTCCGCCAGTAACAATAATTTCGGGCAGGCGAATAACTATCGCGACGCCCGAACTCTTCAGCTGGCTCTGAGATTCAGCTTCTAATTCACGCTCGAGTCGTTTTGCAGGGAGGCCCCGCCATCGAAGGATGGCGGGGCTTTTCTTGTTTTAGGAGTCCAACCAGGTTTCTCGCTCCGTCACCGCGCAAATTCCACGTAGCCCCAGCGCTCCGGCACGTGCATGTTAATCACCCCTTGCGGCGACCACACCCAGTTGTCCTCCGGCTTGCCGGGCACTTTCCGGTATGGATTGCCGCTGCCCTCGGTCTGCCACTCCACGCGCGAGAAATTCATGCGCCACCGATCGCCGGGCCCGGGCCTGCGCACCGGCGCGCGCGAGGCGAACGCAGCCCAGGGAAAAGCCATCTCCACCGTCCAGCCGCGGTCGCGGTCGCGCGCGTCGTTCAAGGTGCCCTGAATCGCCACGGCGGTGCGCAGGCCGGGGATTTCCCAACTGTTATCGGCCTTGCCGCCTTCCCGGTACGGCTTGGGCAGGAACAGGTCCCATCCGGTATTGAGCGCGTTGATCTCGAACTCGAAGTAGTTCCGCCCATCGCCCGAGGGATTCAGGAAGACCTCGAAATCGTTGTCGCGGAAGATCACCGAATCGTGTTCCGTCAGGGTGGCCCACACGTGCGGCTCCTCAAGCTCCGCGGCGATGTAGAGGTACGTATCGTCCCAGAGCATTTTGACGCGCGTCCGAAAGCGCGGCCGGGGTTGCGCGGCGCCCCGGATATCGACGAAGTCGCGGGTCCACGGCGCACGCTTCCATGCGGCATCGTCGAGCCGGCCATCGATGCGGATGGCGGAAGACGCGCGCCGGCAGGTGTATCGCCTGGGCGCCTCCCCGGCATGCGCCAGGGCGGCCAGAAGACAGAGAGCGGCCAGTCGTGGCACCATTTGACCTAACGCGTGAAGCGGGTCGCCTTCTTCAACTTGTCGCGATCCAGGGCGAGAGAGATCAGCCGGTCCAGCAGTTCGCCGAAGCCAATCCCGCTGTGCTCCCACATCTTGGGATACATGCTGATCGACGTGAAGCCGGGGATGGTGTTGATCTCGTTGATGTAGAACTGGTCCGTCGCCTTCTCCAGAAAGAAATCCACCCGCGCCATGCCTTCGCACTCCACCGCGCGATAGCATTCCACCGCCAGGCGGCGGAGTTCCGCGGTGTGCCCGGGGGACAGGAGGGCGGGCACCTGCGTCTGCGCCAGATCCAACAGGTATTTGTCTTCGTAATCGTAGAACTCGCGGGAGGGCAGAATCTCGCAGGGCAGCGAAGCCATGGGCGCCTCGTTGCCTAGCACGGAGCACTCCAGTTCGCGGCCGATGATGGCCCGCTCCACAATCACCTTGCGGTCGTACTGCGCGGCCAGAGCGAAGGCGGTCTCCAGTTCCCGGGCGTCGTGCGCCTTGGAAATGCCCACGGACGATCCGAGGTTGGCGGGCTTGACGAACACCGGGAAAGCCAGGCCGGCGCAGGCGTCCAGGATGTTGGCGCAATCGCGCGCGACCGTCACATATTCGACAATCGGCAACATCCGTTCCTTACAGACACGCTTCATCATCTCCTTATCCATGGAGACGGCCGACGCCATGACGCCGGCGCCGACGTAGGGCAGGTCGGCCAGTTCCAGCAATCCCTGCATGGTGCCATCCTCGCCGAACGTGCCGTGGAGCACGGGGAAGACCACGTCGATGCCGGGCTGCGCGCCGGGTTCGGGAAGAATCGCTGCAGGGCTCCACTTGCCCTGTTTGTCGATGAAATACTCGATTTTCTCGTATTTGTCCGGGTCCAGCCCGGCCAAGATGGCTTTGGCCGAACGGACCGAGACTTCGTGCTCGCCGGTGCGGCCGCCGTAAATTACGGCTACTCGTATTTTCATAAGATGCGTTTTCCCAATCCGGACATGATCAATTCGACAGCCAGATCGGCAGTGCGGTTCCGCTCGTCAATCACCGGGTTCACCTCCACCACCTCCATCGAGACCATACGCCCCGAATCACAGATCATTTCCAGGGCCAAATGGGCCTCGCGGTACGTCGCGCCGCCGCGCACCGGGGTGCCGACTCCGGGGGCGTCCACCGGATCGCAGAAATCCATGTCGAGCGAGAGATGGAGCCCGGCGGTGCCGGCGGTCGCGATGCGGATGGCCTCATCCATCACGGTGCGCAGGCCGCGCTCGTCGATATCGCGCATGGTGAAGGCGCGGATGCCGCTGTCGCGCACCTGCGGTTTCTCGGCTGCGTCCACATCGCGCAACCCGACGATGACGGCATGGCTCGGATCGATCTTGGGACGGTAGCCCAACAGGTCGACGAGTTCGGGCGGCCCGGCGCCCAGAATGCACGCCAACGGCATGCCGTGGATGTTGCCGCTGGGACTGCTGCCGGGCGTATTCATATCGGCGTGCGCGTCCAGCCAGATTAGTCCGACCGTTTCGTGGCGCGCGCGAAAGTGGCTGGAAACACCGCTTACCGTGCCCACCGCCACGGAATGATCGCCGCCCAGCACGAGCGGCAGAAACCCGCCCGACAGGGCTTCGTCCACTCGCAGAGCCAGCGTCCCGCAGGCGGAGGCGATCAGATCCAGGTATTTGGCGTTCGGATCGCCCTCGGGCCATGCTTCCTTCTGTTCCACGGGTATGTTGCCCCGGTCCTCCACCTCGTAGCCAAGCCAAGCCAGGCGCGCATGCAGGTTGGCGACGCGCACGGCGGAGGGGCCCATATCGACGCCGCGGCGGTTCTGCCCGAGGTCGAGCGGTGCGCCGATGATGGCAATGTGGGTGCGCGGCATATACCCCATTGTAGCGACGGGGTGCGCGATGAACGGCGCGCGCGCCGGCTCGAATGGTATAATTCGGGTGACCGGAGAGGTGGCAGAGTGGTCGATCGCACCCGCCTCGAAAGCGGGCGTACCTTAACGGGTACCGGGAGTTCGAATCTCCCCCTCTCCGCCATTGCTTCGACTCCCCTTTTACAATCTCCCGCCATCGTGTCATCCTAAGCGATTCGTATGGACATCATCACTGGCAACGTCGGATGGATCGAAGTCATCTGTGGACCCATGTTTTCGGGCAAGAGCGAGGAGTTGATCCGGCGCCTGCGGCGCGCCATGATCGCCCGCAAACGCGTCGAAGTGTTTAAACCCACCATCGATAACCGCTATTCCGACAACGAGATCGTCTCCCACGGCGACCTCCGCATGAAGTCGCAGGTGGTTGCCAGTTCGGCCGAGATCGCCGAGCGGATCGACTGGCGCTCGGAAGTGGTGGGCATCGACGAAGCCAACTTCATGGGCACGGGTCTGGTGGAGGTGGCGCAGCGCCTCGCCGACAGCGGCAAGCAGGTGATCATCGCCGGTCTCGACACCGACTACATGGGCCGGCCGTTTGCCCCCATTCCCGATCTGCTGGCGCACGCCGAGTCCATCACCAAGACCCTGGCCATCTGCGTCCGCTGCGGCAACCCCGCCAAGCACACCCAACGGCTGCGTGGATCCGACGACCTGATCGTGGTGGCCGGCTCCGACATGTACGAAGCCCGTTGCCGCCGCTGCTTCGAACCTGGCATCCCCAAGCAGGTGGAAATGGACTTCATCAAAGCCAAGGTGCGGGAACCGAAGACCTAACAGTGCAGGCGGGCGCTGAAAACCCCTGGCCGCCGATGAACGCCGAT
>PLDO01000034.1 GCA_003136215.1 Bryobacterales bacterium
AGGACCGGCAGGACGCTCTCCGCAACATCCAATGCGTCCGGCTGGCCCAGCAATAGGATGCGCATGAGGCGGACATCGCCTGAGATGATCTCGCGCAGCCAGTAGGGACGTCCGTAGGAAATCTGGCCGCGTATGAACGATACGACCACCTCGGCCTTCCTTCTTCCAGCGAGGCACTCGACGTCTAGCAGTTCGTCGAAACCCTGGCGGTTTTGCGGGTAGCTCAGGGCCACGACGGCGGCAAGCCCGGGGGACCATGCGGCGGATCGAGACGCCCACCGCCGCACGGCCTCCGGGTGGGCGCTAGAAACCTGGTCGCCGACGACCGCCTGGGCGTTTTGATCGGCAAAGCCATCCGTGGCCTTAAACAGGACTGCGAGCGTCTCGCCGACATCTTCAACCCTCAAGTCGCGCAGAAGGGGCGGCAGGAGCTGTTCGTTTTGCTGCTCCGCCAGCAAAGGCAGGACCGATTTGCGAACAAGCCGGAGCGTTTCGAAATCCCGCGTCGACGAAAGCCATTCAACGAGAATACGCGGCGCCTCGGCGCCGCCGACCTGAAGATAAGTCGCGGCAAAGGTCGGCTCCAGCCGGAATATTTCTGCGGCGATGTCCGGATGGTTGCGAAGCACCTCCAACCGGGAAGGATTTTGAGTCGCGAGTTCGCGAAGCCCCGCCACGACGCCACGCGCAAAGGCGCCGTCGGCGCCGGTGACGCTCTCCGCGACCCAGGGCCCGCCAGATTGCAGGGCCGCTTCCGGATCGCGCGTCGTAGCCTGTGCGGCGGCCGCGGAAAGACGGACCGCGAAATCCTCGCTGACCTCGCGGAAGGAATCGCGGCGAAGGCGATCCTCGATCAGCCGAAGGCTCATCAGCGCCTCTTCCGGCGCGGCGGTTGACGCCGCCTGGATGGCATCGGCGAGCACCACGCGCTTGAATTCGACCGCATCCGCCGCTTCATGCGCTAGAGACTCGACGACGTCGATCGCGCCCACACCTGCCGTCGGAGATTGCGGCGCCCGCTGGCGGAGTTCCTGGATCAGCGAGAACTTGCGGACAGCGGTCGGGTCCTCGCCGAGCTCATTCCACAAGGGCAGCTCATTCTCCGCCACCGGCATGCTGCGCCCAGGTGCAAAGAAGACCTGGACCCAATAGTCCAACCACACCTCGGAGGGTGGGTTCTTTCGCGCTGTGCCGGGTTCAATCAGGTGCTCGGGAGATAGTTTCGTGAAGCGCGAATACACCGCGGAAGGAGCAAAGAGAAGGTCGAATGGACCTTCCTCAAGGGTCCTTTGCTGCAGGCTGAATGTGCAGCAGGAAAACACTGTGCGCAACCTCGGCCACAGATGCTCCAGCAGCCGCCACAAGATTTCATCCGGATGATCGGTAGTGAACCAGACGACGGGCCTGATGCCCTTGCCGAAGTAACGGGAGACGAAATGCCTGCTTGCGGACGGATCGATGTTCAGGTCCGTTATCTCGTCACTGGCCGGGCTGCGATGGGCGAGTGCGAGTGCTTGCGTGAAATTGTGGTCGGGCGCAGACCGCGGGTTGCGGAACAACGAATTGACGGACCGGACATTCTTGTGGGCTGACCAGACATCGACCGGAAAGAGCAGCGTGTGGGTCAAGACGCATCCGGCACGCGGCGCTTCCGGGTCCGGCCACGTCCTCGCCACGGCGAAGAAGTTTCGGCTCGGCAGGGGATAAACCGTCAGGTACGAATCGAGCTGAAGACCGGAAGACAGGCTTCCCGACAGATCGCTCAGCCGCGCGACGAGCTCGGAATCGCGCTCCGGCAGTCGAACGCTTGCCGCGATCTGCCCGTGTCCGCTACGATAGCCATGCAACAGCTGATGGACCTGAATCGCCATCCCTCTAGTTCCCGCTTCCATTGTTGCTTGTTCCGGTCACACCCAAGGCCCAGGCGACAGGTAAGGTGATATCAGCGGATGTCTCCAGCGTTCCCGCAATGCTGTGGATCACCTCCCCTGCCCGCAAGGGATCGCCCTTAAGATACGACGCCTTGAACGCCGGGTCGGCGGCGAGATCTCCCGAGGCGACCGAAACGCCAAAATACGCGAATTCGAACGCGTCGTCATTCGTCTGGACAAACTGCCATAGCAGCGGCAAATTGGCGCGGACCCATGCCTCCGGACCGTTCCCCTTCTGATCCACGGGCGCCAGGTCCCACGCGGCGACCACGATGCCGATCCGAGGTTTGTACCGGCCCCCGACTTTGTCGGTGAAGGCCTTGCGCAGGAACTGCAGCCAGTCGACGAGGACGACCTGAGTCGGCGGTTTCAACCGGTCGGCCGGGTCCTTTTGCGGGGCTGCCTCCGGCACAGGCATGCCAAATAACGTGGGGCAGTTCATCCAGTCGAGAGGGGCAATCAGTTCCGGTGAATCGACCCTGACGAACAGCAGGCAGCCGCATCCCGCTCGGATCTGGTTTTCCCATGCATCCGACCATTGCCGGGTCCTGAAGACAGAGAGGACCTGCTCGCCCGGCAAATCGGGAACGACCAGCTTGCCACTAAACTCCGTCCCGGATGCGGTCGCCTTGACCGGGATCTCGGTCCTGTCATGGACATCCTGCGGGGTGTGCGGAGCAAATTCTCCCTTTAGAAGGTGATCTCCGCCGGTCTTCAGATAATCCAGATCCGCCGGCAGCCCGGCCTTCGTGAGGATACCACCGCCGGCCTCAAGGTTAAGCCAGAAGCGCGACAGGAAGTTCGTCTTGCCGGCGTCTTGCACGCCGATGAGCAGTACGGATCGCGGCTTTTCTTCGTTTTCCATGATCATCCCCTGAAACGGCTGAAGGCGCGCTCACCAGAGGGCGCACCGCTTGGCGGTACGGCGCCGTCCTGCGCGCGGTAGGCGAGCACGGTTTCGATCGCGGTGAAAACGCCGGTGCCGCTCTTGAAACTCTCGGGCTTGCGCGAAAAAGAGGCTGCGGACAACTTCGTGGCCGGGAAACCGAGGCCGGCGACGAAGTCGCACAGCTCGGTCGCAGCCGGAGGCATCTGCATCTCGATCTCGTCGGACTTGCTGACGACGATCACGAACGGCGTGTCGCGGCTGATGTTTACATCATGGGCCAGCCGCTCGCAGAAATACCGCATGCGCTGCAGCTCGGCGTGGCGCTGCGCGTCCGACATGAGCGTTATCCCGTCAACCAGCAGGAGAATGCCGTCCGCGCGTTGCAGGAAGCGGAAGGACGGCGCGTGGCTCGCCCGCAGGACCAGGTTGTCCGTCCACTCGCCCGGCAGATCAGTTAGGAGGAGGTCAATGCGGCGGCGTTCCCCCGCCACTTCGCGCAACCCCAGATGGAGGAGGCTGGGCTGCCGTGGATCGGTGAGGACGGTATGGTCGGCGAGCTGGCTGGGCAACTGCCCACCCTTCCACTGGCGTAAGCCGCGGGCGCGGTCCTCGAAGGCCTGAAGCGTGAGACTCCCCGCGAACTGATAGGGTGCGGGCAGGCTCCCGCCCGAGACCATGAGGTAAAGGGACGAAAGAAAGCACGTCTTTCCCGCATCGGTGGAACCGAGTACGCCGATCACGTGAGCATACCGGGCGCTCATCACCTCCAGGGCGTCTTCGACGCCGAGTTCGGTGCCGAGGTGGAATGTCCGCCCGGCCGTCTTTGGCGGGGGCGGCATTTCCACGCTGACGGCCGGCGGCGCTTCGGCCGCCTCGGTCGGCCTTTCCGAGTCTCCCGCCCGAAAGTGCGGGCACTCGGCTAGGTTTCCGTGCGATAGCAGGCATTTGCCCGTGGTGGCGACGGTGCAGTCAGGATTCTCGCAGGTGCCGGGAGCCACCATCAATCCTCCTCATTCGCGGCGAAGCGCTGAAGGATCCTCTCCCTGAAGACCTGCGCACCCCACTGGGCAGGCGTTTGCGCATGGGTGAGCGGGAGTCCCGTCAAAGCCGCAAAATC
>PLDO01000515.1 GCA_003136215.1 Bryobacterales bacterium
CACCTGATCTTCGCCCCCAAGATCGGCAAATTCCCGCGGCAGGAATACGTCTTCACGCTGGCGGCGGGCTGCCCGAACCGGAAACAGACGAGGGAGGTGAGTCTATGTCCGAAACACATCGAAGAGACTTTATTCGCACCGCGGCGCTGACCGCACCCGCCCCAGCGGTGCAATCCGCCCGGGCCCAATCGAGCCCGAATGAGATCGTCAACGTGGCCGTGGTCGGTTTCCACAGCCGGGGCCAAATTCACATGAGGGAATTCGCCAAGCTGCGAAACGGCGCATCACGGTGGTGTGCGACGTGGACGAGAGGCTGTTCCCGGAGACGCTGGACAACCTGGAGAAGACCACGGGCCACCGTCCAGCTACGGAAACCGACGTCCGCCGGGTGTTGGAGCGCAAGGACGTAGACGCGATCTCAATCGCCACGCCCGACTATTGGCACGCGCTGATGACGATCTGGGCGTGTCAGGCAGTCAAGGATGTCTGCGTGGAAAAGCCTGTCTCCTTCACCGTTACCGAGGGGAGGCGGATGGTGGAAGCCGCCCGCAAGTACAAGCGCATCGTGCAAGGCGGGCTGAACATGCGCAGCGACCCCTCCACGCGAGCGGCGATCCGACTGCTCAGCGAGGGCAAACTCGGCAAGGTTTACGGCGCCCATGCCGAGATCTTAAAGCCGCGCGGCAGCATCGGACGCGCCCAGGAATCCGCCGTCCCGCCGGGCGTCAACTGCGACCTCTATCTGGGCCCGACTTCGATGCGTCCGTTCACCACCAACATCATGCATTACGGCTGGCACTTCCAGTGGGACATGTCCACCGGTGACTTCGGCAACACCGGCGTGCACACGGTAGACGAGGTTCTCTGGGGGGTGGGCCAGAAGACGCACCCGGTGAAGGTCAACTCCGCCGGCGGTTTCTACGTCTGGGAGGCAGACCAGCAGACACCCAACTTCCAGACCGCGACAGTCGAGTATGGCGACGGCACGATCGTCGACATGCTGATCACCAATCTGTACGCACCCTCCGGGGCAGGCACCTCCTTCTACGCCACCAAGGGATACCTCGCTCAGCAAAAAGGCTGGAAGAGCTTCACCGGGAATTTCGCGGCGGGGGGCAGTAGCACTCCCAGGACGCCCGGAATCGACGATCACATCGCCAATATCAGTTTTCCGACAGTGACCTACACCCCGGGTCCGGCAACCGAACCTGACATGACAAGGAACCCCAGGAGAGCCACTTCCAGAACTTCATCGATTGTGTTCGCTCGGGGGGTGGAGGACCTCCACTGCGACATCCTGGAGGGCCACCTGTCGGCTTCCGTCTGCCACCTGACGAATATCTCGTATCGCTCCGGCAGAAAGCTGGTATTCGATCCGGCGACGGAGCGGTTCGTGAACGATAAGGAAGCCGACCGCTATCTCACGCGCCCTATCGCGCACCTTTCGCGGTTCCCGACAAAGTCTAGGTCCATAGGACCAACCTGAATCCTATGCATCTACGCCATCTTCTGCCGACTTTGGCCTGCCTCGCCGGTGCGCTGCTGTGTGCGCCGCCCGCTTCCGCCGACGAGCGCACACTTTCGGTTCTGGTGATGAACGGCGTCAACGACCCGGACTGGCCGTCGGAACCCGCGCCATCCAGGCCACGCTGGAAAGCACCGGGAGCTTCAAGGTGGACCTCAGGACCCTCCCACAGCGGCCAGAATTCTCCCGCTACGACGTGGTGGTGAACAACTCCAATGGGGAGACAAGGCTGACGGCGTACGCTGGCGGCGCGAAGTAGAAAAGGCCTTGGAAACTTACGTGAGCGGCGGCGGAGGCCTCGTGATCTTTCACGCCGCCATTCACCCGTTTCTCAACTGGGCATAATACAACCGGATAGTCGGCCTCGCAAAGCGCGACCCGGCGTTCAGGCCTGGGCGTCGCTGCCTTGGATCACCCGAGCTGAGCTCGTGCTCAGAGGTGGGCCCTTTCGGCGCCCGTCATCATGGTTCAAATGAACCATGATGAATGTGGGTTAAGTTGGCGGAATTGGGTGTTACAGTTGGCTTAGCCGGCCCCCACCTCAAGGCTGGCGGGCAGGTCATCACGGTGGTCGGCCGGCAGTTGCACCGATACAGGCTCGCAACGCTGTGATCCGCAACCTGCGGAGATTCTGAGGTAACAAGGAACGAAACATGCGGAAACATCTGGCCGATTGGGTTTGCGCCTTCCTTAAGCCGATGCCTGCGACCCCGGCTGTCATCGCAATCCTGCTTGCGGCCATTCCTCACTTGAACGCGGCTGAAATCCCGCTGCCGCGAAGCACTCCCGAGGCGCAGGGAATTTCATCGCAGGCCATTCTGGACTTTGTCGAAGCGGCAGACAAGAACGTCAACACGATGCATAGCTTCATGATCGTGCGGCACGGTCATGTGATCGCGGAGGGATGGTGGAAACCCGAGGCTGCGGACAAACCGCACATATTGAACTCGGTCAGCAAGAGCTTCAATGCCACGGCGGTTGCTCTTGCGATCCAGGAAGGCAAACTGAGTCTCGACGATCCCATACTGAAGTTTTTCCCTTCCGAGGCGCCGGCGGATCCTTCCGAGAACCTCAAAGCGATGAAGGTGCGCGATCTGCTCAGTATGTCCGGAGGCCACGATACTGAGCCGCGTTCGGTTGGCGGCGGCCCCTCGGTCAAACAGTTTCTCGCTCATCCTGTTGTGCATCAGCCCGGCACTCACTTTCAATACAACACCATGGGGAGCTACACGCTGTCGGCCATCGTGACCAGGGTGACTGGGCAGACCACGCTGGAGTATCTCAAACCGCGTCTATTCGAACCGCTGGGGATCGAGAATCCCAGGTGGGATGCTAGCCCCGAAGGCAATTCGCTCGGTGGCTCCGGTTTGTGGCTCCGCACTGAGGACATCGTCAAACTCGGCCAGCTTTACCTGCAAAAAGGAGAATGGAATGGCAAGCAGTTGATTCCCCGGGACTGGGTCGAGCAGGCCACGGCCAAGCAGATAGCGAACGAGAATGAGAGTCACGCAAAAATAGNNACCGGACTGGAAAGAGGGGTATGGCTTTCAGTTCTGGCGGTGCCGGCACAATGCGTTTCGTGGGGATGGCGCCGCCGGTCAGTTCGTCGTCGTGATTCCCGATCAGGACGTGGCAATAGCCATCACTGCCGACACCGGCAACATGCAAGGGGAACTGGATGCCATATGGGACGATCTGCTGCCTGCATTTCATGGCAAGGCTCTCCCCGATGACGGCGCCGGTCAGGAGAAGCTGAAACACGCGATCGCAAACCTGGTGGCTCATCCGAAGAAGGGCAATTGATTGGAGTCAGCCAAGGTCAAGGTCGCCGTAGCGGGATCGATGGCGTAAGCGCCCACCGAGTTAGCTGTCCGGTGCCACGCCGGAGTTCGGCCGACTATGTAAGGTTCCAACTCGGTCTCGAAACGGGCGACCAATGTGTCGTGATCGATCAAGCCCGCTTGGGCCAGGAAAATCACGTCGCGGATATCGCGCTCGATGCTGCGC
>PLDO01000237.1 GCA_003136215.1 Bryobacterales bacterium
CTTCAGCCTGCCAATCCGAGCGCAGCTCGGAGGTAACTGATTAGAACGCCCAACTTATGCTGGTGTACCCCGTGTTGGCGTGAAAGTTCTGGTAATACCCCAGCACCCCGAACTCCTCGTGGTAGTTATAAAACTGCCATCCCGCGTTCCACCGTATCTTGGGAGTTATTCGCACCGACACGCGAGCCAGCGGCGATTGGTACGACAGTGGGAACGTCTGCACGCCCGCGAAGAGAGCTCCCGCCGGATCCGTCACACCCGCCGTGGCCGTTGCGCGGCCGTCGCCGGTGTCCTTGGTGATGGTATACCCCAGATACAGGTCCGCACGCCTGGCCACCGCCAACCGCGTCCCGAAGTTCGCCGCGTGCACGTTGCTTAGATACAGCGAAGTGCCATCGTGCAGCGTCGCCCGGATCGCGCCGGAGAAATACGCGACCCCGCTTACCGTATCCAGATGCAGTTTCATGTAACTTGCATCCAGCGCGAACCAGTCCTTCGGCGCCCAACTGGCAGCCGCCGAGTAGTTCCGCGAGTGCGAGCTGTAATCCGACAACACCACCGGCGCATTCACGTTGTACACCTGCTTGTAGGAGGTCGACAACTGCACCTTCCGCGTACGGTAACTCACCCTCCCGTTCAGCGTATGGTAATTGCGGTCGCTCACCGGCGTCAGCGGATTGTCCGCGCGCCCCACCTCGCCTTCCAGGTTGGCCGTCAGGTTCTTCACCGGCCGCAATCGCACACCCACCGTGCCCGAGTGCAGATGGTTCGTATTCTCGTAGACGTCGTTTTCCGTTGAGTTGGCGAAAGCCGGGAGCGAGAATCCCTCGATCGTGCGCACCAGCCGGTCCGTGTAGCGATACCCCGCGTAGAATCCGATCCAATCCTTCACGCGGTAGTTCGCGTCCGTCGAATTGGTCACCGTGCGAATTCCCAGATAGCGGAAGTAAATTGTCTCCCCCGAACTGCTGCCGTTATCGATTTCCGTGTAGCTGGAAGGCCCGTCGATCCGCAAATTGTTGACCGACGTGTTGTTGACCACCGTCAGGCGGCTGGTGGGCTGCACGCTGAAATTGAAATCGCCAGCCACCATCGGCCGGTCCGCGTTGCCCTGCACCAGGATCTGACGGTTCGCCGCGCCACCGAAGCGATTGAGCCCGCTGGCAGATTCGTTCAAGGCGAAATCGTTGTGTCCGTTCAGATAGCTGAAGCGCGCGTTGACCGCCCAGCGCTTGTGATTGGCCAGCAGGTTGCCCAGCCACCCCGGGTTCCTCCCGTGGACCGGCGCCGCCTTGGTGAATTGTTGCAGCGTGGTCAGGTCGTTGGACACTCCCACCGACGCAGCCGTGGCGACGCCATACGCGCTGTAGGGCGTGTCCTCCTTGAAGAAATCCCAGCGCCGCAGCACCGTCAGCTTGAACCCCGCCACGTCCACGTCGGCGCCCAACCGGTACTCGTTCCACTGCCGCCGCAGGTCGGCGAACACCGGCAGCCCGGTGCCGTTGCTGTCCAATTCCTGCGAAGTGGCGAGCGCCGGGCCGTCCTGCACATTGCGGCTGTACCCCGCCCGCACCCGGAACCCGGACTGCGGAAACAGCGTGATTTCGTGATCCTGCAGGCGGCGCACCGAGTCCATCTGGTGCAGTCCCCCCGCTACCGTCAGGCCGGGATTGTAGTAGTCGCTCAGCCGCCACGTCATGTCGTAGCGATACACCTGGTTTTTCTGAATCCGCAGCGTCACGGATTCGTATGGATCGTTGCCCAGCCCCATCGTGTTGAGCAGAATCTGGTCGAAGTAATGGCCGTGCCCGTCCTTGGAATCGATGGAAAGGCTGCTGCCCAGCAGGCGCACGCCATTGCCGTAATTCACGTCGCTGCGATACTCGCCCAGGTCGCCGCCCACCAGGCTGAAACGATAACCTGCCTCGAACGAGTTCGTGAAGTTGTAGTTCCCTAGGTTTTCGCCGCGCGCCGCTCCCACCGTTTCCGGCGTAGGGGCCACCACCTGCTGCGCCGAAAGCGCAGCCGCTGCCGCAAAAAATGTCCAGAATCGTGTCTTCATGGCGTTTACCTCAGGAAATACGCGTCGGCGTTCGAACCGTGTATGGCCACGTGGCACGTGGTGCATTTCTGGAACTTCGGATCCAGCATGTTGTGCTTGGAAGATTGCAGGTCCACACCGTTATTTCGCGTGCCGAAATCCGAGGCGCCGTTATGGCACTCCAGGCAGACCGTGAACACCACCGGACGCCGCAGTAGTTTGGCATTCATCGAGCCGTGCGGGTTGTGGCAGGTTTCGCACCCTTCCACGCGCACCGGCGGGTGCTCGTACACGAACGGCCCGCGCTTGTCCATGTGGCACTTGAGGCACGGCGATTCCGCGTTAAGCGCCTGCTCCATCATGCGCGGCTTCTGCCCCATCTTCCAGGTGGCGTCGAACGAGCCGTGCGGATTGTGGCAATCCGAGCACTGCATGAAGCCTTCGTTCACGCGGTGCCTGGAAGGCATGGAGAACTGCGCGCGCACCGTGGCGTGGCAACTGTAACAGAGTTCGTTCTGCTTCTTCGCCAGCAGGTATTTCGGCGTGGGCGAGTGGTGGACGGAGTGGCAACTCGTGCACGCCACGCCGTTCTGCGTATGCTCCGATCGCTGGATGTTGGCCCGCGCCAGATCGCGCGCGTGGCACCCCAGGCACGTGTCCAGCGCCTGCTTCGGCTGCATCAGCGAAAACGCCCGCGGGATAGTCGTCTTCCCGCCGCGCGCCTCCACGTGCTTCTGCGCCGGACCATGGCACCCTTCGCAGCCCGTCTTTTCCTCCGGCTCCTTGCCCGACGCGATGCTCTTGTAATGCGGATTCTTGTAGAAGTTCATCCACACGTCGGCATGGCAGGTTTTGCAGACGTTGCTGCCCACAAAACCGGAACCCGCGGCGGGTGGTGAAGCCTGGTTCTGTGCGACGGCAGCGGTTGTCACCAGCAGCAGCACCAATATGCGCATTTACTCTCCCGAAGCAATGCAAATGCAGCGCTTCGGTTCCGCGCGCTTCACTTGCTATCCAGATGATAGCGAAGGCGGCACTCTTTGACCGCCCGTCCAAGGGATTTTACGTTACTTTCGCAAACCGGTTACACAGTGGCATAAGGCTCCGCCTTGTGCATCCGCTTCGAAGCTCGGACAGTCTCATTCCGGCAAACCGATCCTGCTATCGTGAGGTTCTATGTTCCGAGCGGCAGTGTTCTTCCTGATATGCGCTCTGGCCCCCCTGGCCCGCGGCGGCGATTACACGGCGTTGGACCGTTATGTTGCGGCGCCCGACGCTTCCTACCGCTACACCCTGGTGGGCACCGTGAATTCACCCGGGATTGTCGCCTATCAGATCGACCTGGTGTCCCAGACCTGGCTCACCACGGCCGAAGTCGACAAGCCGGTATGGCATCACTGGGTGACCATCTACAAGCCGGATCAGTTGACCACTTCCACCGCCGTGCTGTTCATCGACGGCGGCAGCAACACCAGTTCGCCGGCGCCGCCGGACCCGTTGATGATGCTGCTGGCGGCCAGCGCCGGAGCCGTGGTGGTGGATCTGGGGCAGGTGCCGAACGAGCCCCTCACGTTCGCCGGCGAAACGCAGAGCCGCACCGAAGACGCCATCATCGCCTACACCTGGGACAAGTACCTGCGNNGCCATGGATGCCGTAACGGATTTCCTGGCGAAACTGCCCGCGGGCGCTCTGACGGTGAAGAATTTCGTCGTCGCCGGCGGGTCGAAGCGCGGCTGGACCACCTGGTCGGCGGCCCAGGTGGATCCTCGGGTGATCGCCATCGCGCCCATTGTGATCGATACCTTGAATTTGCCGGACGTGTTCGAGAGCCAGTGGCAGGCGTACGGCTTTTGGGCGCCCGCCGTGCAGGATTACGTGGACATGGGAATCATGAAGTGGTTCGGCACGCCGCAGATGGCGGCGCTGCAGGAAATCGAAGACCCGTATCAGTACCGCCAACGGCTGGCGCTGCCTTCCTACCAGATGAATTCGACGGGAGACCAGTTCTTCCTGCCCGACTCGCCGCGCTTCTATTTTTCGGACCTGCCCGGCGAGAAATACCTGCGCTTCGTGCCCAATACCGACCACGGGATGAGTTCGCTTTCTACCGCCGCCAACCTGGTGGCCTGGTTCCGCGCCGTGACGCTGAATTACCCGCGCCCGCGTTTTTACTGGAGTGCGGACCGCGCGGAGGGAACCCTCACCGTGCGCGTGGTGGATGCGCCGTCGCAGGTGCTGCTGTGGCAGGCAGCGAACCCGAAGGCGCGCGATTTCCGGCTGGAAACCATCGGTCCCGCCTGGACCAGTACCCCGCTAACGGCAACCAATGGCGTCTATACGGCGACGCTGACGGCGAACCAGGGCTGGTCGGCATTTTTTGTCGAACTGACGTTCCCCGGCGCTACGCCAAACGATGCGCCGTTGGTGTTCACCACCGAAGTGGTGGTGACGCCCGACGTGTACCCGTTCGAGGCTCCGCCGGGCTGGCCGCCGGTCAGGCGGCAGCGCGGCGTTGAACTGCCAGACCGGAGGGACGCCGCTGCGCCTCCCCCTACGGCGCCTCGGCAATGACGCGGATCCAGTTTCCGCCCTGCAGTTCCGGGGCGAAGAGCTTCAGCTTCTCCATCAGGCCGCGAGTCACTTCCTGACCCCGGGCCGCGAACAGTTGCCCTTTGCGGTTGCGCACATCCTGAGCAAACACCATTCCAGCCCGCAGGCTCGTGACCGGCAATTCCCGAACTTCGGAACTCTCCTGGGCGCCCCGGACGTTCGCCAGCGCCTCCAGTATTTCGGGGTCGTACCAACCCGTGCGCCCGCGCAACGTGTCGCAAGCCCGGGCCATCGGCGTACCTTCGGTCTCCAGTTGGTCCAGGTCGAGAACCAGTTTCAAGGCGCGGCCTCCCCACGGGATGGCGTTCCCGCCCGCCATGCCGGCGGGCGGACCGGACCCGTCATAGTGCTTTTCGCGGTAACGCAGAATCTCGCGAACTCCTTCCAGGCGCGGGATGTTGGAAAGCACCTGCTCCACCATCTCGGGAGAGCGCCGTACCATCCCTTCCTCGTCTTCGGTCAGCCTTCCGCCGGCGTTCATCTTCTCCAGCACCGCGGGCGGCAGAATCACACAGCCGATTTGCGACAGCATGGCCGCAACTTCCGCCTGCCAGCCATCGGCGATACCCGTCACCAGCCCCACCGTGCGTATGGCGCGGCGCAGCCGCGTGGCGCGTCCGAAGGCCAGAGGGTTCGTCAGCGCCAGTACGTCGGTAAGCGCCTTGATGGCCCCGTGCAGCGTCTGCTCCAACAGGATGCGCTGCCCCGTAATGAGCTCGTGCTGCTCCACGCAGGCTTTCAGCGTCACCGCCATCATCACCCGGGAGCACGGCTTCGTCATGAACCGGAAGATCGCCCCTTCGTTCACCGCGTCGATGGCCCGGGCCAGGTCGGGCGCGCCCGTAAACAACACTCTGATCGTGTCGGGCGACACGGTGCGCGTCCTGCCCAGCAACTCCACGCCGTCCATGCACGGCATCTTCAGGTCCGACACAATCACGGCATAAGGTCCGCGGTTCCGCAACAGTTCCAGCGCTTCCGCCCCGCTGTTTGCCGTGGCCAGCTCGAAGTGCTCGGAGCGCAGGCTGCGGACCATGCCCGCCAACAGGCCTGGTTCGTCGTCCACCAGCAGGACCCGCGGTTTCAAGAGTTCCGCCATCGCTATTCTCCCCACAACCCTTCCGAGACCTGCCCGGCCATGGCGCGCCACGCCGGCAACTCCGCTTCCAGGCCAAGATCAGCCAGGTATTCGTGGTTCAGCAGCCCGGCGGTGTCCGTCACTGCTTCGCCGGCTTTGGCGCGCGCCGCCTCGTAAGCCAAACCATCGGCGAGATGCGTAATCGCCAGCACGTCCAGACCGGCGCTGCCGGTCTCGGGGATCGCCGGCCGGTGGTGGCGGCTCACGGCGTCCACTACCGCGCCGGAAAGGCCCCACAAGCCCAACAGGTAGGCCCCGATTTCCGCATGGGTGGTTCCCATTTGTTCCCTCTCCACCACGTGCAGCGGCCGTTGCCCGGCCACCGATGTCCTCAGGGCAAGTTCGAATTCCCGCGGCAGGCGCGATGCCAGCACCAGCTTGCCGGCGTCGTGCAGCACGCTCGCCACCACGCCGGAGGCGATCACCGGCTCGCCTGCGGGCAGCCGCGCGGCAATGCGCGCAGTCAGATGGGAATGTTCCTCCAACTCCTCCATGGAGAATCCCGCGATGGTATGGCGAGGCTGCAGGGTTCGGAAGAGTTCCACCGATAGCACCAGGTGCTTGAGGGTATCCAGCCCCAGGCAGCTGACCGCCCGGCGAACCGAAGTGACGTGGTACGGCAGGCAGAAGAAAGCCGAATTCACCAGTTGCAGGAGTTTTGCCGTGATTCCCACGTCATGCTCCACAATTCCGCCGATCTCGGCCAGGGTAACGTCGGGCTTTTGCAGCGCTTCCGCCAGCAAAGCCGAAGTGCGCGGCAAAGTGGGGAGCCGCCCGATGGCGCCCACAATCCGCCGCAACGCCTCATCCGGCAGCATGGCGGCGAATCCGCAGGCGCGCTCGATGGCTTCGTCCAATTTATCGGGATCGCACGGCTTTGCCAGAAACTGGTGCGCCACCGGAACCGCCCGCAAGGCGGCGTCGGTTTCAAAATACCCCGACAGCACAATGCGGATCGTGGCGGGATATCGCTCGCGAACCAACGCCAGCAGCTTCGCTCCATCCATGGCGGGCATCCGCATGTCGGTCACCACGGCGTCGAAGGGCTTGGTTTCGAGAATGGCAAGCGCCTCCGCCCCGCCGGCTGCAAACGACATATCCCAACGATTGCGCCTGGGACGGAGCAGGCGCTGCAATCCTGCCAGAATCATCGGCTCGTCGTCCACGAACAAGATGCTCTTCATCGGACAGCCCCCGTGGAAACGGCTGGAACCGCCTCCGCCGCGGCCGGGCCCACGACACCGGCCGGCACGATAACCACAAACGTGGTCCCCTGCGGCGGATTCGGCTCGAAAGTGATTCTGCCGCCGTGCTTTTCGACAATGGTGCGCGCCAACGCCAGGCCCTGACCGGTGCCGCGCCCCACCTCCTTGGTGGTAAAGAACGGGTCGAACACCCGCGACCTGATTGCGGCGGGGATGCCACACCCCGTATCGCCGATCGACACCGTGACCTGATCGCCGTCCGCTCTGGTCTTCACCCGGATTCGTCCCTTGACGCCGGTATCCTTCATCACGGTGCCGATGGCATGCGCGGCATTGACCAGAAGATTGAGAAACACCTGGTTCAGGTCCCCGAGGTGGCAGACAACCGGCGGCAACTCCCCAAAGTCGGTCTCGATTTCGGCCACGTACTTCAGCTCATTGCGGGCCACCGTCAAGGTGTCCGCCAACGCCCGGTTCAGGTCGGCGGCGACCTTCTCCTTCTGGCCCGGGTGGGCGAACGCCTTCATCGCCCGTACGATGGTCGCCACCCGCTCGACTCCGTCCAGCGACTGCTGCAGGGCCGCGGGCACTTCCGTGGCCAGGTATTCCATGTCCGCCGCTTCCAGCGCCTTTTCCCAACTCTCCAGCACGGCGCTGGACGCCGTCCCCGCCGCCACCTCGTCCCGTAGATGGCGTTGGTACTGTTGCAAGGCTGTCTGACGGGTTGCGAAGGCGTCGTGAAGGAAATGCAGGTTGTCGCCCACGAACTGGATCGGCGTGTTGATTTCGTGGGCAATCCCCGCCGCCAGTTGTCCTACCGCTTCCAGCCTCTGGGACTGCTGCAGTTCCAGTTCCAGCCGCTTGCGGTCCGTCACGTCCTGAACTACGGCCAGAATCGCCGCGCGATCCCTGAACCTCAGCAGGCGCGAGTAGACCTCCACATCCAGCAGGTCGCCGGTCCGGGTCCGGTGTTGCCAGGCACCCTGCGGAGGGCCTTGTCCGGTAGCCAGCACCTTGGCCAGGATGGTCCGCAGCCGGCTCGCCTCCGCCGGCGGGTGCAGGCCGCCTACTGTGAGCCCCTCGAATTCCTCCGCCGTGTGCCCGTACCGGCGGGAGGCCGCCTCGTTGACTTTCAGGAAGCCGAGCGTCTCCACGTCGTAGACCCATACCGCCTGCGGAATGGCTTCGAAGAGCAGCCGGAACGACTCCTCGCTTTCTTCCATGGCCTCCACCGTATTCTTCCAGTCGGTCATGTCCCGGGATATCCCCACGATGAGATTTTCATTTTGCGCTTCGTCGCGGACCCGAACCTTGGACGCCGTCACCCACCGCGTCAGCCCGTTCCTGGTAATGTGTTCGATGCTCCCGATCAAGGGTTCGCCCGTCTGGAAAATCCGCTGCTCGTCAGCCAGCGCCTTCCGGACGACGCCGGCATCGAAGTAGTCGGCGTCGGAGTGTCCCACGGCCTCCTCCGGAGAGCCGACCCCCAGCATGACGGCCTGCGCCCGGTTGATGCGGACGAATCTGCTGCTCTCGTCCTTGAAATAGATGCAATCCGGGAACTGGTCCATCAGAATCCTCAGAAGATCCCGTTCGTGGGCCAGCTCATTCTGGATTCTCGCCAACGGAGCCAGGACACTCCGCCGGAGCGTCAGGTTCACCAGGGTGACCGCCAGTACCAGCGTGGCGATGAAGATGCCGGGTATGAAAACACGCATGGTCGCCGAGCGGCTCCGCAACTCGCCCATTCTCCGTTGCAGATCGCTCGCCAGACCTCCGGCCAGAGACTCAAGGTCGGCCTTGAGAGCGGTCGCGCGTTCCGCCAGTTGGGAATACTGGAGCTGAGATTCCGGCCTCAGCCGAACGCTTGCCGGAAGGGTACTCCCATAGGTTGCGTTGGCTTCCTCCAGGAATTGCCGTAGGGTGACGGCCACCCGCCCGGCCATGGCGGTGTGTTCTGCGGAGGCTTCGCGGGTCGCACCGATGCGCTCCAGCGATTCCAGCGCCCGGCTGCCCTCCGCGGCGGCGCGATCCAGCCCGGAACGGTCCTCCATTGTGAAGACTTCGCGGTACGCCTTCACCACACGCCGAAAGGCATCTTCGGCATCGCGGCCGGCCTGGGCCGCGGGCAGCACGGCCTCGGCGATGTCTGCCAGCCCCCGTTCCGCGCTCTTTCGCTCCACCAGCGACACGATGGTGGTCAACAGGAACCCGAGCACGAAGATTCCGATACTCAGCCATACCCTGGTTTGAATGCGCGCCCGAGTCATGAAAAAGGTCTTGCGCCGTCTCTATCCTTATCGGCGGATAACCTCGGCGGATTATAGCTCCACACTTTTTTGTTGCGGCGCTGCAAGCCGATGCGCCATATTAAATCTAGCGACAGAAAAGCCGTGTAGAGCGCATCCGTACCGCTATCGAACATCCGTCCCAACCGGGGCGCTCGCATCGGTCTGGCGCTGGGGCGTTTGCGATGGCGGATAATCTCCTCTATTTCACGGAACTGCTGTCCATGCCGGTGGTAGACCTCAAAGGCCGCCGTATCGGCCGGGTTAAGGACGCCGCCATGGTCCCGCTGGTCCACGCCTCCCGCATCGACCGCCTCCTGGTGGGTGGCGCCGACGCGTGGCTCGCCATCCGGTTCGATCAAGTCCACGCCATATCCCTCGCCAAAGGCATCGAACTGAGCGACGAGGTTCTGGTCCCGTACCATGACGACGAGTACCTGCTGCGCATCGCCCGCGACCTTCTGGACCAGCAGATCATCGATGTCACGGGCCGCAAAGTGGTCCGCGTGAACGACATCACGATGGCCATCCAGCACGATGGGGTGCGCGATACGCTCAACGTGCTGGAAGTCGATATCGGCGTACGCAGCATCTTGCGGCGGGTCTTCCAGGGCGTCCTGCCGCCGGCCTGGATCCGGCGCCTGCAGCGCGCCATTCCGCCCAGCTCCATCTCCTGGGAGTTCGCCAATGTCGTCGAGCCCGACCCGCTGCGCCGGCTCCGTCTCAACATTTCGTACACCAAGTTGGAGCAAATGCACCCCGCCGACCTCGCCGACATCGTCGAGGAGCTCGGACCCGCCGAACGCGAGGCCATCTTCGAAACCATCGACAGCGAAGCCGCCGCCGACGCCCTTTCCGAAGTCGAAAACCCCAAAATGCAGGCCAGCATCCTGGAATCCCTCGAACCCGAGAAGGCTGCCGATATCGTCGAGGAGATGGCGCCCGACGAGGCCGCCGATCTGCTCTCCGAACTCGAGGAGGAAACCAGCGAAGAGATCCTCGAGGAAATGGACTCCGCTCCCAAAACCGAGGTCCGCGAACTCCTCGAATTCCGCGAGGATACCGCCGGCGGCATGATGAACACCGAGTACGTCTCGCTGCACGACGCCGCCACCGTGACCGATGCGCTGAGCGCTTTCAGGGGCAACGAAGACCTCCTGGAGAATTTGAACACCCTGTTCCTGGTAGACGCCGAGGAACGTCTCTCCGCCTCCATTCCGCTGGCCCGCCTCTTCATCGCCGCCGGCAACGCGCCCCTCAAGGAACTGGCCTCCGACACATTGATTCAGGTGACCGTGGACGAAAAACAGGACCGGGTGACCGAACTCTTCGATAAATACAACCTGCTGACTTTACCCGTGGTGGACGAAGACGGCAAACTCGCCGGTGTGATCACGGCCGATGACGTCATCTCAGTGTTAAGGCAAAAGTGACGGATGCGGGAACTGATCAAGCGCTTCCGCTACCACCTGGCGGTCTTCTTCGCCGTCGTCGGGCCCGGCTTCATCACCGCCGTCGTCGATAACGATTCCGGCGGCATCTACACCTATTCCGCCGCCGGCGCGCGCTACGGCTACCTGCCCCTGTGGACCCTGCTGCCCATCACCGTGGCGCTCATCATCATCCAGGAGATGAGCTCCCGCATGGGCGCTGTCACCGGCAAGGGTCTCTCCGACCTCATCCGCGAAGAGTTCGGCCTGCGCATCACGTTCCTGCTGATGGGCGTCCTGGTGCTGGCCAACATCACCAACGTGATGGCCGAATTTGCCGGTGTGGCCAGTTCGCTCGAGTTGTTCCACATCAGCCGCTACATCTCCGTCCCGCTGGCGGCCTTCGCGGTCTGGTTCCTGGTGGTCAAGGGCAACTACCAGAGTGTCGAGAAGATCTTCCTCTTCGCCTGCGTCTTCTACGTCACCTACGTCATCTCCGGATTCCTGGTCAAGCCCGATTGGAAAGAGGCCGCGCTTTACAGCGTAAAGCCCGTTCTGCTGTTTGAACCCGGCTATATCTACATGCTGATCGGCATGGTGGGCACCACCATCGCGCCCTGGATGCAGTTCTACCTCCAGGCGGCCGTGGTGGAAAAAGGCGTCACCGCCAAGGAGTACAAGAAGTCGCGCATCGAGGTCGTCGTCGGCTGCTTCATGACTTCGGTGATTGCCTTCTTCATTATCGTGGCCTGCGCCGGCGCCATCTACTCCGTGCGCCCGCGCGATATCCAGGATGCCTCCGAAGCCGCCCTCGGCCTCAAGCCCTTCGGCGAATATGCCTTCCTGCTATTCAGCGCCGGGCTGTTCAACGCCTCTATTTTCGCCGCCTGCATTCTACCGCTGTCCACCGCCTATTCCGTCTGCGAAGGCCTCGGCTTCGAAGCGGGCGTCAGTAAACGGATGAAGGACGCGCCTATCTTCTACTCGCTGTACACCCTGCTCATCGTGGTCGGCGCCGGTGTCGTCCTGGTCCCCAGTTTCCCGCTGGTGCAGATGATCCTGCTCTCCCAGGTGCTCAACGGCATCCTGCTGCCCTTTGTCCTCATCTTCATGGTGCTGTTGATCAACAAGGTGGACATCATGGGCGAATGGGTCAATTCGCGGACCTTCAACCTGGTCAGTTGGGCCACGGTCGTGATTATGATCGGCCTCACCCTGGCGCTAGTGGGGATCACCGTCCGCGGCATGCACTGAGGGAGCGAGGAAAGCCTGCGGGCACTTCTGCGCGGCCGGATGGAATTGGGATAGACTCGGATCATGAAGCCAGCCCGGCGCTTAACCGCGATTATCGAGCGTGAGGACGACGCGTTTGTGGCGTTGTGCCCGGAGTTTGATATCGCGAGCCATGGCGCGTCGATTGAAGAAGCGCGGGCTAACCTCATTGAGGCACTTACGCTGTTCTTCGAAACGGCCGACGCGTCTGAGGTCGCCCGGCGTTTTCACAACGAGGTTTTCGTTACCCAGGTTGAGGTTCCGGTTGGGTAGACTTCGAGTTCTTTCGGGCTCGGAGGTTTGTCGGATTCTCGAACAAAACGGATTCGTCGCAGTCCCGCCGGAGAGGCAGCCATCGGGTCATGCAAAAGCGTTTAGAGACGACGACGATAACCGTTCCAGTTCCCCTTCACGATCACACCCCGCGCGGCACGCTTCTGAGCATTGTCCGGCAATCGGAACTCCCAAGATCGTTGTTTGAGGCTGAATAGCCGCTTCGCTCTGCGACACCAGTTTCTGGTTTCGTGGCTTCGTGAGTTTGCTCGGCGGCTTCTTCTTGACAAATGCCGTGAGCGGCGTTTACCGGGACTGGATCACGGGGGATCGATGGACGTGGTGGCCGTCGTGAACGGGATGGTCTTCGTATATTCCGGTTACGGCCAGCGGGCGGCATACAGGGAAATCCGAACTCGCGTCTTCCGTGGGTGGAACGTTACAGGAACCAGATGATTCGCGCATTGGCGTAGTCCAGTTTCGTCATCACGGCAAGGTGATCTGATCTGTGCGGGCAGTGGGTCGCTATGCTCTCAAATCCTTGGCCTCAAGTTGGGCCAGTCCGAAGGAACGTCCGTCGAAATTGTCCGACGCGACTACCGGGGTTAGGTGGACTTGCCAGAGCGAACCGCGCCTCTGATTTGCAGTAACAACCAACCCCGAGCCAGACGCCAGTCTCGCGTCACGGTCTCCACCGACACCTTGAGCACGGCGGCGGTCTCTTCCACGCTCAGCCCGCCGAAGTAGCGTAGCTCGACAATTTTCGCCTTTCGCGGATCGGCATCGGACAATTCGTCCAGCGCGTCGTTCAGGGCGATCAACCGCTTGTCGTTCCCTTTGCTCAAGTTCAGATAGGGAACATCGTCGAGGTTAATCCGGCCCAGTCCGCCGCCGTGCCTGGACGCGGCTCGCTTGCGGGCCGCGTCCACCAGAATGCGGCGCATCATCTGTGCGCAGATCGCGAAGAAATGCGCCTTGCCCTCCCAAGCCACGTTCTGAACGTCGATCAGTTTCAGGTACACCTCATGCACCAGCGCGGTCGCCTGTAGGGTGTGTTTTTCGTGCTCGCGCCTCATGAAGTTCAGCGCCAGGCGGCGGAGTTCCTGGTAGACGCGCGGAGCGAGCGCCTCCAGCGCGGCCGAGTCGCCGTCTGCCCAGGCCAGAAGAAGCTGAGTGGTTTCAGAGACTTGAGAGTCCACGATCACCAGGCCTCAGAATAGCAAAATAAACTTCGTGCCTCATTACGGTTTCGGCGATGGTTTCTCGCATGGAGTTCCGGGAGAAGTACTTCCCGAAACCGTTCGAACAGGAGGAGGATGCAATGAAAAACAACAAGTTGTGTTTGGTGGCGCCGTTTGTTTTGACCTGCGGGATGATCCACGCGGGCAACGTGGTCACGGATTGGAATACCATCGCCTCAACAACCATCGTGGCGAATGGAGGAAAATCTCCAGGGGCGTCCTCGGTCTGGTTTGCATATGCGAGCCTGGCGGTCTATGACGCCGTGAATGCGATCACCGGCCAGTATCAGCCGTTTTACTATCGCTTCGCCGGACCGGGCAGCGCGTCGATCGATGCGGCAGCAGTTGCGGCCGCACACCGTATACTGGTCAACTATTTCCCATCGCAAAAGCCTGCACTCGACAATCAATTTACATCATCGTTAACAGGGATCACCGATGGGGGCGACAAAGACGCGGGCGTCGCGGTGGGTGAAGCCGCCGCGATGGCGATCATTAGTGCTCGCACGAGCGACGGTCTGGAGGCCAATGTTACTTATGTTCCGGGATCGGGTGCGGGCGCCTGGATTCCGACCCCGCCCTCATTCTCCCCTCCGGTGACGCCCTGGTTGGGTCAGATGCGGCCCTTCACCATGAAAACGGCGGGGGACTTGCTGCCCGACGGCCCCCCTGCTTTGAACAGCGAAGTCTGGAAACGGGACTACAACCTGACTCGCCTGTACGGAGGCACGGCCAGCACCACCCGGTCCGCGGCCGAAACCGAGATTGGCCTCTTCTGGACCGAACACGCTACGCAGCAATGGGCACGGACATTCAATACTCTGGTCACCACGAACAATCTCGGCGTACAAGATTCGGCTAGGATGTTGGCGATGTTCTGGACCGGCGCCGCCGACGCAGCTATCGGGTGTTTCAACGCCAAATACAAGTACGGTTTCTGGCGGCCCGTCACCGCAATTCCCGCCGGCGGCGGCGCCTTCGGCCTGACCGAGGACGTGACCTGGGCGCCTTCTGGTGGCGCCACCCCGGCGCATCCCGAATATCCGGCCGCTCACGCTTGCATCACCGGCGCAGTGACGCCACTGATCGCCAGCTTTTTCGGCACCACCCGCGTGCATGTGCTTATCGATAGCAAGGCTTTCACGGATAGCGTTCATCAACACACCTTTGAAGACACCCGGAACTTGATGGATGAGGTTTTTTGGGCGCGGATTTATGCCGGCTTCCATTTTTATCATTCGCTGGAAGTGGGGAGGCAACTCGGGGAGTCGGTGGCCAGCCAGCTGGTCCAAAAACATTTCCGTCGTTACAGCCACGGTGGCAATGCGGCTGGCATGCAGTAGACCTCTCCTGCCATGCCCGCGCCGCTAAGACTTTGCTGATAAACTGTCCTCCGTGACGTCGGAACGTTGGCGGCAACTGGAGGAGCTGTATCAGGCGGCGCGGGACCTTCCCGCTTCGCAGCAAAGCGCGCTGCTGGAGCGTGCCGACCCCGAGCTGCGCGCGACGGTTGCCTCAATTTTGGCCCAGGAGGGCGCCCGGCGGGAAGGCGGCACGTTCCTGGAACGTCCCGCATGGGAAGGCCTGGAGAGCTTGCTCAAAACGGAGACGTTCGTTACCGTCGGCGAGCAACTCGGACCGTACCAGATTGAACAAAAGATCGGCCAAGGCGGTATGGGCGAGGTCTTCCGCGCCACCGACACCCGCCTCCACCGCACCGTGGCGATCAAGACGTCCCTGGTGCAGTTCAGTGAACGCTTTCAACGCGAAGCCCGCGTAATCGCAGCTCTGAACCATCCTCATATTGCAGCCCTCTACGACGTTGGCGCCAGCCCTTCCGGGTTCGGCTATCTCGTCCTGGAATATGTCGAGGGCCCTACCCTGGCGGACCTGATCCAGAAAGGACCCATTGAACCGGAGGATGTCCGGCGCATCGCGCTCGAGACGGCCGAAGCCATCGAAGCGGCCCACGAAAAAGGCATCGTTCATCGTGACCTGAAGCCCGCTAACATCAAGCTCGGCGAAGGCGGCACAGTGAAGGTGCTCGATTTTGGATTGGCGAAGGCGATGGATGAAGTCCAGCCCGCTCCGTCCAGCGAAATCACAAAGAAGGGGACCATTTTCGGCACCCCATCCTATATGTCACCCGAACAGGCGCTGGGCGGCCCGACCGATCGAAGGTCGGACATCTGGTCGTATGGTGCCCTGGTCGGCGAGATGCTTTCGGGAAAACGTTTGTTCACGGGCACGACCACCAGCGAGATTCTCGCCTGCGTGGTCCGCAGCGAGCCCGATCTTTCCAGCGTTCCACCCCAGTGGGCGCCGCTGCTGCGCCGCTGCCTCACCAAGGACGTTCGCCGGCGCTTGCAGTCGATAGGTGAAGCGCGAGTGATGCTGGAGGATGGCCTTCCCAGCCTTGCCGCGATACCGCCCGTTTTTCCGCTCGAACCCCGGCGCGCCATCGCTCCGCGGTCTCGCTGGCTGGGGATCATCGTTGCGGCAGCCCTGGTATGGGTGGGCGCCATCGTTTGGATGCGCCAAAGGAACAGCCCCCCGCTGGGGAATCCTCTTGCCAAGGCGACCTTCACGCGTCTCACGGATTATGAAGGAGCGGATCTGGATGCCGCCATTTCACCTGATGGGAAGTTCGTCGCGTTTCTATCCGATCGGAGCGGACATTTTCACGTCTGGCTGCACCAGGTCGGCGCGGGCAAGACCATCGATCTTACGCCAGGGCCCGAAGATGAACTTTCGCCATTGCGCAGCCTGGGGTTTTCCCGGGAGGGAACCGAGATCTGGTTGGCCGGCACGGAGAGCCGGAAGATTCGGATGTTGCCGCTTGTGGGCGGTGAGCCTCGCGTGTTCCTGGGAGAAAACGCCGTGGCTCCGGAATGGTCTCCCGATGGAGCCCGGCTGGCGTGGCATACACTGGACCCCGGCGATCCGATCTTCGTCGCGGATCGCGACGGTAGTAACAAGCGTCAGATATTTAAGGACCGCCCGGACAAGCACAATCACTACCTTACGTGGAGTGCGGACGGTGAGTGGGTCTATTTTGTTCGCGGCACGCCAGCCACCAACGAAATGGACCTGTGGCGGATTCGAGCTTCCGGGGGCGATCCCGAACGGCTCACGCAACTGAACAGCCAGATGCGCGATCCCACGCCGCTGGGGCAAGGGACCATTTTGTATGTGGCGAGCGAAAACGACGGGTCCGGGCCTGGGATTTGGGCCTTCGATGTTGCGCGTAAGGCGTCTCGCCGGATCACTTTTGGATTGGAGCATTACACGTCCCTGTCGGCCTCGGCCGATGGGCGGCGACTCGCTGTGACAATTGCGAACCCCAAGGTAGCAATCTGGTCTGTTCCGGTTCTTGAGTCTGTGGCGGAAGAGACTGACGTAACAGCTTTCCCGATGCCATCCGCGCGAGCCTTGACGCCTCGGTTCCGCGGGAACGCGCTGTACTACTTGTCGTCTCAGGGCAATGATGACAGCTTGTGGCGATCCGAGGCGGGCAAGACCGTCGAAGTCTGGCGGGGCGCCCTGGCCGGACCACACCAGCCTCCGGCGATTTCACCCGACGGGCGCCAGATTGCGATTGTAATTCGCCAAGGGGGAAAACGGCGGCTGCGCGTGATCACAGCGGACGGTGCGGAGTCGAGTGCGATTGCGCCAGAAATCGACGTCGAGGGTTCGCCCGACTGGTCGCCCGACGGCAAATGGGTCGTCACCGGCGGAAACGACGGGAAGGGTGATGGATTGTTCAAGATTCCTACCGCAGGCGGCGCAACGGTTCGGCTCGCAAGCAAGGTGGGGCGCAACCCGGTGTGGTCGCCGGACGGGTCCCTAATCGCCTATTCCGGCCCCAACGTCTTCACGTTGGCCCCCCTTCTTGCCGTGCGGCCGGATGGAACTCCTGTCAAGATTCCGGCGATCCGAACGAACCGCGATGGGGAGCGGCTCCGTTTTCTGCCGGATGGACGGGGATTGGCGTACATGCAGGGATCCGAAGCAAGCCGATTGCAGGACTTCTGGCTATTAGACCTGGGAACGATGAGCACGCGACGCTTGACGCGGTTCAAGGACCTGTCCACGATGCGCACGTTTGATATTACGCCCGACGGGAAGCAGATCGTTTTCGACAGGAGGCACGAAAACGCTTCTGTGGTTTTGATTAATCTGCCCGCCCGGCCATGAACTCGGGCTCGGCCTCATAAAGTTGGTTCGAGGAAGTCTTGCGGTCTGGTAACGAAGAACGCGCTTTGCGTCGGCAATCCACTTGGCTGGTTTGTCACGCCTACGGTGAGAAATGACCGCCAACTTCCCCCGAGAGAAGACAACCATCCGGGAGATTAGTCCCGTGAAGTCGCGTTACATCGGCTTGAAGAAAAACGCCCAACCAGCCGACCGTCACCTTCCCCGGTGCGGAAACCAAGCAGGTGTTCCGGCCAGCGGCATTCTCTTTACAATGAACGAAGCAGGCCCTTCGCCGCTTCACTCTCCGCTTCGTCAAAAAGGAAATCGAGTTTGCCCGCGCGGGAGTCGCCATCCAATTGCTCGTCCCATCGCATTTGTTCGCGAACGCGAAACCACTGGACGATGCGCCGGTATTCCTCCGGGGGCAATCCCTCGATAGCCGCCTCGATCTCCTCAACTCGGCTCATACTTGGAGTCTATTACCGTCCCGTATTGGGTTTCATCCTACGCCAGGAACCGCCCCGCTCAGTAGTGATACCGGCAGGCGAGAATTCGAATCTTGTCTTGCTGAACCTGGTAGACGAGGCGGTGTTCCCGATCGATCCGCCTGGACCAGCAGCCTTTCAGTTCATGCTTCAAGGGCTCCGGTTTTCCAGTGCCGCTGAACGGCTCCCGCTGAACATCCCGGATCAAACGAATGATCCGCAGGGCTTGCGCCCGATCGTTTTCCACCCACCACACGCGAGGTCCTCGAACGCGGCGGGGTCAAATTCCAAGTTTCTCAATGGCTTCGCCAAGCGGGAGCCCTTGCTGACGCTCCTTCGCTTCAAGAAGGCGGCGCTTCATACTTTCCGACTTCAGCAGGTGAGCCGTTTCCCGCTCGGAAGCGATGTCGCGCCACAAAGAGATCGGCACAATCACAGCAGTCGGCTCGCCGCTCTCGTTGGAGACATACTGGATCTCAGCTTCCGGCATCGTCTACAGTCTACTCCGTTTGAGTGGCAGGAGGTCCGCCTCTTACACCGCCGCCATCGCCCGCCGCGGCTCGAACGTGTAACCGAAGCCGCGCACCGAGTGAATCAGCGTCGGCGACGCCGGGTCCTTTTCCACCTTCTGCCGCAAACGCAGGACGTAGACGTCCACCGCCCGGTCCGTAATCGCGCGATCCTGCCCCCAAACCGCGTTCAGCAGTTGCTCCCGGCTGAATACCACGCCCGGCCGGTTCATCAGAAACTCCAGCAGGCGGAATTCGGTGGCGGTCAGCGAGAGCGGCGCCCCGTCGAGCCGCACCTGGCAACTGGTGCGGTCCAGTTCCACGCCGCCCGCCTCCAGAAGGCGCGCCGGCGTGGCCTGATTGCGGAATTGCAGCTTAATGCGCGCAATCAGTTCGCGCACGAAGAACGGCTTCACCACGTAATCGTTGGCGCCCAACTCCAGCCCCACGATACGGTCCGTTTCGCTTGCCCTCGCCGTCAGAAAGATCACCGGAATCGCGGCCAGATCGGGATCCTTCCGGATGCCCTTGCAGATATCCAACCCGTCCGAATCCGGCAGCATGATGTCCAGCAGAATCAGGTCCGGCTTCTGCTGCCGGCACAATTCGATGGCGCCCTTCCCGGTGTGCTGCCCGGATAAGGAGAATCCCTCCTTTTCCAGGTTGTACTTCAACAGGGCAAAGAGGTCCGTGTCGTCTTCGATAAGCAGGATCTTTTTCATGGTGTCACCGTTATCATGCCTCCGGGCATGTTACGGCGCGGTTAAGACGCGGTGAATTCGGGATTAAGTCCCAGGGTGGCCTGGTTCACCGGAAGTGTGAAAGCGAACGTGGACCCTTCGTGAACGCGGCTTTCCACCCGCGTGGCGCCGTTGTGCGCCGCCACCAGGTGCTTGACGATGGAGAGGCCCAGTCCCGTGCCTCCCAACTCGCGGGAGCGCGCCTTATCCACCCGGTAGAAGCGTTCGAACAGACGCGGCAGGTCTTCCTCGGGAATCCCGACACCCGTATCGCGCACGAAAAACTCCACCATGGAGCCCTGCGCCACGGCGCCCACGGAAATCCGCCCGCCCTCGGGCGTGTATTTGATGGCATTTTCCATCAGGTTGCTGAGAATCTGCGAAACCGCCTCGCTATCGCAGCAAACCACCGCATCCTCCGGCGCGCGCTCCTCCAGCAGTTGGATCCGGTTCTTCTGTGCAATCGGCCGCATCATGTCGAAGGCGTCGTGAATCAGCGCGTTGGCGAAGTGGGTTTCGAATTCGAATTTCTGCCGTTTCTGTTCCACCCGCGAGAGCGTCAACAGATCCTCCGTCAGGCGCGCTAACCGCTCGGCATTGTGACGAATGATGCCCAGGAAGCGCATATTGTATTCCGGATCCGCGATCGCCCCGTCGATCAGCGTCTCCGTGTACCCCTGAATGGAGGCCAGCGGCGTGCGCAATTCGTGCGAAACGTTGATTACAAAGTCCTTGCGGACGCGTTCCAGTTTTTCCAGCTCGGCGTGCTCCAACTGCAACTGCGCCACGGTCTGTTGCAGGTTTCCGGCGGTTTCGTTGAGCGTCTGCGCCAGTTGTCCGAACTCGCTCGAATCCGTCTCGGGCAGCCGCGACCGGAAGTTGCCCCGCGCCAGTTCGCCGGCATGCGACATGATGGTGGCAAAGCGCCGCGAAATGTAACGCGCCAACACCGCCGCAATCAGAATCGCCGGCAGAAACGCCAGCGCCGTGCTCACCAGAATCTTGCCGCGGATCTGGCTCACCTGCCGGTTGATCTCCGCCAGCGGGAAAGCGATCCGGATGGCGCTCCGGCCGCCCGCTACCGGCACAGCGACGTAGAGAAATGACACACCGATAGTGGCGCTCTGCCGGATGTCCGAGCCCTTTCCGCCGCGAAATGCCTGCACCAACTCCGGCCGCGTCCGGTGATTTTCCATGCCGGCGGCGTCCGCCTCCGAATCCACCAGCACCTTGCCGTCGGCGCGCACCACCGTGATCCGGCCGCCCGCCGCCAGCGCCATCCGCCGCACGCGCTCCACATCCAAGGTCTCCGGCGCGCCGAAGGCCAGCGCCAGCATCCGCCCCTTGTCCGCCAGTTGCCCCGTCAGGTTCTGTATGTAGTTGTCCTTGGCCACATTGGTGGCGAAGTAATCCACCGTCACCAACGCCAGCAACAGGAGGCAAAAAACCCCCGCGATCAGCTTCAGGAAGATTCTGCCAGTCATACGGCTTCTTCGAAACGATAGCCGAAACCGCGCACCGTGGTCAGGTGACGAGGGTTGTCGGGCTGCTCTTCGATCTGTTCCCGCAGGCGGCGCACGTGCACATCCACCGTGCGCGGCGTAACATTCCGCGACTCGCCCCACACCGCTTCCAGCAGCTGGTCCCGGCTGTAGGCGCGCCCCGGGTGCGTCAGAAAGTACTCCAGCAGGTTGAATTCGGTGGAGGTCAGCGAAATCTCGCGCTCTCCCAGGTACACGCGCCGCGCCGTGCGATCCAGCCGGAACGGACCAATCTCCGACGACGGCGGTTCCGCATCCATCTCTTCGCGGCGCAGATGCGCCTTCACCCGCGCGATCAACTCGCGCGGGCTGAAAGGCTTGGTCATGTAGTCGTCGCCGCCGATTTCGAGGCCCAGCACCCGGTCCACTTCGTCCGACCGCGCCGTCAGGAACAGCACCGGCGTGCGCCCCAGCACGTCCGATTGCCGGATCTGCCGGCACAGCTCAAAGCCATCCACATCGGGCAGCATGACATCCAGCAAAATCAGATCGGGTTTGGCCTGCTCCAACGCGCGCAGCGTGCCTTTCGATCCCCCCAGAATCTGCGCCTCATACCCATGGCGGCACAGGTTGTATTCGATCAGCGCAGCCAACTCGGCTTCATCCTCCACGATAGCGACTTTTTTCGGCATGGGACGTGCTCAAGTACCTGGGTTAGTACGTCCTATTGTAGCGTCCCCCCGGGGGCGGTTTGCTAGACTGGGGGTGTGCAGGAGTAAGCTATTTCCCTTAAATTATTGCAGTTAGGTTGTCTCTGGTTAATTTTGCAGAGTCCCGGTTTCAGCGCCTGCCGGGACTGCGCCCAAGTCCCGTTCGGCGGACCCGGCGAAAATCGCTTTACACCCTACGATGCGCTTTGCCGCGGCGCCGCCTGCCGCGATGCCGGATTCCCGCAGGTCTTCGTAAACGCCGCCAATCTCACCCTGTTCGTCCGCGTCACCGATCTCGCCTTCGGCGGTCCCGCTCCGGCCCTTACCCTGGAACACTCGTTCAATATGGACGACTCCCGCGGCGGAATGCTGGGTATCGGCTGGTCGTTCAGTTTGGGAGACACTCTCACCACCGACACCGATGGCACGCTGGTGCTGCGCCGCGGATCGGGACGCACCGACCGTTTCGCCACCGCCGCCGGATCCGCCGCGCTCTTCCCCGTCACCAGCACTACCGATTCGCTTTCCCGCGCCGCCGACGGCACCTACACCCTGCGCGCCGCTTCCTCCACGACTACGCGCTTTTTCAGCAGCGATGGGAAACTGCTCTCCATCCAGGATGGCGCCGCGGTCCTGGTCGCGCTCGATTACGATTCTTCCGGACACCTCACCGCCGCCCACTACCGCGGCAAGCTGATCGCCTTTGCCACCGATACCACCGGCCGCATTACTTCCATCAAGGACTCCGCCGGCCGCACCGTAAGCTTCGCCTACACCGGCGACGGCCGCCTGGCACAACAGACCAACGCCGATGGACTCTCCGCCGCCTATCAATACGATGCCGCGGGCAACCTGACCTCCATCGCCTGGGGCGGCGGCAAGACCGCCATCGCCTACACCGGCGACCCCGGCTTTCTCAGCGTGGCCAGCGTCACCACTCCCGATGGCGCGATTCGCCAGTACGATACCCCGCGTTCGCCCTCCGAGATTCGCGTCACCGACGGCAACGGGGACGCCACCTGGTACACCTCCACCGCACTCGGACTGCTCGAAACCGTCACCGACCCGGCACGCAATACCGTCACCTATTCCTACGATGCCGCCGGCAACCGCGTGCGCACGGTCAACGGCGCCGGCGAGGCAGTCTCCTTCACTTACGATTCAGGCAACAATCTCACCAGCATCACCGACGGCGCCAACAACCGCTGGTCGGCCACCTACACCAACGGAGCGCCCACGCGCATCATCGACCCTAATAAGAACGTCTGGACCCTGGCATACGACTCTAGCGGCAACCTGGCCGCTGTTACCGACCCCAGAACCTTCACCACTCTCGCCACGCGCAATGCCGCCGGGCAGATCCTTTCGCTCGCCGACCCCAAGGGCAACAAGAGCGTCTATCAGTACAACGCCGATGGCTTGATGACCGGTTTCACCGATGCGCTCGGCAACGTTTGGGCCTACGTCTACGATGGCGCCGCGCGCGCGTCCGCCGGCACCGACCCCACGGGCGTCACCATGCAGGCCGCTTACACCAACGGCAACCGCATCGCCGGCCTGACAGCGGGGGACACACAAACCACCTTCGACTACTCCGGCATCCAGCGGGACAGCCTCAACCGCCTCGCCCAATACACCGATTCCAACGGCAATCAGTTGACCTACACCTACGATGCCGCCGGCCAGCTCAGCGGTATCACCCTACCCGGCGGCAAAACCGTCGCCTATCAGTACGACCACCTGCATCGCCTCGGCAAAGTCTCGGACTGGCAGGGCAATTTCGCACTCTATTCCTACGACGCGGCCGGATGGCCCATCAGCGTCACCATCTCCGGCGGCCCGGTAGCTATCTATCAGTACGACAGTGCGCGCAATCTGCGCGCCATCGTCTCTACCGGACCGGACGGCATGCCGGTAGCGGGCTACCGTTACAGCCTGGACCCGAACGGCAATCGCACTGCGGTCAGCGCGCTCGAACCCAACACTTCCACCGTTCCCTGGAAGTCCTGCGTCTACGGCTTCGACGCCGCCAACCACCCTGTCTCGCGCGACGATGGCATGACCTACCGTTACGATGCCCGCGGCAATCTGACCTCCATCGAGGGTGGCCTCAATATCAACTTCAACTACGACGCATTCGGCCGCCTGCAGAGCCTCGCCGGCGACGCCGCGGCATACTACGGGTACGATTCCACCGGCTTGCGCACCATCCGCAACGATCGCCGCCTGGTCTACGATCTCTCCGGGGAACGGCCGCGTGTCGTGATGGAGACCGATGCCTCCAATACACCCACCGCCTGGTATGTCTATGGCCTTGGCCTGCTTTGGAAAGTGACTGCCGACGGCACCCCGTACTTTTACCATTTCGATGGCGACGGCAATACCGTGGCGCTCTCCAACCCCACGGCGGGGGTGGTGAATCAGTATCGCTACGACCCTCTGGGCCGCCTGGTGTCCGTCAATGAAGGCGTCGACAACATCTTCCGCGCGCGCGGTGAANNCGCCTGCTTCTTCGAAGGCGTGTCCAATTGCCTCGCCGCCACCGGAAGGAGGGCCCGCTGATGCCGCGGCGCCGGCTTCCGCTTGTGCTGCTCGCCCTGGGAATCCCCGCGGTGTATGCCCAGGGTGTCCCGCAACTCGATTGCGGCCAGCCCGTGGATGTGCAGCTTTCCGCCGCGTCTCCCCAAGCCTATGTGCCATTTTCGGGAACTGCCGGCGAAACCGTCTACATTCGTCTGACGGCGAATGCGGGCGCTGGCTTCTCGCTGACCGTCCCCGTGTTGGCTGCTCCGTTCGGCAATATCGTCAATGCCCGGCCGGGCACGCAGACCGTAGGCCCGCCGGTAGCCGGCAATACGCCAATCGATCTGGCCGGCGGCGCGGTGCAGGGCGAAACATTCATTGGGCAGGAATTCGATCTCTCCGCGGACGGCACCTATAGCTTGCGGCTGGCCGTTTCCAGCCCGGGCGCCGCCGCCAACATCCACGTCGTCCTGACGCGGATCAACCGTCCTTGCAGCGCCAATACAACCCTCACCTGCGGGCGTTCCAAGGCAGGCGCGATCTCCACTACCGTGCCCGGCCAGGTGGATACCTATCAGTTTTCCGTGCAAACCGGCGATGTCGTCTCCTTCCGCCTGCTGCGCGTGGCCGCCTCGGGCTCCCCCAACACCAATACCTCTTTCTTTTTCGCCATCTACGCCCCCGATCCAACGCAAAACAACCTGCCGTTCGCCGTCAATGCGGACCCCAAGAGCGGGCGCCTGTCGTTCGCACAGATCGCTGGCCGCTATGATTGGACCGCCACCGTCACCGGCACGGTCACGGTGGTGGTTTTTGAGGCCACCGGATTCCTCGGCGGCAGCTATTACGTTTCCGCCACCAAACTCAGCGGCGGCGGATGCGGCGGCGCCGCTCTCACCTGCAACTCCGTCGTGGACGGCGTGCTGACCAGTCCGCTCACCTTTGGGACTTACACCATCCAGGCGAACGGCGGCGACGTGTACCAGTTCCGCACCGCGCGGTCCGACACCTCCGGCGGTTTCACACCTTCGGCAGAAGTTTTCGACCCCCAAGGCGCCAGCGTGGGCGTCGTGCAGCCGGGAAGCGCATCCGGCCATGCCCTGTCTGCCGCCACCATCACGTTACCCAAGGCGGGCACATATTCCGTGATCGTCTCGGGTCCGGCCAGCGGCAGTTTGGGCGCCTATTCCCTGAGCGCGCTTCGCCTCAACCGGCCCTGCACCGGCGCTGCGGCGCTTTCCTGCTCGTCCGTGGTGGATGACGCCATCAACGGCCTGATCCGCAGCCAGGTTTATTCCCTCTCCGCCAGCGCCAACGATTCGTATCTGGTGCGCCTGCTGAATCCCGGCGCCAACGGCTTCTTCCGGCCCCGCCTCGATATCTACGATACTACCGGCGCGCCGATTCAGTTCGTCACCGCGGTCGACCTGGCGCGAGCCAATTTCACCGTTCCGGCGGACGGCGTCTACACCCTGGTGGTCACCGACACCTACGACGGCGCGCAAAGCGGCTCGTACTCCCTGTCCCTGCTGCGCCTCAACCGGCCCTGCAATGCGTCGCCGCTCAGTTGCGGCGCGCCCGCCGCGGGCAGTCTTCCGCGAGCGCTGTCGAGCAGCGTCTACACCTACAACGCGGCCGCCGGCGAAAGCTTCAGCGTGCGTATGCTGCCCGGCAGCGGAACTCCGCAACCCGATATCGAAGTCTACGATCCTCGCGGCAACCTGGTGGGCCAGCCCCTCTCCGGCAACTTCGCCGGCGTCGACGTGACCCAGCCGGCGGCCGGCGCTTACGCCGTGATCGCCACCGATTCCAGCAAGATGCCGGCCGCTTCCAGTTTCACGCTCGACCTGCTGCGCACGGTCAACGCCTGCGGGGTGCCCGCGGCGCAGGGCGCCACGGTCAACGGCGTCGTCTCGGCCACTGCCCCGTTCCTGGCGTATCAGATCGCGGCTTCCAGCGGGGACGTGCTCTCCTTGCGCAGCAGCTCCTCCACGGCCGGCTTCTTCTCCCAGATGGAGCTTTACGACCCCACCGGCGCGCGTCTCGATTCCGGTGTTTTCAGCGTCATCCGCAAGGCCGCCGCTTCCGGCAACTATACCGTCATCCTGGGCGCCGCCGCGCCCCTCACAGCCGGTGGATACAGCTTCGCCTGGCAGCTTCTGAACCAGCCTGCCGGCGCATCGCCCCTCGCCTGCGGCGCTTCCACCGCGGGCGCGCTCTCCCCATCCAGTCAGTTCCGTTACTATACGCTCGCCGCCAACGCCGGCGACACGCTGCGGCTGATCTTCACCCGTATCAGCGATAATTTCTCGCCGCAGATTGAAATCTTCGACCCCGCGGGCTCGCGCATCGCCGCCAACTCCGACGTCACCCAGAAGGCCGCCGCCACCGGCAACTATCTGGTGGTGGTGAGCCCCTCCACCAGCAGCACCGCGACCGGCTCCTACAGCGTGGCCTTCCAGCGCCCCAATAACCCCTGTTCGCCGCTCCCGCTCACCTGCGGACAGACCACCTTGCGCCAGGTGAATCTTCCCGGACAGCTCGACACCTTCTCTTTCAACGCGACCGGCGGCGACCAGACCACCATCCGCCTGTCCACTCGCACCGGCGCGTATGCCCCGTTCGTCGAGATGTACACCCCGGCCGGAGCGCTCTTCTCCACCAGTTCCAACGGCCTGCTGCGCAAAGTGATCCCCGCCGACGGCGCCTACTCGCTGCTGGTGCGCGACAGCAGCGGGCTCAATTTGGGCAGCTATCGCGTCAGCCTGCAGGACGACACCAACACCTGTGCCGTGAACGACACGGAAGCTCCTGTGATTACTCTGCTTCAGCCCACCGGCGGCGAGGTCCTCCCCGGCGGCACCACTTACCGCATCCAGTGGCAATCGGACGATAACGTCGGGGTGGCCGTACAAGATATCGCACTCTCCACCGACGGCGGCAAGACCTTCACCGGCCTGGCCACCGGCCTCAGCGGCAACCTGGAAGCCTACGACTGGGGTGTGCCCGCCGACATCGCGCCCACCCGCACCGCCGTCCTCCAAATCACCGCCACCGATGCGGCCGGCAACGCCCAATCCGCCGCTAGCGGCCTCCTGACCTTGATCGGCTCCGGCTTCACCCCGAACTCCAGCGCCACCTACACCTATGACGGCATGAATCGCCTCACGCAAGTATCCTGGAGCGACGGCACCGCGATCCAATACACCTGGGACGCATCCGGCAATCTGGCGCTGATAACGGTTACGACGGGGCAGTGAGAAGCATGGCTGCCGAGACGACAGAAACGGGCCTCGATTATGTTTCCCGGCGTGCCTGGGGTCTTCGACTACGCCGGGCCCGGCCATGGCTCGCGACTTAACGCCATTGGCCGGTGTTGCCTTCCCGCTGACAGAAAAGGGCCGGCGCCCGATGTTTAGTTTTTCGCAGCTCAATACCCAGCCCGCTGATGCCTCTGTCTACGCTTCGCCTGCCGCCTCACGACGACCGGTGCAAGACTCGAGGTCAGGATGGAGTCGCTTCTCCTTTCCTGTAGGGCTCTTTCATCCCCTACAACATGCCGGTTTATCCCGGCGCACCCTGTCCTACTTACTCCGCAATGCGCTCTAGCGTGCTCCAGAACTCCGGGAAGCTCACCGATGCGGCATCGGCGTTTTCGATGACGCTCGGACCGTCGGCGCGCAGCGCCGCCACGGCGAACGCCATGGCGATGCGGTGATCGCCGAAGCTATCGAACTCCGCCGCGCGGAATTTCTGGCGCCCGGGAATCACCATGCCGTCGGGGCGCTCTTCCGCCCGCACGCCAAGCCGCCGGAGATTCTCCACCACGGTGCGAATCCGGTCCGTCTCCTTGACGCGGAGTTCGCCGGCGTCGCGCACCGTCAGCCCTTCCTCGGTAGCCGCGCCGAGCACGGCGAGCACCGGAATCTCGTCGATCAGCGCGGCGGAGAGCGCGCCCTCGACGGTCCCGCCCTTGAGTTCCGAGTGTTGCACCACGATGTCGCCGATCAACTCGCCGTTGCTGCTCTCCAGTGTGGGGATGAGAATTTTGGCGCCCATGCCGGTGAGAAAATCGAGCAGCGCGGACCGCGTGGGATTCAGGCCGACGCCGCGAATGGTGAGCTGCGAACCGGGCACCAGCAGGGCGGCCACGATGAAGAAAGCGGCCGAAGAGAGGTCGCTCGGCACCATGAGTTCGCGGCCCGTAAGATGGGGACGTCCGGTGAGAGAGATCACGCGCTGCACGACACTGAGTTCGGCGCCGAATTCGCGGAGGGCGATTTCGGTATGATCGCGCGAGGCCACGGGTTCGCTGACGGAGGTCCGACCCTCGGCGAACAGTCCGGCGAACAGGACGCACGTCTTCACCTGCGCGCTGGGCACGGGCAGTGTGTAATCGATGGGGCGGAGCCGCGCGCCGTGGATTTCGAGCGGCGGGAATTTGTCTTCGCGAGCATGAATTTCCGCGCCCATTTCGGCCAGCGGCCGCATGATGCGCTGCATCGGCCGGCGGGAGAGAGATTCATCCCCGAAGATGCGGGAGATGAAGGGCTGGGCGGCCAGAATGCCGCTCAGCATGCGGATGGTGGAACCTGAGTTGCCCGCGTCGAGGTCGCCCGCGGGCGTGCGCAGTCCGTCGAGCCCCCTGCCCCGGATGACCACTTCCGTGCCGGCTTCTTCCACCTCGATACCAAGCGTTCGCACGCAGCCCAACGTGGAATGGCAATCGGCCCCCGTCGAGTAGTTGTGGAGGCGCGAATCGCCATCGGCGATGGCGGAGATCATGGCGTAACGGTGGGAGATGGACTTATCGCCAGGCAGGGTGATGGCGCCCGTGATCGCCGAAGCGGGAGAGATGCGTTGTTGCATGTGGTTGGTGGGGCAGGCCTCAGCCTGTCGACGCCCTTTAGGAATCTTACCAGCCCCGGACACCACGGGCGAACGCGCCCCGCCCGTCGAGATGATAGGGATTACACTGGGAACCGCAAAGGATAAACCCATATGCAACTCTTCAAGCGAGCCAAGCAGGCAGGCTGGGCGGTTCTCCTGGCCGCGGTGGCGGGGACATGGATTGTCTCCGCGCAGAACTCCGGCGACGCGCTCAAGCGAGGCTTCCAGAACCCGCCCGACAGCGCCAAGCCGCGCGTCTGGTGGCACTGGATGAACGGCAACATCACCAAGGAAGGCATCAAGCTCGACCTGGAATGGATGAAACGCACCGGCATCGGCGGGTTTCAGAATTTCGATGCGGCGCTCAACACGCCGCAGGTGGTGGAAAAACGACTAGTCTACATGACGCCGGAGTGGAAGGACGCCTTCAAATACGCCGCCACGCTGGCCGACCAACTGGGGCTGGAGATGGCCATCGCGGGCTCGCCGGGCTGGAGCGAGAGCGGCGGTCCGTGGGTGCCGCCCGCCCAGGCCATGAAGAAATTCGTGTGGAGTGAAACCCACGTGCAGGGTGGACAGCCGTTCACCGGCACGCTGGCCAAACCGCCGTCCACTACGGGGCAGTTCCAGAACATCGCCGCGACACCCCGGGGCGGGGCCGGCGCCGGCCCACCGCCCCCTCCCCTCCCGGAATTCTATGCCGATAGCGCGGTGATCGCCTATCGTGCGCCGGACGGAGATGTCTCGATGGCGGAGTTGCAGCCGAAAGTGACTTCCAGCGGCGGCCAGTTTGACCTCGCCACGCTGACCGATGGCGACCTGGTCAGGGCCACCCTGTTGCCGGCGGCTCCGGTGGACCAGAAGGCCTGGGTCCAGTTCGAGTTCGCCGCGCCGCAAACGGTTCGCGCGCTCACTTTGGTGACCGCCGCCGGCGGCAGAGGCGGCAGGGGCGGCGGCGGCGCCAGCGGGCAGGAACTGGAATCGAGCGCGGACGGGCAGCAATTTAAGAGCGTCGCAGCAATCCCGACCGGGGCGCGCACCATCGCGTTTCCGGCGGTCACGGCCAAATTCTTCCGCGTCAGCTTCCTGACGCAGCAGCCGCCGGCCACTCCGGCTGCGCCCGCCGGAGCCCAAATCGCCGAACTGGTGCTGCACACCGGACAGCGCGTGAATCGCTTCGAAGACAAGGCGGCCTTTTCCGCCGCCACCAACCTCTATGCGTCCGCGACGCCCGCCATGCCGCCCCAGGGCAGCGTGCGCAAGGCGGATGTGATCGACCTGACATCCAAGATGCGCGCCGATGGCACGCTCGACTGGACTCCGGCCGCCGGCCGCTGGGTGGTGCTGCGCTTCGGTTATTCGCTGACGGGCCATCAGAACTCCCCGGCATCGCCCGAGGCCACCGGGCTGGAGGTGGACAAACTCAATAAAGGCTACGTCAAAGCGTATTTCGACAACTATCTGGGTCAGTACAAGAATACGGTCGGCGACTTGATGGGCAAACGCGGCCTGCGCTACGTGATCACCGATAGTTGGGAGGCGGGAGTGCAGAACTGGACCGACGACATGTTCGCCGAGTTCGCCAAACGCCGCGGCTACGATCTGCATCCCTGGCTGCCGGTTCTGGCCGGGCGGGTGGTGGAAAGCGCGGAAGCGAGCGACCGCGTCCTGTGGGACTTCCGCAAAACCATTGGCGAACTGACCGCGGCCAATCACTACGACCAGCTCACCATCATGCTGCACGAGCGCGGCATGGGCCGCTACAGCGAGTCGCACGAGTCGGGCCGGGCTTTCATCGGCGACGGCATGGAAGTCAAGCGCACCGCCGATATCCCGATGAGCGCCATGTGGACGCCCCGCACCCCCAACGACGAGCAGACGGGCTACAGCGCCGACATACGGGAGTCTGCCTCCGTGGCCCACATCTACGGCCAGAACCTGGTGGCGGCGGAGTCGCTGACCGCAGGCAGCGGCGCCTGGAGCTTCTCCCCGGAAACGCTCAAGCCAACCGCCGACAAGGAACTCGCCATGGGGCTGAACCGCTTCGTGATCCACACGTCGGTGCACCAGCCGCTGACGGCAAAGGCGCCGGGGCTCGGGCTGGGACCGTACGGCCAGTGGTTCACGCGCCTCGAAACCTGGGCGGAAATCGCCAAGCCGTGGACCACGTATCTGGCGCGCAGTTCCTACATGCTGCAGCAAGGCAAGTTCGTGGCCGACGTTGCGTATTTCTATGGAGAAGACTCCAACATCACGGCGCTGTTCGGCGCCAAGTTGCCGGACGTGCCGGCCGGCTACAACTACGACTTCGTCAACGCGGACGCCCTGCTGAACAAGCTATCGGTCGCGGGCGGACGGATCGTAACCGCGACCGGCATGAGCTACCGCATGCTGGCGCTCGACGCCAACAGCCAGCACATGTCGCTGCCGGTATTGCGCAAGATTCGCGAACTGGTGAACAACGGCGCGGCGGTGGTTGGTCCGAAACCCTCGGACAGTCCCAGTCTGAGCGACGATCAGGCGGAATTCAGCATCATCGCCGACGAGCTCTGGGGGCCGGGTTCGGGAGAACGCAATGCCGGCAAGGGTAAGGTCTATGCCAATCAGACGGTGGCCCAGGCACTGGCCCTGGCGCAGGTGGCGCCGGACTTCGAGTATGCCAAGCCGCAGCCGGACACCACGCTGCTCTTCGTTCACCGCAAGTTGCCCGACGGCGAAGTTTACTGGGTGAACAACCGCGCCAATCGCAACGAAAACCTGGACGCCACGTTCCGCGTGAC
>PLDO01000249.1 GCA_003136215.1 Bryobacterales bacterium
GGACAGACGATCGTCTTTTGTCGTCTGTCTACATTCTCCCGGTGCAAGCCATGACAGACCACGCAAGGCGATGGTCTGTCCCACCGGCTTTTATCCCACCGGGCTCGGGTACAGCCTGCGCAATTCCTTGCGCAGGGGTTCCACGCTCTTGGCGTAGATCATCTTGTACGCCTCGCAGAAATAATCCAGCTCCTCGAACTTTCCGTGCGGCCCGTGGCGGAACTTGGGACATCCCCCGTGGCAGATCGACTGGTACTCGCAGACCTGGCAATCGGGGTGGGCGATGGTCTTTTTCGAGGCGAAGGAGTAGCGCCGCGTGCGACGCGCGATTTCGCCCCACGAATCCAGATTCACATTGCCCAGTTTCCAGCCGCTCTCCACAAAAAAATCGCAGGGGTAGACGTCGCCGTTGTACTCCACCACCAGGTAGCTGTCGCACGTTTCGTGCATGGTGCAATTCCCCGGCTTCTGGCCCGCCAGGGCTTCGGCGATGTTGTCGAAGACGCGGATGCGCATCTTGCGACGGTCCGGCCACCACAGCTCGAAAACTTCGCACAGGAACCGCCCGTACTGCCGCGGCGTGATGGTATAGGGCAGCGGCGTTCCGTCGGGTGCGAACTCCGCCAGCGGAATGAATTGCAGGTTATCGATGCCCGCGCTCTGATAGAACTTGTATAACTCGCGCGGCTTCTCCACGTTGGCCTGGCTGAGCACGCATAGAACGTTGAATTCCACTTTCTCCGCCTGCAGCAGTTCCACGCTCTCCATCACGCGCTTCCACGTGCCGCGCTTCTCCTTGTTGAAACGGAAGCGGTCGTTGATCTCCTGCGGCCCATCCAGCGATACTCCGAGCAGCCACTGATACTGGCGGAACAGGTTGCACCAATCCTTGTCGAGCAACATGGCGTTGGTCTGTAGAGCATTGCTGACCATCTGCCCCGAGCGGCCGAACTCCTGTTGGAACTCCACCAGTTTCTCGAAAAACTTGAGGCCGGCGAGCGTAGGTTCACCGCCCTGGAACGCGAACACGCTGCTGGGGTACGAGTAGAACAGGTACGTGTCCACCAGCCGCTCCAGCGTCTCCAGTGTCATACGGCGGCCGGGCAAGGCGCTGTACGGGTCGGCCTCGCGATCCAGGTAGAAGCAATACTCACAATCCAGGTTGCACACCGCCGATGCCGGCTTGATGAGCAGCGATGTGATGCGCGGCACCGGACCGCCCTCCACCAGCCCCTGACCGAAAATCGGCAACTGCGACATAGTTGATGCGGTCATGGTATCGCAGGTGCTGGTACACTCCAAACTGGATATGAATCCTGCGTATCTGAAGGTCGCTCCTGAAATTCGTCGGGCGCTGCAAGGCGGGCGCCCGGTGGTGGCGCTGGAGAGCACCATCATTACTCACGGGATGCCATACCCGGAAAACCTGGAGACCGCGCGGTCGTTGGAGAGCCAGGTGCGCGCCGGGGGAGCCGTCCCGGCCACTATCGCCGTGATTGCCGGCGTGATCTGCGCGGGTCTTTCCGATAAGGAACTGGAGTGGCTGGCTACCGCCAAGAACGTGCTCAAGCTGAGCCGCAACGACCTGCCCTATGCGCTGGCCACCAGGAAAATCGGCGCCACCACGGTCGCCGCCACCATGATTTGCGCCCACCTGGCGGGTATCAAGGTGTTCGCCACCGGCGGCGTAGGCGGCGTCCATCGCGGTGTGGACGTGAGCTTCGACATCTCGGCGGATCTGGAGGAACTGGCGCGCACGCCCGTGGCGGTGGTCTGCGCCGGCGCCAAGGCTCTGCTCGATCTGCCCAAAACGCTGGAGTACCTGGAGACCCGCGGCGTTCCGGTGATCGGTTACGGCACCGATGAGTTCCCCGCCTTCTGGAGCCGGCGCAGCGGCCTCAAAACGCCCATCCGGCTGGACACTCCGGCCGAAGTGGCGCGTTTCCTGGAGGTGCAATGGGGGCTCAACCTCGGCGGCGGAGTCATGGTCTGCAACCCGGTGCCGGAGGCGGATGAGATCCCCGCCCATGACATGCGCGGCTTCATTGATTCGGCCGTCCGTGAAGCCGAAGGCTACGGCATCAAGGGGAAGGCCGTTACGCCCTACATCCTGGCGCGCATTACGGAGTTATCCGGCGGGCGGAGTTTGCGCACCAATATCGCGCTGGCGCAATCCAACGCCCGGTTGGCGGCGGAGATCGCTTCCGTCATGCATTTGTAATTCGCAGCTTCTACAATTAAGAACGCTCATGAAGAGGATTCTGCTGCTGGGGTTGTGCGCGCTCGCTTGTGCCGCGCAGGAATTGCGCGTGTACGCGATCGATGTGGAGGGCGGCAAGGCCACCCTGTACGTTTCGCCCTCCGGACAATCGATGCTGGTGGACGCGGGGTATCAAGGGTTCGGAAATCGCGACGCCGGCCGCATCGTGGCGGCGGCCAAAGCGGCCGGCGTCACGCAGATCGATTACCTCGTGATCACCCACTATCACGCCGATCACGCCGGCGGCGTGCCGCAGCTTGCGGCCAAAATTCCCATCCGCAACTTCGTGGATCATGGGATGAACTTCGAGAGCGTGAAGGACAATGGCGAGGTTTATGGCAATTACGTGGCCGCGCGCGCCCAGGGCACGCATATCGAGGTGAAGGCCGGCGACCGCATTCCCATCGAAGGCATCGACGTACAGGTGGTGACGGCATCGGGCAAGGCGATCTCCCAACCGTTGCCGGGCGCCGGCAAGCCGAATCCCCGGTGCGCGGACTACCAGCCAATCGTCCCGGACCATGGTGAGAACTCGCATTCCATCGGGATGGTGATTGCTTTCGGCAAGTTCCGCCTGGCGGACCTGGGCGACCTCTATTGGAACCAGGAGTACGACCTGGCGTGTCCCAACAATCTGCTGGGGGCCGTGGACGTCTATATGACCACGCACCACGCCAAGAAGACGTCGGGCGCGCCGGCGCTGGTGCAGTCGCTCGCGCCCAAGGCGGCCATCATGAACAACGGGCCGAAGACGGGCGGCGCTGAAGCGGCGTGGCAGACCATTTACCTCTCGCCCGGCACGCCGGATATCTGGCAACTGCACTACGCCCTGAATAACGATGCGGCGCACAACGCGCCCGATGAGTTCATCGCCAATCGAAGCCAGGATTGCACCGGCAACTGGATCAAGCTCGTGGCGGGCCAGGACGGCAGCTTCACGATTCAGAACGGGCGCAATCAGATGGAGAAGGTTTACCGCTAGAATGGCCCAATGGAGCCTTCTGTAGCGCTGCTCGCGGCGAGTGGGTGGTGCACCCGGTGAGCGACCGGGAGGTGGTCGTGTCCCCATTGCGGTGGAAAATGATCTCGCTGGCGTTTTTCGCCACCATGATCAATTACCTGGACCGGCAGACGCTTTCGGTGGCGGCGCCGATCCTGCGCGAGCAGTTCCACATGAGCAATGAAGGGTACTCGCGCGTCGTCTCGGCCTTCCTGTTTGCCTACACCATCATGAACGGACTCTCCGGCCCCATGATCGACCGGCTCGGCACCCGTCTGGGGTACGGACTCTGCGTCGCCTGGTGGAGCATCGCGGCGGCTCTGCACGCTTTTGCGCGCGGCACCTTGAGCCTCGGCGTGTTCCGCTTCCTGCTGGGCATCGGCGAGGCGGGAAACTGGCCGGGCGCGGTGAAGGTGGTGGCGGAGTGGTTCCCGGAGAGGGAACGCGCGCTGGCGGCGGGTCTGTTCAATAGCGGGTCGGCGGTGGGCGCGATTCTGGCGCCGCCGGTTGTGGCGTACCTCATTCTGCACTTCGGCTGGCAGTCGGCATTCGCGTTTGTCGGCCTCGCGGGGCTCCTCTGGCTGGCGTTCTGGTTCACCATGTACCACACGCCGGGGGCGCCCGCTGGCGCGCCCGCGGAAACGGTGGTCCCGGTGCGCGAACTGTTGCGAACGCGCTTCGTATGGGCGTTTACCTTCTCCAAAATCTTCATGGACCCGGTGTGGTATTTCTACATTTTCTGGTTCCCCGAGTATTTGAAGCACGCGCGCGGATTCGACCTGGCGAAGATCGGCATCTACGGCTGGATTCCGTTCATGGTGGCGGGCTTCGGCAATATCCTGGGCGGGTGGATGTCGGGGCGGCTCTTGAAGCGCGGCTGGAGTGTGACGATGGCGCGCAAGAGCTCCGTGACCTTCTTTGCGGTGCTGATGACGTCGGCCATTCCGGCGGTGCTTGCGCGGGAGGCGTGGATGTCGATCGCGTTGGTTTCGGTCGCCATGTTGGGCTACACGGGCTGCCTGGCGAACATGCTGAGTTTCCCGGCGGACGTGTTCCCGAAGTCCGCGGTGGGCTCGGTCTACGGTCTGGCGAGCATGGGGGCTGGATTCGGCGGCATGCTGTTCACGTTGATTACCGGTTGGGTGGTGGAGCGCTACTCGTACACTCCGGTGTTCTTCGGGTTCGGCATTCTGCCGCTGATCTGCGCGACGATTCTGTGGACGCTGCTGGGCCCGCTCACGCCGGGGCGGCACACGGGCCTGCGGAGCGCATAAGCAAGGTTCACCACTCAGGATTATGCTGTCCGAGCTGCCCCGCGGATGCA
>PLDO01000293.1 GCA_003136215.1 Bryobacterales bacterium
GGGCAACCAGCGTCTGGCCGGATGGGTCGCGTACCCCTTGCGGAGTTTTCGCCGGGCCAAACGGCTGAGCTGGCGCGACATCGGGTATGGCGGCGCGTGGGTACCAGATGATCTTGTCGGGTCCGGACTTTCCCTTCGGAAGCATGACCACCTTGAGCCCGGGATAAGCCGCATCGTCCTGCAAATACCTGTGCATCCACGGCACCGACCCGGCGATCGCCGCGTGCAGGATAGCGGACAAAACAAAGGCGCGCCATCGCCACGGTTCGCCGGAGGCTGGCGGCCGGCGCAAGGAGATTACGATGCGCATCGCTTGATGGCTCTCTTCCATCGCCGAGATGCGCGCGGTGCTGCTTCCAAAGGCGAAAGTAGAATGCAGGAGGACAGCAAATCAATGGTAGCCCAAACCACGTCGGCGACGTGGACCTGATTCCGGACTGGGCCATCTCGAAGTGCTCTTAGGAACTCCACCGTGACGGATTACCAGCCTCGCATCACGTTCTTACTTCCTCGGCTTCCGGCGCAAGACGGGCAAGCAGAAATTTCTCCAGTATTTTGGGAAAGCTCGCCAGCACCAGGGGATTGATATCCGCCGCGGGATCGTAACCGAGGTTCAGGTACTGACCGACAGCTAGAGGAACCCTGACTTGCCAATAAACCGCCTGATCTACTTCCGGCGTCGAATCCCAGACCCGGCCGCCTAACTGAAGCCGCACTGCGGACCAACCGAATTCCTTTGCTCCGGCGACGATCAGTTTCCAGACATCGTCAAGGGAGTTCCCCGTTTCGAGATTCTGCTCAAACTGTCGCAGCCGTAACTGCGAATTCACCATGCCCCGGAAGGATCCTCGCAGAACCAACCGGCCGGCGATACCGAATTCGGCGTACCCTAGATGCTGCACGCCAATCCAGGCTGCTACGCAGAAGAGGATGATGATCAAGCCTCCGAAACGGTCCTGCCCGGCGTCCTGCACCAGAGAAAAAGCCGCCGCCAGTCCGCAGGCGCCGTATAGCAGGAGGGCAACCCGGCGAGGTGTCAGCCCACGGTCCAACAGGCGGTGGTGGATGTGGCCGCGGTCAGCCGAGAAGATCGGCTGCCGGCGCAGAAACCGCCTCCCGATGGCTAGCGCCGTGTCCAGCAGCGGCATTGCCAAAGCGATCAGCGGTGCCGTCATGCCGAGGAGTGTCGCCGACTTTTGGCTCCACATGGCCCCGAAGCAGCCCAGCAGAAAACCAATCAGCAGGCTCCCTGAATCGCCCAGAAATATCGACGCCGGATTGAAGTTGTACCGCAGGAATCCGAGGAGGGCGCCGATCAGAGGTGCCGTGACTAGTGCCAAATCCAGGCTGTTGTGCAGTAATGCCGCCACAAACGCGGTCAGCGTCGCGAAAACTCCCACCCCGGCGGCCAACCCGTCGATTCCGTCAATCAGGTTGAGGGCGTTGCTGCACCCCACCAACCACAACACCGTCACGATAGGCGAAAGCCAATCGCTCACCGGCTGACCCCGGAACACGTATATTCCGAAGCCCGCCTCGTACGCGAGAACCGCGGCCGCGACCTGCCCCAGCAATTTCTGCCAAGGCCGCAAACCCCTGACGTCATCGGCCAGTCCGATCAGCAGGATTACGATGGCAGCCGGCGCTAGCTTGAACGCCGCCGAAACGCTGCCCGGAATGTCGAAGGGCACATTCCGGTAGGGCGCCACGTAGATAAACCCCATCGCCAGCACGTACGCCAGCGCGACACCGACGCCGCCCACTCTGGGCACCGGCCCCAAGTGGAACTTGCGCGTTGCGTCCGGTTTGTCCACCAGTCCCATCCGGTTCGCCGCATTTCTCACCAATGGAGTCAAAAACAGGGCGAACAGAAACGCGAGGCAACTGACGTCGAAAAGAACCAACATGGTGATGATTTTAGTTTAGGCCTGATTTCGCAGGGAGTTATCACTTTGCTTTGCTTGACGCTGACGGCCCCCGCGCGACCCGGACGGCTGGTGCGGAGAACTCGGACTCATCGAGCCGGACTACTGAATAGTACCTTAAGTCAGTACCAAGGTGATTACCCTATTCGTACTGTCATACGCGGGGCTAAAGTACTACTCTCGTGATCGTGAGCCTCAGTCCGCCGACAAGTGTTGCGGTCTTGCAGCTAGGACGAAAACACATGTTCGGGTGAGGGTTTCGGGAGAAGAACCTGCCCTCGATAGCACCGATAGAGCATTTAGAGTTTCGGGATAAACAACCATGAAATCCATTCTGACCGGCACCGATTCCTCTGCAATTCGTCCCATTCGGCCGACGCGTTCGGGTCTTGCCGTGTCCGTCCCGGGTCTGTTGGCGATCGCTCTGCTGCTGCAAGGAGTCGCAGTCGGGCAGAAGCTGACTGTGGCCGTCCACCCGGCGTCGACTTCCCTCACCAATTCGCAGAGCGTACAGTTCATTGCTGACGTCACTGGTGCCGGGAATCCCGCTATCACGTGGTCCATCAACCCTGCGGTGGGTACCATCTCCAGCACAGGCCTCTATACGGCTCCCGCCACCGTGTCGGGAGCGCAAACCGTGACCGTCACCGCCACAACCAGCCACTTGGCGAGATCGCGCAACGTCAGGACCATGATTGCGGTGAAGGACGGCGCCACGACCATGACTTTGCTGACCGGTAGCGCCACCGTGTCCCTGGTCTCGCCGGTCAATCTGTCGGTAAGTCCCTCGGCCGCGTCCCTGACCGTTTCGAACGGTCAACAGTTCACTGCGACTGTGACTGGCGCCTCCAATACCGGTGTCACCTGGTCCTTAAGTCCGGCGGTGGGAACCCTTTCCAGCACGGGCCTCTACACCGCTCCAGCTTCGATCGCCAGCGCGCAAAATATCACCGTGATCGCCACTAGCACCGCCGATCCAGCCAAATCCGCCAGCGCCAGCATTGCTTTGGCCCCGCCGGTCGCCGTCTCCCTGACCCCTGCCACCGCCTCTTTGACCCCATCGCAGGTTCAGCAACTCACGGCCACCGTTTCGGGCACCACAAACACCGCGATCACTTGGTCCTTGAATCCGGCCGTAGGCACGATCTCGACAACCGGCGCAACCGCAGTGTACAGTGCGCCAAGCATCATCGCTTTTCCTCAAACTGTTGAGATTGCCGCAACCAGCATAGTGAATCCCACTAAAACCGCTAAGGCCCTCTTCACCCTTGTGCCTGCTGTCCTCATCTCCGTCACACCCGGTTCGGTGACTCTGGCCGCCGGTCAGACCCGGCAATTCACTGCGCAAGTAATTGGCGCGGCGAACACCGCGGTCACTTGGTCTTTGAGTCCGGGAGTGGGCACCGTTTCGAGCACTGGTCTCTACACGGCGCCAGCCCCAATTCTTAGCGCACAAACCATCACCGTGATCGCCACTAGCACCGCCGACTCAGCCAAATCCACCAGTGCCAGCATTACTTTGACCCCGCCGGTCGCCGTCTCGCTGAACCCTACGACCGCTTCGCTCACCGCTTCTCAAACTCAGCAGTTCGTCGCGGCGGTTAGCGGATTGTCGAACACCGCCGTAACCTGGTCCTTGAATCCCGCCGTGGGCACCATTTCCAGCACTGGTCTCTACACGGCTCCAACTTCGATCGCCAACGCGCAAAGCGTCACCGTCACAGCCACCAGCGCCGCCGACCCCACCAAGTTGGCCAGCGGCAGCATTGCTTTGGCCCCACCGGTCAGCGTTTCCTTGACCCCAACCACCGCTTCCCTCACCGCCTCCCAAACGAGCCAGTTCACCGCGACAGTCA
>PLDO01000397.1 GCA_003136215.1 Bryobacterales bacterium
GCACCCTGGCGCCGAGCATGCGCATGCGGAAGACATTGAGGCGCTGCCGCCGCATGTCCTCTTCGCCCATGTAGACGACGCATTCGAAGCCGAGGAGGGCGCAGACGGTGGCGGTGGCAACGCCGTGCTGCCCGGCGCCGGTTTCGGCGATGATGCGGCGTTTGCCCATGCGGCGGGCGAGCAGCGCCTGTCCCAGACAGTTATTGATCTTGTGGGCGCCGGTGTGGAGCAGGTCTTCGCGTTTGAGCCAGATGCGGGCGCCGCCGAGGGTTTCGGTGAGGTGTTGAGCGAAGTAGAGCGGGGTGGGGCGGCCGGCGTAGTTGTGCAGCAGACCGGCGAGCTCGGCTTGAAAGGCGGGGTCGTCGCGGGCAGCGAGGTAGGCGGTCTCAAGTTCTTCAATGGGCGCCATGAGGACTTCGGGGACGTAGCGCCCGCCGTAGGGTCCGAAGTGGCCGCCGGCATCGGGTTGGGAGGTCATGCGCCGAGCGCCGCCTTGGCCGCGTGCAGAAAATCGGTCATTTTGAGATGGTCCTTCTTGCCTGGCGAAGACTCGATGCGAGAGCAGGAATCGACGCCCCAGGGATGAGCGAGCCCGATGGCGCGCGCGACGTTGGAGGCATCGAGGCCGCCGGCGACAATGATGCGATGGCGGGCGCCGCGAGCCAGATTCCAATCGAAGGAGAGGCCGGCGCCGCCGTAGAGTTCGGCGGCGGGGCCGTCGAGCAGGAGGGCATCCGCGGGGCACGAGTCCAATTGCGAAAAATCGAAATCGGGGGAGACGCGGGCGGCTTTCCAGACGGCGATGGCGGCGGGATACTGGGCGGGAGTCTCGTCCCCGTGGAGTTGCGCCACGTTGAGCGCGGCAACGCCGGCGATGGCGGCGATGCGCGGCGCAGGTTCGTTGACGAACACGCCCACGCGGAGTGCGCCGGGCGTGGAAATGCGGGCTGCCGCCTCGGGCGCGAGGTAGCGCGGGCTTTTGGGATAAAAGTTGAAGCCGATGGCGGTGGCTCCGGCGGCGATGGCGGCATCGGCGTCGGGCTGGTTGGTGATGCCGCAAACCTTGAGGATCATGCGGCCACCAGCTTTCGGAGGGCGGCGGCGGGGCGGCCGGATTTCATGAGATGTTCGCCCACCAGGAAGGCGCGATAGCCGGCGGCGCGCAGGCGAACGATGTCGGAGGGCTGATGGATGCCGCTTTCGCTGACCGCGAGGACGCCCGCCGGCATGTGTTCGGCGAGAGCCAGAGAGGTGTCGAGGGTGACTTCGAAGGTGGAGAGATTGCGGTTGTTGACGCCGATGAGGTCGGCGCCGGAATCGATGGCGGACTGGAGTTCCGGGCGGTTGTGGACTTCGACGAGGGCGCTGAGGCGGAAGGTTGCGGCGCCTTCGCGGAAGTCGCGGAGCTGGTTGGTGGTCAGGATGGCGGCGATCAGCAGGATGGCATCGGCGCCGTGAGCGGCGGCCTCGAGGATCTGCGAGGGATGGATGGTAAAGTCCTTGCGCAGGACGGGCAGGGATACGGCGGCGCGGGCGGCTTGCAGATGGGCCAGGCTGCCCTGGAAGAACGCCTCGTCGGTAAGCACGCTGAGGGCGGCGGCCCCGCCGGACTGGTAGGCGCGGGCGATGCGGTGGGGATCGAAATCTTGCACGAGAACACCCTTACTGGGCGACGCCTTCTTGATCTCGGCGATGATGGCGGGCGTACTGGCGGCGAGAGAGGCGCGGAAATCGCGGCGGGCCGGGAGGCAGAGTTCGGCGGCGCGCTCCCAGGCTGCAAGCGGTGGGACCGAGCGCGCAAGATCTTCGCGCTTTTTGGCGACAATACGGGCCAGGATGTCTGGAACAGTGTCGATCAAGGGTGTAGATCCAATGGTATCAGAGGAGAAGAAGTCCGAGCTGCGCTCGGATGGACAAGGCGGAGCCTTATCCCACTGGTTGCATAGCGGGTAGAATAGTCCAGGATGTCTTGAAGACAGGAGGGTCTGTAAACATGTCACACTTCGTTTCGTTGGAGCGCTATGTTCCGTCGCCGGAAGACGACGTGGATTTTCTATACGCAGCGGCGAACGGCACTGCGCGACTTGGGCTATGGGGATACAAAGACGGCGACACCGTCTTAACCGTACGGGTGGTTGCCGGCCCAGGCACAGCAACCCCCAATGAAACACGCGGCAGCGCGGTTCAAGTCTGGGCGTTTAGCGGGCTGACCGCGGCCAGCAGGATTCAAGCTTTTTCCGGCATTCGCCCGTTCACGGGGGTGCTGGAGGTTCGCCTCGCAGCCGGAGGAAGCACTCTGGCGGACCAAAACAAAGCGCTGCTCAGCGGCAGCGACCCTGCGGAGCGGGTCTTCATCGGCGGCGTTCCCGTGACCGCCGTGGCGCTGGAGAAAGGCATCGGCGATTACGCAAACGCCCCAAAGATGGGAACGGTTCGCGGATTGGCAGTACACATCACCGGAGGTTTAGGCGCTGCCAACGCCTGGAAACAAGTATTTGAGGGGCGCGGGGTATCGGCCCATTTTGTCATTGGCCGCAGCGGAGACATCGCGCAGTACGTTGCAGCGTCGATCAAAGCGCAGGCGGAAGGACCCGGGAATGGTCACTTTTTGAGCGTCGAAATGGTCGGATTCGGCAATAACAGCGGTGCCTGCCAAGAGATGACCGAGGCACAATTGAGCAAACTGCGCGAGCTTTGGGCATGGGTGCGGGGCCAATATCCGAGTGTCCCCAACCGGCTGGCTTGGGCATATTCGGGAACGGCAAAACCGTTGTCGACAAAACTCACGCCGCTCTATCGTGAGATGGCGAAGTCCCTTTCGGCTGCGAACTACTGCAATGGCGACAGCGATTCCATTTCGGCCTGCATCGACTCGGGTGGTCTGTCGTGCCACTATTGGCTGGACAATGCAGCGAAGCCATGTCCGGGAATTGGAATCATAGGCCAACTCCCGCAGGTGGTTGGGTACCCACGCGTCCGTGTAGCGGGCGACGCAGAATTTATTCTCAGTTAACCGGTACTCCGCCTAGGCGAAGAGTTCCTGGGCGCGCATGGCCTGCTCGGCGACGCGGACGCCGTTGGGGCAGTGAATGGCGCAGGAAGCGCAATCGCCGCAGCGAATCGCCTGATGCTCGGCGGACATGCGCTGGAAGTTCTCGCGTCCCAAGCCGAACTGGCCGTAGCCGTCGGCATACATGACGAAGCGCACGAGGTCGCGGGCCGGCAGACCCTTGGGGCACTGGCCGTCGCACTGGCCGCACATGCTGCAGAAATACGGACGGACTTCGTGGAAAGCGGCGGTCAGCACCTTGCTATCGGAATCCGTAAACGCTTGCCCCATGACGCTGAAGTTCTCTTCCAGCTGGTCGATATCGGTCATGCTGGGGACCGTGGTGGCGACGACGCGGTTTTTGATGACCCACTTCAGCGCGGCCGCCTGACGGCCAGCCGCCGCCGGCGGAGCCGGTTGCGCGCCGGGGCCGCGGCGTCCGGCGCGGGCCATTACCTTCATGGCGACCAGGCCGACACCAGCCTGGTTCAGCTTATCCAGGCCGGCGGTATACGCTTCGGGAGAGGTGAAGTTGTACTGCGCCAGGACGACATCGAGCTTGGCTTCGATGACACGATCGACGATGGCCGGGAGGGTGTGGGTGCTGACTCCGATGAAGCGCACCTTGCCCTGCTGTTTGGCCTTACGCTGGGCTTCGACCAAGTCGTCGGTAATCTGCGCGGCGGTGCCGAGTCCGTGGAGGTACCACACGTCGAGGTGGTCGGTGTTGAGTTCCTTGAGGCTGGTATCGAGCTCCGCCAGAATGCCGGTTCCGGTTTTCTCGTCGCACTTGCTGGAGAGGAAGATGTTCTTCCGTTTGGCTCCCAGCGCGGCTCCCACCATGCGTTCATTCTGGCCGTTCTGGTAGTTGCGGGAGGTGTCGAAGTAGTTGATGCCCATGTCCACCGCCCGGGTGATCACGGTCGCATCCGATGTGATCATGCAACCGTATCCTACGGTTGTCACCTTCATGCCGGTCTTGCCGAGGGTGCGGTAACTGAGTTGGCCGGCAGGGCCTGTTGGCTGCTGCGGGGCGGGAGCGGGCGTGGGGCTTTGCGCCGCGGACGCCACACCGGCTACTGGCAACGCCAGGCCGGCGGCCAGGAAACTACGCCGGGACGATTCGCTGTTCATGGTGCCTCCAAAATATGATACTAGCAGGTCCGAAAGTAGTTTGGAGCGGTTGGATGTGCTGTGGCGCCACCGATCGCCGGTTTGGAGGCTCTAGGGACCGAAAAGGGCGGAGCCGAAGCCCCGCCCTTCGTTATGCGTTTGCCAGACCCGTAGGCGCCTAGAACGTCAGGCGGAAAGCGAGCTGTATGATGCGCGGATCGCCGGTGGAAGAGATCTGGCCGAACAGCGGCGAAGTGATGGTCAGGTTCGGGTTGTCAAACTGCGTATGATTGAGCACATTGAAGAAATCGGCGCGCAATTCCGATTTCACGCGCTCGCCCCAGATCGGTGTAATCTTGGCGATGGTCAGGTTTACGTTGGTGCGCGTCGGTCCGCGAAACGCGTTGCGGCCCAGTGAGCCGTACGTACGCAGCGCAGGGTTCGTGACCGGAGCCGATCCTAACGCCACGATCTCCTTGTAGCTGAACGCCGCCGGGTTGAAGTAATAGTTGCCCGGGTTGCCGTCCAGCGTCTGGTCAGTATGCGGATCGTAGTAACTGACCGGCGCCACCAGGTTGGCGCGCACCAGGTTCTGGTCGCCCGCCGCCGACGGACCGGGCTTGCTGCCGCTGGAATTCAGACCCGCAAATACGTCCAGCGGCAGTCCGCTGCGGTAGGACATCACCGGGTACAAGGTCCAGCCCCGCGTCAGGCGCGTCGGACCGCTCGACCACCACTGGCCGAACGGCAACTCCCACGCGGCGTTGATGCTCACATAGTGCGTCAGATCGTAGTCCGACGCCGCCAGGAACTGGTTGTGGTTGTAATACGGGACGTTGCTGTTCCGGGCGCGGAAGCCGGAAGTGTTGTCGATCGACTTCCCGTAGGTGTAGCTCACCTGGTACATCAGCGAACCGAGCCCTTTGATCTCCGACGTACGGCGTGTCAGACTCAGCGCCAGGCTGTTGTAGTGCGCTTTGCCGACGTTGTCGAACGTCTCCAGGTAGCTGAAATTGCCGGGCACTCCCGGCGGCGCGTTGAAGAGGCGCGTAGTGGTGCCGAGGATGAACGGGTTGGAATCGACCAGCCCGGTGAGTTCATGCGAACTCGACCCGATGTAAGACGCCTCCGCCGTCATGTTCTTCATGACCTCCCGCTGGATGCTCAGGTTGTACTGAAAGACGTACGGCGTCTTGATGTGCGGATTGACGAAGTACACACCGCCGCCGCCGAACGGCAGGAAACCCGAGTCGCCGAAGTTAATGTTCTTGGCTGGAGGCTTCGAGGGAAACGGATTGGGCTGGCCCGCGGCCACGTATGGCTGCGTCATGTTGTTGACCTCCGCCGTCGGGTTGGAATCAAGCGGATTGAAGAACAGGTCGGCGTAGCCAAAGAACGGCGCCTGGCCGTTGAATTGCAAATTGTCTTCGCCCTTCAGGATGTCGTAAAACATGCCGATGCCGCCACGGATCGACGTTTTACCGGTCCCCGTCGGGTCATACGCGAAGCCGAGGCGGGGGGCCCAGTTGTTCTTAATCGGGAAGTTCGATCCAGCCGGGGCTCCCGCGTCGCCGGGGAACAGGAGGCCGAGCGGAGCGTTCGGGAACCGCGTCGACTGCTGGCCTCGGGCCAGCGAGAACGACCGCCCTTGCGTGTCGACCTTCGGCGAGCTGTACTCATAGCGCGCGCCGTAGTTCAACGTCAGGCGTTTCGTGACGCGCCATTCATCCTGCGCGAAAAAGCCGATATTGTGCGTGCGGATGTTGGAAGGCGCCTGGCCGAATTGCAGGAACTCGTCCGGCAGGGCGAGCAGAAATGCGGCCTTATCGTTGTTCAGGTAGCTGCTGCCGCCCGCGCCGTAGAAATAGAAGTCGCCGTTAACGTAGAAGTCATACACGGTGTTGTTCTGATACGGTGTGAACCAGAAGCCGCCCTTGATGGTGTGGCGCCCCTTGGTCCAAGTGAGCGTATCGGACCACGTATAGGTGTTATCGATGAGCGCGGTGGGCCCGTTCGGGCTGAACCCGAGCGACAACCCGCTGCCGAGCAGGTCAATGGACGGCGGACCGGTCGGATTATCGGGCGTAATGCCGATGCCGAGCTGAGACGCGGTCGGCAGCTTGGCTGCCGGCGCATACTGGAAGTTGTTGTTGCGCTGCGCCGTAAAGCGGAATTCATTCAACAGCGTCGGCGAGAACGTCTTGGTGTAGCCGATATTGCCAAATGACTGCGAGCCCGTGGTCTGATCGGGGAAGCCGGAGACGTTGGCATAGGCAAAGGGATTCAGCGTGATCGACTTGTGATAGCCCAGCGTCACCGAGAGCCGGTCGCTAGCCGTGATCAGCAGGTCGATCTTGCCCGTGTACTCATCGTTGTTCGCCGTCGCGCTGCCCTGCGAAATCAGCGAGCCCGTCGCCGAGGTCGGTACAAGACCCGCCTTGATGTAGTTCGTGGCGACGCTGCCGAACTTCGCCGGGTCGATAATCGCCTGGCTGGCGAGCGCCGGATTCGGCTGATAAAACGGATTCTGGAGCAGGAATGCGGCGACGTCGGGGTCTGGAGTTCCGTTATTCGACTTGGAGAAATTGCCCTGCAGCTCCGCCGGCGTGTACACCGTCGTCTCAGAGGTTGTCTGCAGCGCGCTCTGCCGCTGGCCCTGGTAGCCGAAGAAGAAGAAGAAACGGTCTTTACCGTTGATGATTTTAGGGATCGTCACAGGAGCGCCAATCGTGCCGCCAAACTGGTTGCGCTTCAACACCGAAACGGGCAGCCCGTTGGCGTTGTTGAAGAACGAATTGGCGTTGAACGCGTTGTTGCGCACGTAGTCGTATGCGCTGCCGTGCACCGTGTTCGTGCCCGACTTCGTCACCATACTGACGACCCCGCCCCCGTTACGGCCGAATTCGGCCGAGTAGTTCGACGTCAACACCTTGAATTCGGCCAGAGTATCCGGGTTGGGGTTGTAAACCACGCCGTTACTCAGCAGGTTGTTGTTGACGCCGCCGTCCAGCAGGTAGGTCACCGAATCCTGGCGGCCGCCCGCCACGCTGAACGAGCCCGCGCCGGCGCCGGAGCCTCCGGTAGTCGAGCCGGTCGGGATCACGCCGGGCACGTAAAGCGCCAGATCCAGAGCGTTGCGTCCGTTGAGCGGCGCGGTAATGATCTGATTGCCTGTCACCGAGCTGCCCAGCGTCGAACTCTCTGCTTCGATGCTCGAAGCCGTCGCAGCTACTTCAACGGTTTCGGAAATTTCGCCAACCTCGAGCTTGACATCCACGCGGAGGGTCTGATTGATGAGCAAGGTCTGAGGCGCGCTCAATGACTTGCGAAACCCTTCGTGCTCCGCGGCGACGGTGTAGCTGCCGATCTGCAACGCAATCGCTTGATAAACGCCAGTGGCGTCTGACGCCGTAATACGAGACTGGCCGGTCTGCGTATTTGTGACCGTCACCTTTGCCTTCGGCACCACCGCGCCCTGCGCGTCCGTCACAGTGCCGACAATTCGTCCGGTCACGTCCTGCGCCATTCCTAGAGCTGCCAAGAAGCATGCGGCCAGGACCGCCAGTAAAACACGAGTAATGCGAGTCTTTCTCATTGGTTTTCCTCCTGCCGTTCGAAAGTATTGGTAGCTGAAACGCCCATCACCGCCGTTCGACGTCGAAAGGCGGTTAATTTCAAGTCAGTGCTGCTGATGTCAGTGCTTCTGATGAATGACTGCCGGCGACTCGGCCGAAGGGGCAAACCCTGAAAATTAGACAATTAGGTTACCACAGCTGACGCGGTAGCGGAGTTTTGTTTGGCGGAGAGTGATTCCCGGATCACGGGGTTTCCAGTTAGTGCACGCGGCCGTCCCAGCGCAGTCCGACGCGCCAGAGGCGGGGCGCGCCGATGTTCGGGGTGGGAGTGAAGGCCGTATAGAACTGGTGGTCGAGGGCGTTCTCCAAGGTCGCCTCCGCGGAGAGAGAGCGCACCAGTCGTTGGCGGAGCACGAACTGCAGGGTGGCATAGCCGGGCAGGCGGTAGACATTCAGGTCGTCATCGAACTGATAGGCGTAGGCGTGCAGTCCCAGTGAGGCGAGGGTGCCGGCGCGCTGCCAGATCAACTGCGCGGCCCCCTGGTGCTTGGGGATCTGCGACACGCGGTAGCCGGTGACGTAGCGGGAATCCACGAAGAGGTACTTCAGCTCGCCGGTGAAGTTGCGGAGGTGTTGGGTGAATTCCGCTTCGACGCCGCGGCTCAGGGCGGCAGCGGCATTGGCGCGCTGGCGCACGATGGCGGTGGACGAACTGGAAAGGGTGACGTTGGTGATCAGGTTGTCGAGCGCGTTGCGGTATCCGGTGACGCGGAACGAGGAGGTCTCGCCGGTCCAGTCGAAGCCCGCCTCCGCGCCCCAAAGGGTCTCCGGCACCAGGTTCGGATTGGCTTCCGTGGTAGTATTGCCGGTTTTAAAGGTGCGGTAAAGTTCGTTGAGGGTGGGGGCGCGGAAACTGCGATAGATGCTGCCGCGGGCGCGGAGCCGCTTTTTGCCGATGACGAAGCCGCCATTGGGACTGAGGAACTGGCTATCGCCGGCGACGCTGTGGCGCACCCCGGTAAAGAGCTTCACCCATCCGAAAGTGGCATCCACCTGCCCGTAGACGCCGTGCTGCAACTGCGTGCCGCCGCCGACGCGGATGCCGGTGGGGACCAGATGGTCGGTGCTGGTGCCCTCGACGCGATACACGTCCGCGCCACCCAGAAAGTTCCATCTGCCGGCGTGATGTTGCCACAGGATGGCGCCGCCGACGGCGTCGCTGGGGACGGTCTGGGTGTAGGACAGGCGATCGGTATTGCGGTCGGCGGATACGCTGGAGAAGGTGCTGTGGAAGCCTTCCTGGGTGTGAAAGCCGAGCAGCGAGAAGGAATCGCTGGTGAACTCGCGGACGTAGCGCAGGGAAATGGTGCCCATTCCCGTGGAATTGTGGGTGAGCACGGTGCCGTTCTGCCGCTCTTCGGCAAGGATGCTGGTTTTGAAGAACAGATTGCCGGCGGAGGTGTAGTGGTCGATGCGCACATCGGCGGTGACGAACTGCACGTTGGCGTGCGTATCGGCGGCGCCGCGAATGGAGGCGGGGACGATGTAGTAGCCGTCGGTGGTGAAGGCACGGGCGGCGCCGGAGATGGCGAGGCGCGACCACGCCTGGGAGAATCCGGCGGAGATATCGTGGGTGTTTTCGTTGCCGAACTCGTACTCGGCGAGCACGTGCATGGTCTCGGGCTGGCGGGAGAAAATTCCGATTGCCCCGCTCATGGCGCGGTCGCCGAAGATGCTGGTGGCGGCGCCGCGGGAAATCTCGGCGCGCCCGATTTCGTCGGGGACGAACTGGGTCCAGTAGACCCAGCCGCCGAAGGGATCGTTGGCGGGAATGCCATCCCAAAGGACGAGGGTACGGCTGGCGCCGGAAGACCCGATGCCGCGCAGGGAGATGCCCTGGGTGGTGGGATGGGCCACCAGGCTGGAGGAGCGGCGGAAGAGGCTGAAGCCGGGGACGTCGCGCAGTCGGTCGTCCAGATTGGTCCCAGGGCTCTCCTGGAGGGCGGTCTGATCGAGTACGGTAAGGTTGGCCGGGGTTTCGGCGGAAATCTTTTCGACTACGGTGATGGAAGTGGTGACGGGCTCAGGCTTCGCCGGATCGCCGGCCGGCGGATTCGGGGTCTGGGCCGGCAGCAGGAACGGGAAGAGCATCAGGATCCAGCAAACGCGCCTCGACCCAGCCGGCGTCGAGGAACGCACGGGGCGATGGGGTGAAGGCAATTTTAAAGCTCGCATCGTTCAGGGGCCCCTCTACAGCGTCGGCGCGTTGCGGATACACCAAAGCCAGGTACTTGAGAATAGTATATATGTCGCCGTCCTCGGGTTGGCGGAATTCAAATCCGTTGGAGCGGAAGTGAATGGACGCGCCTTGGGTGGAGAGGCGCCAGGCGAGGAACGCGCAGCAGGTGACGGCGTGCTCGAACCAGGCGTCGAGATGGTGCGGCACGTCGCGGTCGAGGAAGATCTCGACGGCCTGTTCCTCCTCGCGCGCGAATTCGCGAATCTGCAGACTGCCGACATGGGCGGAGGCTTTCCAATCGACGTGGCGGGAGCTTTCGAAGGCCTCGTAGGGGCGGATGCGGTAGAAGTCGCGGCCCAGTCCGCGGTAGTGGGATTCGATTTCGCCGGAAATGCCGGCCAGGAGGTCGTCAAACCCGGGCTGGGGATCGACGGCGGGGTAGACTACCATTTCGCGCGTGAGGGTGACGCGGGCGGTCTTTTCGAGGAAGCCGAAGGGGAAGGAGGTGGAGAAGGCGAAGCCGTTCTGGCGGTATGCGCCGCGCCGTGGAAAGCGGACATCGACCACGGCATCTAGGGTCGCGCCGGCGGCGATCAGGGGAAAGTAGACGCCGGAATTCATGGTGGGGCTGCCGGCCTCGCGAATGGCCTCGACGCGGATGGAGAAGGAGGGCAGGAACCACTTGTGATTGCGCACGAAGAGGCGCGCCGGCACGCTGCGTCCGGCGGGGATGTGCTCAGGGACCTGGAAATCGAGGGCCAGGCCAGCCAGACACAAGCGGCTGGCCAGACCGCTAACCAGGAGAGTGGCCAACATGGCGGCCACAATCAGGAAGAGCAGGTTATTGGCCGAAACCACGGCGCCGAAGGCCACCAGCAGGATGGCGAAGGTGAACAGAACTCCGCCGCGGGTGACTTTGTAGCGAATCCGGCGCGCCAGAAAGGCGCGAAACTCTCGCCAGGGAGTGGGCACGGTGGCTGGTTCGATTGTACTCCGGGGCGGGGAAACAGGACAGGCCAGGAGGCCTGTCCCTGGAGATTGGCCATTCGCGCCACGAATCCGGCGCGGCGAGTTTCTCGCAGGCGGAACCGCCTGCGNNTGCGCCACCAAGTCGTGCCGTCTGCCTGCATGGGTGGGGCATGCTTCAGCTTGCCAGGCGAGCGAAGCTCGCCCAGGACAGGCGGACCCAGGGGGTACCCCGGCCTGTCCTACTGTAATAATGGATGTAACCCGCGGGGAGTTGGAGAGGTCTAATCTGTTTCTGCGTACGATGTCACATCGCGTCTCGCTTGGCTTGTTGCTGGCCGCCTTCGCCGTGGCGGCCGATCCACCCATTCCGCCGCTCACAGTGTGCGAAGTCCTCTCGGATCTGGCGGCCCACGAAGGCAAGGAGGTGGCCGTTCTGGGCCGCTACTCGTTCCGGCACGACGGCCGCTGGATCGGCGAGCAGTCCTGCGAACCCGCCACCACGGCGCCGCCGGTGCTGTGGCTGACGGAGGATGAATTCGACGGTCCCAAGCCGCCGGCCAACTTCGAATTCGACGCCGCGGTGCTCAACAAGAAGTTCGCGGCGCTGACACACCACACCCAACTCGGCAAGTTCCGCTTCGGGAGCCCGGAGTACGACCGCTGGGCGGTGGTGTACGGCCGGGTGGTCACGCGCAAGGGCGATGCTGCAAAGAAGGCCTCCGCGGACCTGGTTTTCCGCGGCGACGGGGTCATTGTGTTTTTGACGACGGAGAAGTAGGCGGCCGGAAGAGCTTCTCCAGACGGTGGAGGGCTTCGTAGAGGTTTTGGGGGCTATCGAGAACTCCGCGGAAGAGGTCGCCCTTCTGGCGGAATCGCTCCCGGGCATTGTGGATATGAAACTGCTTCGGGTGCAGGCCGGGGACGACTTCGGCCCACTCCAGCGGCGTCGCCACCGGGGCCCCCTCGTACGCCCGGAGCACATAGGGCGCCGCGATGGTCTTGGATTTGGCGATTTGCAGGTAGTCGAAATACACGCGGTTCCTTTGCCGTTTGGCCACCATGCGCGGCGTGGTGAACAGGTGAGGCTTCTGATGCGTGACGAGGCGCGCGATCAGTTCGGCGAACGTGCGGGCCTCCTCGAAGCTGTAGACCGGCTCGATCGGGATGTAGACGTGCAGGCCGTCGCCGCCGGTGGTTTTGGGATATCCCACGAGGCCGATCTGGTCCAGAATCTGCTTGACCAACAGGGCCGCCTCCACGATGAGGTCGAAGGAGCACTCCTGCGGGTCGAGGTCGATGAGGATGAAATCGGGGTGATCGAGCGAGCCCGAGCGGCTCATGGCCGGGTTCTGATCGATGCAGCCCAGGTTGACCAGGTATAGCAGGCTGGCGCGGTCGCCGGCGAAAACGTAGTTGATCTCGTCGATCAACTCGGTGCGCAGCCAGGCGGGGTAAGTACCGGGCGTGTCCTTCTGAAAAAAGAACTGCTCCTTGATGCCGTTGGGATAGCGTTTGAGCGAAAGGGGACGATCCTTCAGGTGGGGGAGGATCAAGTCCGCCACGGCGGCGTAGTAATTGAGGACATCGCGTTTGGAGACGCCATCGTCGGGGTAGTAGAGCTTCGGCAGGTTGGTGAATTTGAGGGTGTGGCCGTCGATGGTGAGGGTGGCCTCCTTGGGGCTTCCGGGCAGCAGTTCTCCGACCTGCTCACGGACCACGACGGAGCCCGGCTTATCGTGGCGCAGGCCGACGAACACGGGGGCGCGTAAGTGGTCGTCCGGCGTCCAGTTGGCGTATTTCACCTGGCAGACCAGTTCGGGTTTCACCCAGGTGATGCCGCGATCCGGTTTGGGACGCTCGGCGAAGGGGCACTCGGGCACGATGAGCGGCTGGAGGCGGGCGTGGAGGGCGGCCAGCAGTTTCTGGTCGAAGCCGGTGCCGACGTTGCCCACCCAGCGCAGTTCGCCATCCTGGTGAACGCCGAGCACCAGGGCGCCGAAATAATCGCGATCGCCTTGCGGCTGGGTGAAGCCGCCGATGACGAACTCCTGCTCGCCGACGATTTTGATCTTGAGCCACTCGCGGCTGCGACGCGATTCGTAAATGCTGCGCGCGTGCTTGGCCACGATGCCCTCCAGGCCATTCTCACGGGCCGCATCGAGCAGATCCTCGCCGGCGCCGGGGAAGATATCGGAAATGCGGACGGAGGGTCCCGGGGTCAGCACCTGTTGCAGGAGTTCGCGGCGCCGGTCGAGGGCGACGCCGCGCAGGTCGTAGCCGTCCAGGTAGAGCAGGTCGAAGGCGAAATAGACGACCGGCGTGGAACGCACCAGGTGGGCGATGGTGTTGGGGTCGGTGTTGGCGATGCGCGGCTGGATCAGGTGGAAGCGGGATACGCCTTTGGCATCGAGCACGGCGATCTCGCCGTCGAGCACGGCCTGCGATGCGGCGAGGTGGTGCGGCATCACGGCGAGTTCGGGATACTGGCGTTCGCAGCGGAGGCCGCTGCGCGATTGCAGGCGGACCTCTTCGTTATCGAGGAAAGCGACGGCGCGCACGCCATCCCATTTGACCTCGAACAGCCACTCGTCGCCGCGCGGCACGCGGTCGGCGAGCGTCGCCTGCATGGGCTCAATGGAAGCCGGCATCGCGGCGAGTTGCGCGCCGGGGAGGGTCGACAGGAGGCTCGAAGAAACCGCTCCCTCACGGTCGCGGCTCGGATCGGAGCGGTCGTGGCTCTGATCGGAGCCGCGACCGGGGTGCCCACCCGGGGTCGGGAGTGGTCTTACGGCGCGCGCGCGTTTCGCCGGCGGGCTGGTGGCCCAGACGCGATCGGCGGCGCCGGCCGTCCGGCGTTTGGTCTGGCGCGCCGGCAGGTTGCGAGCGATCTCTTCCTGGGTGCGGCCGGAGAGCACGCTGTAGGCCAGCGCCTCGACGTCCCAGCCGGCGGCGGCGAACTGGTCGCGCTTCTTGATGAGGAGCCATTCGTTGCCCTTGCCTTTGGTCCGGCTCTTCATGTGGACGATGGCGAAATCGCCATTCAACTTCTCGCCATGCAGGCGGAACTTGAGATCGCCGCGGGCGAGTTGGGCGGCGGCGTCAGTGTCGCCCAGCAGGTCGAAGGTGCCGCGGTCCCAGAGCATTACGCTGCCCCCGCCGTAGTTGCCGGCGGGAATGTTGCCTTCGAAATCGCCGTATTCCATGGGGTGGTCTTCGACGTGGGCGGCGAAGACCTTGACAGCGGGATCGAGCGACGGCCCCTTGGGTACGGCCCAGGATTTCAGGACGCCGTCGATCTCCAGGCGGAAATCGTAATGGAGGCGTGTGGCATCGTGGCGTTGCACACAAAAGTAGGGTTTGGCCGTAGGCGTGCTCTTACGGGCGGAGGGCGGAGGCTCGGGCGTTTTTTCGAAGCGGCGTTTGGCAGCGTACTCGTCGAGAGACATAACCCCCGTGCATCCTTCCATTTACATCTTATTAGGCTTTGTAGTATCTTGAAAACCACGGCGCCCCGAGGGGTCAGGAGCGAACATTTATGGCAGCAAGCGTTTGGAAGGGCCATCTGATTTTCGGCATGGTCTCGTTTCCCATCCGTCTGTTCAGCGCGGCGCGCAGCGAAACCATCAGCTTCAACATGCTGCACAAGGACGACCATTCGCGCATCCGGCAGGTGACCTATTGCCAGTTGGAGGACAAGCCGATCTCGCGCGCGGCGACCGTCAAGGGCTACGAGTACGAGAAAGATCACTACGTGGTGATCGACGACGAAGACATCAAGAAAGTGGCGCCGCGCACCGCCAAGGTGATGGAGATTCTGGAATTCGTCAAGGCGGAGCAGGTGGACCCGATCTACCTGGAGAGCTCCTACTACGTAGCTCCGGACGAGGGCGGCGAAAAGGCGTACGCCCTGCTGTTCACCGCGTTGAAGGACTCCGGGTTCTACGGCGTGGCGAAGGTGGCGATGCACAATCGCGAGCACATCATCGTGCTGCGCCCTGGGGCCAAGGGGATCCTGTCGCACACCATGTATTTCCAGGACGAGATCCGGCAAGTGGAAGAGTTCCGCACCGACACCAGCCTGGTGAAGGAGAAGGAACTCGCCATGGCAAAGATGCTGATCTCCTCGCTGGAAGAGAATTTCGAGCCGCAGAAATACCACGACGCGTATCGCGACAACCTGAAGAAGATGATCGAGGACAAGATCGAAGGCCGGAACGTGGTGGAAACTCCCGCGGAGCATTTCGCGCCGGTGATCGATATTATGGAAGCCCTCAAAAAGAGCCTGGCGGAGAAACGCAAGCCGGTGATGGCGGCGACCGCGGCGGCGGCGGCGGAGACGGGCGAAGTGGAAGCGGCGCCGAAGAAGCGGGCGCGGAAAAGCAAGGCGGGGTAGTTTGGCCGGTGCCGAACTGCCCGCGCGAAGTTACCGGCTGAGTTTGCGGCGCAGCCACGCCTGAGCCAGGCGCAGGTCGTGCCGCACGACGTGAACGGATTGGCCCATCGCCTCGGCCGTTTCCTCCGCGGTCATCCCTCCGAAGTACCGCATTTCAATCAACTGCGCCAGGGACTGGTCCTCCCGATTGAGGGTGTCGAGGGCGTTGTCCAGGTCCAGGAGCTCGATCTGTTCCATACCCGCGCTGGCTTCCAGGTCCGCGCCGGCCGTCAACACAACCGTGGCATTGGCATCGCGCTTCCGGGTGGCTCGCGCCCGGGCGTAATCGACCAGGACTTGCCGCATCACGCGCGACGCCACGGCGAGGAAATGTGCTCGGTCGGCGAATTCGCCCTGGTCGCCGACAAGTTTCAAGTACGCTTCATGAACCAGTGCCGTCGCCTGCAAGGTGTGACCCGGCCGCTCCGCGCGCAACTGCCGGACAGCGATCCGGTGCAATTCGTGATAGAGCGCCGCCGTCAGCCCGCCGAGCGCGGATTCGTCTCCCGCTCGTAGCCGCTCCACCAGTTTCGGCACACCTGAACCTGGCGTCATGCAACCAGAGTACCTCCTGAAACCGCACCTCTGCACTATAATGGTCCGGTCCGGAGCGCAGATGACCGACGAAGTGCGCCTTCTGTTTCACCAGCTCGCCGACCTCTCGCCGGGCGACCGCGAACGGGCCTTTCGAGAACAACAGGTCCTGCCGGAGATTCGCGCGGAAGTAGAATCCCTGCTGGATTTCGATTCGGCGAACGTTCAGTGCCTGACGGATTGTGTCTCGCATGCAGCGGAACAGGTGCTGGATTCCACCAGAGGGCCGGAAGCGGCGTATTGCGGACCCTATCGCCTGGTGCGGCTGCTCGGCTCAGGCGGTATGGGCTCGGTTTACCTGGCCGAGCGCACGGACGGCGAGATTCAACAGAAGGTAGCCGTAAAGCTGCTTCGCGCCGACAGCCATCGCCCCGCCTGGCGCGACCGTTTCCTGAGAGAACGCCAGCTCCTGGCGTCCCTCAATCATCCTTCGATTGTCCACGTGATGGATGCCGGGCATACCGATGCGGGCCAGCCGTATCTTGTCATGGAATACGTTGACGGCGCCCCGATCGATGTCTACAGCGCCGCACTCGAGTTACGGGAGCGGCTCGCGCTGTTCCTGGGTGTGTGCGATGGGGTCGCTCACGCTCACCGGCGCCTCATTATTCACCGCGATCTGAAGCCTTCCAACATACTAGTGGACCGTTCGGGCTGGCCCAAGCTGCTGGATTTTGGCATCGCGAAACTGCTCGACGAGGCCGGGGATCCGACCCAGACGGTGGAGCGGTTGCTCACGCCGGGCTACGCCAGCCCGGAACAACTGCGCGGTACCCCGCAGACCACGGCGACCGACGTATACTCGCTGGGCGCCGTGTTGTACAAACTTCTCACGGGGCGCTCCCCGCATGAATCGAACACGCAAACGTCGCAGGCTCTGGAAGTGGCCGCGGGGACGCGGAAGATTCCGGCGCCCAGCCGGCTGAACCCGAATCTCCCCACGGATATCGACTACATTCTGCAAAGGGCGCTGCGCCATGAACCGGAGGAACGATACGCTTCCGTGGAAGCCTTCGCCGGCGATATCCGCGCAATGCTCGATTCGAGACCGGTGGAGGCGCGAAGCGGCAACGCCTGGTACCGCGCGCGAAAACTCCTGCGGCGGTACTGGGTGCCTGTGGTGGCGGCTGCGCTGGTCATCGTGAGTCTCTCGGCCGGCCTGTACGTCGCCAATCGGGAGCGCGCAATCGCCCAGCGGCGATTTGTGGACGTCCGCCAACTGGCCAACAAACTGTTCGATATCGATGCGCAGGTGCGTCAATTGCCGGCCGGCACCAAGACCAGGCAGCTGATTGTGGACACGTCGCTGGAATACCTGCGGCGACTGACAGCGGACGTCGGGAGCGACCCCGAGCTTTCACTGGAGATCGGCAATGCGTATTTGCACGTGGCGCGCGTGCAAGGTGTACCCATCGCGCCCAATCTCGGCCAGATGGATCAGGCTGAGCGGAACCTTGGCATCGCCGGGGGATTCATTCGTTCGGTGCTCGCATCGCAACCGGGGAATCGAACGGCGATGCTGCGGAGTGCGCAGATCGCTCACGATCGAATGATCCTGGCGAGGTTCAACGGACGGCCTGACGAAGAGTTGCCGTTGGCCCGGCAGTCGGCGGAGTGGCTGGAGAAGTTTCACGCCGGAAGAGGCGATCAGTCCGAAGCGTCTGCAATCTTGAGCACTTATTTGAATGTGGCGGATGCGCACATGCGCGGGCAACAGTTCGACGACGCTCTCCGCCTTTGCCGCCGGGGCATCGAAATCGCCCGCTCTTTCGATAACCAGCCTTATGCCGGTAACTTCGTTTGGGCCGAGGCGGAGGTCTTTCGAAGCCGAGGCGATCTCGACGAAGCTCTCAAGACCGTTCAGGAATCGGTGAGGGTGTTGGACCCCGGCCTCGGAAGGACGGGACAGGGGCAACAAACCATGGGTTTTGTCGGGGCTCTCACCAACGAGGGCAAAATTCTCGCAGAAGACGATGCCGTCAGCATGGGCCGGTACGACGAAGCGGTGATCCCTCTGGAGCGCGCGTTTCGAATCGCCGACGATCTTGTCCACCAGGATGCAAACGATCAGTTCAGCAGGAACCGTCTGGCGGATGCCGGAGTGAACCTGGCCGACGCTCTCGGTCACTCTGACGTCCGCCGCGCCCTGGACGTCTACGACCATACGCTGCGGCACCTCGCGGAAGTGAAGAATAATTCGAGCTTCCGGCGATTTGAAGTGAGCGCGCTGGCCGGCTCGAGCTATGCATTGCGGCGCCTGGGCCGTCCCGCGGAGGCTCGTCAGCGGCTGGATGGCGCCTTCGACCGCTTGCGCCAGTTGGGACTTTATCCGGCAACGAAAATCAAACTGGGTTCGGAAGCCGAAGACACTCTCCGCGCGCTTGCCGAATACGAGGCAGGCAACGGCAACGTGCAAGGCGCAATCGGGATTTACGAGAAACTGCTCGAGCAAATCCGGGCGGCCAAGCCTGCCCCGGAGGTCAACCTCCTCGAAGCCGTGCGTATAGGGAACCTTTACCGGGCGGAGGCGGCCCTCCAGCGGCGGGCCAGGCGCGCCGAGCTTGCCTCGGCGCTAGAGGCGCAGTACCTCCAACTCTGGCGGCGCTGGGACAGCAAACTCCCGAACAACGGCTTTGTCCGCGGCCAACTGGAAGTCACCAGCCTTCCGTAAGGTTCCGTACGTCTCATTCTTCCTGCTAATTCTTCCTCCCGTTCTCGCTTTATCAAACGGAGGGCGACATGACAGTCAACAAAAGACAAATGCTGGTTATGGTGGTGGGAGGGTGGTTGAGCAACTTCGCGGCAAACGGACAGTCTCTGCCCAATCTCTTTCCCTTACCTAACGCGTCGGGTGTGCTGGAGACTTACAACACAGGGAATGGCCCGATCGATCTCAGTGGGCCGTTTTTCCAATCGCTAGGCACCAATGGGCGGAGTTGCGGGAGCTGTCACAGGCCGGCGCAGGGTTGGGGAATTTCCGCTGCCGAAGTGAAGACGCGCTTCTTCTTGACCCTGGGCCTGGATCCGATTTTCCGGCCCAACGACGGAGCCAACTGCGACCACAACATCGACACTTCCACGTTGAGCGGACGCCAGAAAGCTTACAGCCTTCTCACCGATAAGGGTCTGATCCGCGTCCAGGTGCAGGTGCCGGCGGCTGCGGAGTTCTCGGTGGTGAGCGTCGCGAACCGATACGGCTGCGGCGACCTGGCGACGCTGTCGATGTACCGGCGTCCCTTGCCCACCACGAACCTGCGTTTCTTGAGCACGCTGATGTGGGATGGCCGCGAGTCGTCCACGCAGACCGGCACTCAAAAGATCACGTTCGCCACCAATCCGGGGGACTTGCTGGCGAATCTGGCGCATCAGTCCGTGGATGCCACCACCATCCACGCGCAGGCATCCACACCGCCGACGCCGCAACAGCAACAGGCTATCGTGAATTTCGAGATGGCCCTGGCAACGGCACAGGCGTTCGACTATGGGGCCGGCGCTCTGAATGGCTACGGCGCGAACGGGGGGCCGGTAAGGCTCGGCACCCAAACCTTGGCTGGCTTCTACGTCGGCATCAACGACGCTCTGGGCGGCGACCCCCACGGCATACCGTTTACACCGGTGATTTTCGGTCTATATGACGCCTGGGCGAATCCGCCCGGGCACGACAGCGAGGAGAACGATCAAGCCGGCCGCCGCGCCAGCATCGCCCGCGGCCAGGCCCTGTTCAATTCGAAGCCGATCAACATCACCGGCGTGGCGGGACTCAACGACGACCTGAACCTGGCCACCATTCCCGGCACGTGCGGCACCTGCCACGATTCGCCGAACGTGGGCAACCATTCGGTATCCGCGCCCCTGAACATCGGTGTCGGCGATTTGAACAGTCCGTTGGATGTGAGCTATCTTCCAGTGTTCACGTTGCAGAACAAGACCACGCTGGAGATCAAGACGACCACCGATCCCGGCCGCGCGCTGATCACCGGACTTTGGAAGGACGTGGGGCGGCTGAAAGGGCCCATCCTGCGCGGACTGCCGAGCCGGGCGCCCTACTTCCACAATGGCTCGGCCAATTCCCTGGGCGATGCCATCGACTTCTACAACACGCGCTTTAACATTGGCATCACGCCGCAAGAGAAGAATGACCTGATCGCTTTTCTGAGCACCCTATAGGTATTCGGGGCGAGCTTCGCTCGCCTTTCGCAGGCGGAACCGCCTGCGCCACCAAGGTCGTGCTGAGTGCCCGCATGGGTAGGGCATGTTTCAGCTTGCCAGGCGAGCGAAGCTCGCCCTACCCCACGGCCTGCAACACCGTCTCCGCGTGCAAGGCGCCTTCGGGGGTCTCCTCGTGCTTGAACATCAAATAGAGATCGCGGCCCGTGGCGAGCATATCCTTCGATCGCGTGACGATGCCGGCCACATCGTCCGCCGTGTATTCGGGCTTGCGGAGGCGGTAGTAGACGAAATCCGCGGTGATCACGGGCGGCACTTCGAGTTTCTCCGATTCCGCCACGCATAGCGACACGTTGCGCCCGCGGAGTGTGTCGTAGACTTCCTCCACCAGCCAGCTGGCATGGCGAAATTCGAAGGCGTAGCGCAGGTCGCCGGGCAGCAACTCGAGGTAGCTGCGCAATAGCGCGGTATCGCGCTTCAGCGCCGGCGGCAACTGGAACAGAATCGGTCCGAGGCGGCGCGAGCTGCGCAGCGGGTCGATCATCTTCAGAAAGAGCGCGGTGGCATCGGCGGCGTTGTTGAGGCGCAGGATATGGGTAATGCGCATGTTCGCCTTGACCGCGAAGACGAACCCGGCGGGAGTCTGCGCCACCCAGTTCTCCAGCGTGGAGAGCGAGGGCAGGCGGCGGAACGTGTAGTTGATTTCCACGCAGTTCAAGCGCGCGGCGTAATGTTTCAGGAATTGGTTGGCCGGAGTCTTGGCCGGATAGAAGCCCGGCTTCCAGGCCGGGTATGCGAAGCCGGAGGTCCCGGCGTAGAGGGTCGCCATGGCTTATCATTATCTCTGGCTGGAGGCCCCGTATGTTTTTGGTGCATTGGATCCTGAACTGGCTGTTGAGCGCGCTGGCGCTTTGGCTGGTGGCGCAGATCATCCCCGGAATTCATATTCGAAGTTTCGGCACCGCGCTGGTGGCCACCGTGGTGCTCGGGTTGGTGGACATCACCATCGGACCGGTGCTGCGCTTCATCGCGTTTCCGATCACATTTCTCACGGTGGGCCTGTTCCAGTGGGTGCTGAAAGCCTTCCTCTTGAAGTTGGCGTCGTTGTTCACGCCGGGCTTCCGGATCGACGGGTTCCTCAACGCATTGCTTGGCGCCCTGGTGCTGACGATCATAGATATCGCCTTGCGGCACGTGGCGTGGGCTACTCTATAAACGTGCTTGCGCCCTCGAGTCCCGTCGAATTGGCCGAAGCGCTGCGCGATGCCGCGGCGGCCGGCCGCACAATCGCGCTGGCCGGGGGTTCCACCAAACGGCACATGGCCGGGCCGGTGGAACCCGCCGATGTGACGGTGACCACGATGTCGCTGCGCGGCGTCCTGCAATACGAACCGCGCGATCTCACCATCAGCGTCTGTGCTGGAGTGAGCTGGAGGGAGTTGACCCACCTGCTGGCGGACCACCGGCAGATGGTGCCGCTGGACCCTCCGTTTGCCCATGATGCCACGGTGGGCGGCGTGATCTCCGCCAACTGCAGCGGGCCCCGGCGGCGGCTTTACGGCACGGCGCGCGACGTGGTGATCGGCATGACCTTCGCCACGCTGGAAGGCAAGCTAGTGAAATCGGGCGGGATGGTGGTCAAGAACGTGGCCGGCCTGGACATGGCGAAGCTCATGATCGGTTCCTTCGGCACCCTGGCCGCCATCGCGGTGGTAAATTTCAAGGTGCAGCCGATGCCCGAAGTGGAGCGCAGCTTTCTGTTGCCCTTCGATTCGCTGGCCGCCGCCATTGCGGCGCGCAACGCCATCCTCAAAGGGCAACTGCAGCCGGCGGCGATCGACCTGCTCAACCCGGCCGCGGCCCAAACGCTGGGCCATTCCACATGGTTGCTGGCGCTGCGCGCCGGCGGCAACCAGGCGGCGGTACAACGCTACGAGGGCGAATTTGCGCACTTCGCCGGCGCCCAGGCATTCGAGGACAAGGACCAGCAGACCCTGTGGCGCCACGTGGAAAACTCCACGCCGCGTTTCCTGGCGGCGCACGAGGATGGCGCGGTGGTGCGCGCATCGTGTACGCTGAAGGACTCGGAAGCAGTCATGGCGTCCTTCCCCGGTCCGGCCGTGGCGCGCGCGGGTTCGGGTGTCTGCTATGGTTATTTCGAGCGGGCACAAGGCGCCGCGGACTGGTTGAGCGGCGCGCAGCGATCCGCCTGGAAGGCAGTCATCGAGTTCGCGCCCGAGGGCAGCCGGCGAACCTTCGACCTGTGGCCTTCCCCGGGCGCCGATTTTGAAATCATGCAACGGGTCAAGCATCTGTTTGATCCGCGGAACCTGTTGAACCGTGGCCGACTTTACCGTCTTATCTGAGAAGACCGATTTGGGACCCAGGCAGTTCGACCTGGACCGTTGCGTCCACTGCGGCTTGTGTCTGAACGCCTGCCCCACTTATCGCGAACTCGGCCTGGAAATGGATTCGCCGCGCGGCCGCATCTATCAGATGGTGCAAGTGGCCAACGGAGCGGCTATCGGCGATTCCTACCGCGAACACATCGGGCTTTGCCTGGCCTGCCGGGGCTGCGAATCGGCCTGTCCGTCGGGCGTGCGCTACGGCCGCATGGTGGAAGATGCGCGCGCNNTCGGTGGCCGGCACGCTGCTCTACCTGTTCGAAGTGAGCGGCCTCAAAGCGCTGGCGCGGGGACTGGGGCAGTTGAAGCTGTTCGGGTTGCTGGGCGAACTGCAACAACTCACACCGTCGGCCGAGCCGCCGTTCTTCTTCAGCCAGATCGGCCGCACGTTTCCACCGGAAGGCGAGCGCACCCATCGCGTGGCGTTTCTGGCCGGGTGCATCGCGAACGTGAGTTTCGCGCGGCTGAATGAGGCTACGGTACGAGTGCTGCAGCGCAACGGCTGCGAGGTGGTGGTGCCGGAAGGCCAGGGTTGCTGCGGCGCGCTGCATCTGCATGCCGGGATGCGCGACGAGGCGCGAAAGCTGGCCTGCCGCAACATCGACGCCATTCTGGGCGGCGGCTTCGATGCCATCATCACCAACGCCGCGGGCTGCGGAAGCACCCTCAAGGAGTACGGCGAACTGCTCGCGGACCTCCCGGAGTACGCGGAAAAGGCGCGGCAGTTTTCGGCCTCGATGCGCGATATCACGGAGTTCCTCAGTTCGCTGGAACTGAACCCCAATCTGGGACGCATGGACGCGGTGGTGACCTACCAGGACTCTTGCCATCTGGCTCACGGCCAGCACATCCGTCAATCGCCGCGCCAGCTGTTGGGCGCGATTCCAGGGGTGACTTTCCGCGAGATGCCGGGCTCCGATCTCTGCTGCGGCAGCGCCGGCATCTACAACGTGGTGCAGAATGAGATGGCCATGCAGATTCTCAGGCACAAGATGGAATCGGTGAATGCCACGGGTGCGGAGATCATCGCCACCGCCAACCCCGGCTGCATGCTCCAGCTTCAGGCGGGAGTCAGGCTCTACGGCAGCGGCCAACGCGTGATGCACGTGGTGGAAGTGCTGGACCGGGCTTACAAGAACGCGAAGTAGGGGCCAAGCCCGGAATCCTCATGCAGTCGGGGATAGCTTTGCGTATGATGGAACTGAATGACGGTCGATGAAACGCTGCTCGATGAGGTTGTTCGGCGCGTCCTTACGGTGGCGCGTCCAGAGCGGATTATCCTGTTTGGATCGGCCGCGACGGGCGAGATGACCGAAGATAGCGACCTCGATCTACTCGTGGTGGAGCCGGAGCCTGCCAATACCCGCGATCGCAGCGTCCGGATCCGCCGGGCGCTGGGCGACGTACGCTATCCAGTCGACGTCATCGTGATGTCTAGCGAACGTTTCGAGGAAACGAAGAACCTCATTGGAGGGATCGCCTACCCGGCCCGGAAGTATGGGCGGGTCCTCTATGAAGCCGCCTGAGGCCGCACTCCGCCAATTGGTGAGGCAGTGGCTCGACAAAGCCGCCGCGGATTTCGAAGCGGCGGAACAGCTTTCCACACAAGGCGGCCGTTTCCGGGAAATTGTCGCGTTTCATTGTCAAGTCGAGTTTCCCAAGACGCATGACATCGCGAAGTTGCTGGACCGGGTGGCTACGGTAGACCTCGCAACCGCCGAGTCGCTGAGGGATGCGGACGCGCTTACGCCCTTCGGAGTGGAGGCGCGATACCCGAGCGACGCGCCCGAGGTTCTGCCAAGCGGCGAGGTTGAGGCGATTGGCATGGCCCGCGTGGTGAGGAATTCGGTTATGAGTTCGCTCAAACCCTACCTCGATGGAAGGTAGATCGGTACATCTGCACCGGCATCGTCCTGATGTCCACGCTCCAGGAATCGGCGCGTCAGAGAATTCTTGCGGTCTTTTCCGATATCGCCCACAACCCGCGTTTCAGTTCCCCCAACGTGCGAATACCACGGTGCTCGTCGCGGCCGTGTGAGATCCTCTGAAGCGTGGCGCTGGACCGGAGGACCACATCGGGGATTGGTATTAGGATGAAGTGAGAGAACGCTGCAATGAGACAATGCGTCGCATGTGGCATCCTGTTGTCTGCACTGCTGAGTGCCCAGCCGTCCGCGAGCAGTCCTTCGTTCGAGGTTGCGTCGGTCACTTTAGCCCCGGATGTGCCGATCGTTCCATCTTTTATCAATGGACCACCGGAAGCGAATATGCGCTTTCAGGGCGGCCCTGGGACCAGATCACCCGAACGTATTCACTACGTTGGGGTGACCTTGAAGATGTTGATGCAGCGGGCGTACGGCGTGAAGCCCGAGCAAGTCGCCGGGCCGAAGTGGTTAGCCACGCAGAGGTACAGCATCACGGCAAAGTTGCCGCCGAGAACCACTCGTGAGGAATGCAGGTTAATGCTCCGAAATCTGCTGAATGAGCGGTTCCAAATGCGGCTGCGCACTGAGACCAAGTCGTTCCGTGTATATTACCTGGTCGTATCGAAGAACGGTCCGAAGCTCAAGCCTCAGGAGACGTTGAACCCGACCAGCGACGATCAGGAGCGCCGAAAAGCCCTGCAAGATGGCTTGGCCGCCATGAAGGCGAGGCGTGAAGCTCTGGAGTTTCGTCCTACAGCTGCTCTCGGAATTCGGCCTGGTACCATGGCGGAGTTTGTTGAGAGGTTATCGCCGTACCTCGACCGTCCGGTCCTGGACCAGACGCAACTAAATGGACTCTACGACTTCTGGTTGTGCTGGGTGGCTGATGGCGCGCCACAGACGGACGACATGCCTCGAGGCCCATCCCTGTTCGACGCTCTCGAGGAACAACTTGGTTTAGAGTTGAAGTCCGCGACAGACCAGCTTCAGGTGTTAGTGATTGACGCCGTACAGAGAATACCAGTTGAATAGTTGAACGCTGAAGCTAAAGGAGCGGGCCGGGAAGCGAGGGTCTGGCGTTTGGGAACGATCTGTGGGGATATCGGAAACCGGGCGCGTCCCTATGCCACGCGCTCCTGATCCTTATACTGCAATTGATAAAGCTTCCAGTAGATGCCGCGTTGCGCCAGGAGTTCCTGGTGGGTGCCGCTCTCTCGCAGTTTGCCTTTGTGCATCACCAGAATCCGGTCGGCGCGCTGGATGGTGGAGAGGCGGTGCGCAATCACTACCGAAGTGCGGCCTTCCACCATGCGGTTGAGAGCGTCGCGCACGCGGAACTCGGTCTCGGTATCCACGCTCGACGTGGCTTCGTCCAGAATCAGGTAGCGGGGATTGTGGGCCAGGGCGCGGGCGAAGCCGATCAACTGCTTCTGCCCGGTGGAAAGACCGCTGCCGCGCTCGCGGATGGAGTGGCCGAAGCCCTCGGGCAAGGTGCGGATGAAATCCATCAGATTGACCTGTTCGGCGGCCGCTTCCACCTGGTCGGCGCGGATGCCCTCCGTGCCCAGCCGGATGTTCTGGGCCAGCGTGCCGGTAAACAGGTAGGGGTCCTGCAAGACCACACCAAACATGCGCCGCAATTCCAGCGGATCGAAGGCGCGAACATCCACGCCGCCCACCCGGATTCCGCCGCGCTGCACGTCGTAGAAGCGCAGCAGCAGGCTGATGAGCGTGGTCTTACCCGCCCCTGTATGACCCACTACGGCGATGGTTTCCCCGGGGGCGATGGTGAAGCTCACGTCGCGCAGCACCCAGTCCTCGCCCTGGTAGGCGAACCACACATGGTCGAACTCGATAGGCGAAATCGTCTCCGGCGCGGGACGCGGCGCCGGCGGGGCCACCACCCCGGGGGCGGTATCGAGCAATTTGAAAATGCGCTCCGAAGAGGCCATGGCCGATTGCAGGATGTTGTATTTCTCGCTCATGTCCTGAATCGGGCGAAAGAAACGCAATCCGTATTGCAGGAAAGCCGCGACCACGCCCAGCGACAGTCCTCCGGCCTGTACGCGGAAGCCGCCATAGGTCAGAATGCCGGCCAGCGCCAGCATGGAAATAAACTCCACCACCGGGTAGAACCAGCCGTACGCCGTGATGGCGTCCTTGAAAGCGAGCATGTGCTGGCGGTTGACTTCCCCGAACTCGCGGCGTGCGCGGCGCTCCCGATTGAAAAGCTGGAGCACCACGATCCCCGTGATGTGCTCCTGCAAGTAGGAGTTGATTCTGGCGATAGCCACGCGGATTCGCCGGTAGCTCTCGGTCACGCTGCGCCGGAAAATCACCGTGGTCAGAATGACGAAGGGCATGGCGGTGAGCATGATCGCGGTCAGCACGGGGCTGAAGCTGAACATGATGCCCAGGATGAAGACCAGCACCAGCACGTCGCCCAGAATGGTCACGAGGCCGGAGGCGAAGAGATCGTTCAGCACGTCGACGTCGCTGGTCACGCGGGTCACCAGGCGGCCCACCGGGTTGCGATCGTAGAACGCCAGGTCGAGATCCTGCAGGTGTTGCATGAGCTGGCGGCGCAGATCGAACATGGCGAGCTGGCCGGTGTACTGCATCAGGTACATCTGTACGAACTCGCACACGAAGCTGCCGGCCAACACGGCCAGATAGAGGAGTCCGATGCGCGCCAGGCCGCTGGCCGCATCGGCGGGCAGAAAGCGCGCGAGGAGCCCGGGCATCTGGCCGGAACTGGGGGCGATATACCGGTCCACGGCGGTTCGCGTCAACAGCGGCCCCAACACTTGCAGGGCGGATTGCGCCAGCAGAAACACGAGCGAAATGGCGATCCGCATGCGGTACGGGCGCATGTAACCCAGCAGGCGGCGCATCAGCCGCCCATCGTATGCTTTGCCGAGAACTTCTTCTTCCACTCCCTCCAGTCTAGCGGCTGTGGGACAGACCATCGCCTTTGGTGGTCTGGCGGGCGCAGCGCAGGCAGGCTCAGGCTTTATCCGGCCGGGCGCGCCACCGGGTTGGTATGATAGCCGTAGTTCCTCCGTGAAGGCCGTATGACGCCGGTATTGGAAACCCCTTCGAAGAACACGCTGCCGTGGACGGGTATCGCCTGGTTTGGCGTGCTGTTGATCGCCTGCTATGCGCCGGTATTGTTAAGGCTGGTCCATCAATGGAACTACGACCCCGACATGGGTCATGGGTTTTTCGTGCCGCTGATCGCCTGCTTCATCGTTTGGCAGCGCCGCGAGGAGCTCGCCGCGATCAAGCCGGAACCGAACTGGTGGGGGCTCGTGGTGGTTGCCTGGGGCGGGCTCCAACTGATGTTCGCCACCCTGGGCGCCGAGTTGTTTACGGCGCGCATATCGTTCGTCGTCACGCTGATCGGCGTGGTCTGGACGCTGGGCGGTACCGTGATGCTGAAGAAGCTCGCGTTTCCGCTGTTTCTGCTCCTCTTCATGGTCCCGATTCCCGCGGTGATCTATAGCGCGGCCACCTTCAAGCTGCAGATTCTGGCCAGCCAGCTTGCCGATGGCGCGCTCACCGTGCTCTCCATCCCGGTGCTGCGCGAAGGCAACGTTCTGGAACTGCCGAATCAGAGGCTCTCCGTGGTGGATGCGTGCAGTGGCATCCGTTCGCTGCTCTCGCTGACGTTTCTGTCTCTGGTTTACGGTTACTTTTTCGAGCGCAAGACCTGGGTGCGCGTGGTTCTGTTCTTCTCCACTATTCCCATCGCCATCATTGCCAACGCCAGCCGCGTCACCATGACGGGCATCATGACCCAGGTGAAGGCGGAGCTCGCCGAAGGTTTTTTTCATGAAGCCGAGGGCTGGGTGATCTTCATGGTGGCACTGGTCATCCTCATCGTCTGGCACCAGGTGCTGGTGCGTGGATCGAATTTCGTGGCAGCCAGGAGGAGTCGATGAATTTTCTGCGCAACAAATACGCCCGCATCGTGACGGTCATCCTGATCCTTCAGGGGATTGTGTTTTACGCGGTCGCGTTGCGCGCCGAAAACGCTCCCCCCACCTCGCCCCTGGCCAGTTTGCCGGTCGATATCGCCGGCTGGCAGATGCTCAAGGAATTCAAAATCGACCAGGACACGCAGGATGTTCTGAAGGCGGACGACACGCTGAACCGGATCTATGTCAATCCGGCGCGCGATGCCAGCGCCTTCCTGTTTATCGCGTTCTTCAAGACGCAGCGCTACGGACAGGCTCCGCACTCGCCGAAGAATTGCCTGCCGGGAAACGGCTATGAGCCAATCGAGAGCGGGACGATTCCGGTGGCGGTTCCGGGCCGGGCCGAACCGATCCGGATTAACCGTTATCTGACCGCCCGCGGCGACGAAAAGAGCGTGACGTTGTACTGGTATCAGAGCCACGACCGGGTCATCGCGGGTGAATTCTCCGCCAAGCTCTGGTTGATCGCCGACTCCATACGCTACCACCGCAGCGACACCTCGCTGGTCAAGATCGTGGTGCCGGTCCGCGATAACGATGCCGGCGCCGCCACGAAGACCGCGGTGGAATTCGTGAAGGCGGTATTCTCGCCCCTGGCGCGGCAGCTGCCGACGTAGGCGCGTGACCGGGTGCATGGTGGGGCGGACCCCATGGTCGGCCTGCTCTTTACTGAGAATTCCGCCGATCTTGCTGAACCATTCTCGTATGACGCTCTACCGTCGCCGGCTTCCGCACGACTATGAGACGGATCGGCCCGTTTTCCTCACGTGGCGGCTCCACGGCAGTCTGCCATCCCACCGAGGTTTCCCGACGGACGCGCTCAACTCTGGACAGGCGTTTGCCGCCATGGATCGATTGATGGACGAAGCCTGTGATGGCCCGTTCTACCTTCGTCAACCGGCCATAGCGGACATGATCGTAGAAGCCATCCATTACAACTCCGACTTCCTCGGACACTATCTCTTACATGCCTTCGTGGTCATGCCCAACCACGTTCATTTGCTGGCTACTCCGGCCGTGATACTACCCAAACTAACGAGATCGTTGAAAGGCATCACGGCCAAGCGGGCTAACGTGATGTTGGCGTTGACCGGAAGCCCATTCTGGCAGGACTGGTGAGGTCCGACGCTGAGTTTGAGCGCATCCGAGGGTACATTGAGAGCAATCCGGTGAAGGCTGGCCTGGTTGCCGTGGCGGAGAGTTGGCAGTGGTCGAGCGCGCGCAACGGTGAAGGCGCCGCCTGAAAGGCGGCTGCAGCCAGGATTGGCTGCCCCACGGGTCATCCTTGCGCTTCGGCTTCCCGTTCCAGACTGGCGCGATCCAATATGCGCAACTGGTGGCCCTGAATCTGCACTACGCCTTCCGCACGGAAACGCGCCAGGTTGCGCGACACCACTTCGCGCACCGTGCCCAATCGCGACGCCAGTTCCTGATGGGTCAGCGCCAAATCGAATTCGTCGGCGGCGGCTTGCCGGGAGATGTCCAGCAGGATCCGCGCCAGGCGCTGCGTGACGCTTCCGAAAGTCATCGACTCCACCACGCCCACCAGATGCCGCAGTCGCCCTCCCACTACGGCCAGCAACTTCAGCGCCACATCCGGGAACTGGCGGCAGACCTGGTGGAAATCGCTCTTGTTGATGAACAGCGCCACGACCGGTCCCACCGCGCGAACCGACGCCGGATACGGTCCGCCGTCGAATAACGGCAGTTCGGCCACGCTGCTGGGCGCCGTCTCCAGCGAGAGCATCATTTCGCGGCCCGCCGCGGAGGTCTTGAAGATTTTGGCGCTGCCCTCGGTCAGCAGGAAGATACCCGTGCACGGCTCGCCTTCCCAAAACAGCATTTCGTCCGCCGCGAACCGCCGCTCCACGGCGCGCTGCGCGAGGGCCCGAATCTCGCTTTCACTCAATCCGGCAAACAGGGCGATCCCCGAAAGCGCTTCGTCTTTGTGCGGCATTTCCGTTTGTCTCCCGGACTAATGGTCGTGCGGATGAGGATGCTCGTGCTCGTGAGGCACGGGAATCGCGCAGCCGTTTTCCGAAATTGCGCAGCGTACGTGTTCGAACTGCACGGTGCTGTGCGTGATGCCGAAGCGCCCCTCCAGCAGGGCATTCAGGCTGCGTAAAACGGTATCGCTCTCCGAGGGCGGCACATCCTCGATCAACACGTGGCAACTCAGCGCGTGCGTGCTCGACCCCAGGCTCCAGATGTGCAGATCGTGCACTCCCAGGACGCCCTTCACCTCGCCCATCGACCGGGCCACGTCCGCCAGATGGATCCCCCGCGGCAGGCCCTCCAGCAGGATATTCAGCGATTCGCGGATGATGTCCCACGCCGTCCACACGATCAATAGCGCAATCAGAATCGACAGAATCGGGTCCACCCGCACCCACCCGGTATAGCGGATGGCTACCGCCCCCAGGACGATTGCGATGGAGCCGAGCGCGTCGCCCAGCATGTGCACGAAGGCGCTGCGGATGTTGATGTCGTTGCGGCTGGCCGCGCGCAACGCCAGCACGATGGAGCCGTTCATGGCGAGTCCGAGTCCGGCCACGGCCATCATGACGGTCTCGTTCACCGGTTCCGGAGCGCGCAGCCGCAACACGCTCTCGTAGAGAATCCACGCCGAAAGCACCACCAGTGTCAGCGCATTGACGAACGCCGAGAGCACGCTGGCCCGATGGTAGCCGTAGGTC
>PLDO01000083.1 GCA_003136215.1 Bryobacterales bacterium
CCCGTTCTGGGACACCGTGTTTGCCGGCTCCAGCGCACTGCTCGCGATCTTCTTCGGCGCCGCCCTGGGGAACGTGGTCCGTGGCGTCCCGCTCGACCGCGCCGGCGAATTCTTTCTCCCGCTCTGGACCGATTTCGCCGCCGGCCCCGAATCCGGCATCCTGGATTGGTACACCGTGCTCGTCGCCATCGCCGCGCTGCTCACCCTGACCGTGCACGGAGCGCTCTGGCTGGCGCTCAAGAATCGAGGTGCGCTCCACCAGCGTGCCCGTCTCCTGGCCGCACTCGTGTGGTGGGGCGTGCTGGCCGCCGTGATCGCGCTCACGCTGGTCAGCTTCCGCGTGCAGCCGCACCTCAAGGAGAGTTTCGCCGCGCGCCCGTGGGCCTACGCGTTTCCCGTGTTCGCGCTGGCCGGACTGGCCGGCATGAAAATCATGAACACCGCCGGACGCGCCATCGACGCGTTTCTCTGCTCCTGCGCGTTCATCCTGGGCATGCTGACCTCGGTTGCCGCCGGCCTCTATCCCTACGTCCTGCCCTCCAGCACGGACCCGGCGCTCTCGCTCACCATCTACAATACGGCCGCGGCGCGCTACGGCCTGGAAGTCGGCCTGATCTGGTTCATCCCCGGCATGCTCCTCACCTCGGCCTATTTCATCTACACCTACCGCAGCTTCGCCGGGAAGGTGTAGGGCGCCAGCCGCTCCGGAATCGAGGGCGCCGCGATGTCATACATTGCGTTTCCCGCGCATGGCATTGTGACTGGATGGGCACCAGGAGTACCATAAAGGCAGGTCCATGGCCGACTTCGAGGCGTTAAACGAACAGCGCTCTGAGACGTTACGGCAGATCCGGGAAATGGTTCGCGAGGAAGCGGCGCTCTGGACGCGGTATTTCAACGGGCACAACACGGCCGAAATGGTCGCCCATATCGAACGAAACCGGGCGCGCTTTCGGGAGCTCTGGGACCAACACGAAGAAGTCAGGCGGCAGATGGTGGATGCCGGCCTCATCCCTCCGCCCGCGCAGCCCGATGAGTTGTTCGGGCGTCCGTTGGAAGACCCGGCGCGGCACAAGATCGAAGATGGATTGAAAGAGGAGATGGAAGCAGCCCGCGCGGAATACTACTGTGCCAGCCAGGAGTTCCGCCTTTTTGTGGTGCAAGGCACGGGGCTGCCCGCTCCCGACGGCAACCTGCGCGCCAGGCAGATTGCGGCCGCACACTCGGCGGCACTGCGCAAGTACACCGGCACCCTGCGGCGCTTCAACTCTTATCTGGTGGATGGAAAACTGCCCGAAGAGTAGGTCCTGCCCGCAACCTCAACTGCCGTCACGTCAACGCGTTTACACAACGTTACGCTACCGAGCGTAAGTTCTTTAACTCTTTGATATAGAATAAACCTTCAGGCGCGCATGTCGGCATCTCCCAATTCACCGTGGATTTCCCCCGAGAGGCCGCTGCGCCCTCCCGCCCAGCCCGCCAAAGCGCCGGAACCCGCCCCGCGGTGGCCGATTTATGGACTGCTGGCGTTGATGGTCCTGGCTGCCGCCTGGATCCTTCGCCCCCAGCCGGGTAAAACAGTCGCGGCGCCTTCGGTTTCTACCGTGCGGGCCATCCGCGGGGTCATCCAGGCTACGCGGCGCCTGGCCGGCTCCATCACCGCCCGCCGCTTCATGAACGTTGGCGCCCCGGTATTGCAGGCGCCCGACACGGGCAGGGGATTGACGCTGATCTTTCTGGCAGCGTCCGGTACCCGCGTGAAGGAGGGCGAGTTGATCGCCCAGATCGACGCCCAGGATATCCAGGATCACCTGGTGGACGTGGAGGCCAGCGTGTCGCAGGGTAAACTGGACATCGCGCGCCGCAAGGCCCAACTGGTGGCGCAGATGGAAGGGCTCTACCAGCGTCTGCGGGTCGCTAAGGCCACATGGGAAAAGGCCAAGCAGGACGCGCGCGCCACGCCGGTGGCGAACGTCATCACCCAGGAGACTCTGCGTCTCGCCGTCGAGGAGTACCAGGAAGCCTACGAGGAAGCCGCCAAACAGACGCCGCTTACCGAAGAACGCCAGCTTGCCGACCTCAAGCTCTATGAGCTCAGTAATGAATACGACGACCGGCACCTGAACCGGCACCTTCGCGATTTCCGCCGCTGCAGCATCCGCTCGCCCATGGACGGCATGGTGGTGATGCAGACCACCTATCGCGGCGGAGACCTGTACCAGGTCAAGGTGGGCGACCGCCTCGCGCCCGGACAGCCGTTCATGCGCGTGGTGGATCCGGACAGCATGGAACTGGACGCCACCATGAATCAGGCGGAAAGCCAGATGGTGCGTCTCGGGCAACGCGCCACAGTGCGCTTCGACGCCTTCCCCGAAATCGTCCTCAAGGGGCACGTGCAGTCCGTCGGCGCGCTGGCTCTCGGCGGACGCCGTGTCAACTTCAACGTGCGCAATGTTGCGGTGCGCCTTGTCCTGGAAACGGTCGATCCGCGGGTCATCCCCGATCTTTCGGCCAGCGCCGATGTCGCCACGTCGGAACCCGCGGGCGGGCTGATCGTTCCGCGCGAAGCCCTCAGCGAGTCCGGCGGCAAAACCATCGTCTACGTCAAGCAGGGCGACGCTTTTGTGCCCCGAGAAGTAGAAATCGCCGGCGTCACGAACACGCAGGTCGCCGTCGCGTCGGGCATTGAGGAAGGCGAGGAAATCGCCCTTCAGCCCACTCTCGCCGCCGGTGTAATTCACTAAGAAGAAGAACTGGCCACAGATAAACACGGATAAACACGGATAAGACCAATCTTGTTTTATCTGTGTTTATCTGGGTTCATCTGTGGCCAATCACTGCCGCTCCGCTCTTCACGTCGAGCGTCCATTCGTGGGGTTCCGGAAGACGCAATTTGCCGTCGCCGATTTCGAGCGGCATCCAGAGGTAGCGCGAGTCCCATTGGGTCCGCGGCTTCCAGATGTCGCCCATGAAAATCACCGTCGTCGCCTTCTTCCCTGCCACCTTCAGCATCATGGTGGACTGCGCGCCGTAAGTTTTCGTCTCCGGCGGCGCAATATCCTGGAACTCCGACCACGGACCTTCCAGGCTGCGCGAAGTGGCGTACTTGTTGGGATTCGGCGCCCAACCGGTGAGGGCCGATCCCACCACGTAATAGAGTCCCTGGTAGTGGACCACCGCGCCGCCTTCGAGCGGCGCCCGGATCAGCGACATCTCGCGCTCCACGTTGAGATAATCGTCCGACAGGCGGGCAATGTGAAAACCCTTGGCCGGCCGGTCTTCAAAAATCAGGTAGGCCGCGCCGTCATCGTCGATGAACTGGCCGATATCCCGGCTCTCCTGTCCCAGCGGGCGAAAACTCTTCAGGTAGCGGTAATTTCCATCCACCCGGTCGCTCACCGCGACGCCCACGCGCGCCAGTTTGTAGGCGTGGTCGTCGATGTGCATGTACATCACGTATTGCCTGGTCTTCCGGTTGTAGAAGACCTTCGGCCGCTCCAGCACCCAGCCGGCGCCCAGGTTCTCCGGATCGGCCTGCTGCATGACCTGGTTGCGAAAGGTCCAACTTGCCAGGTCTTTCGACGAATAGCAGCTGACGTATCGTTTGGACCGGTCCAGGTTCTGCGCCCGATCCTCGCCGAACCAATACCACGTGTCCTTGAGCTTGACGATGCCGCCGCCGTGGCTCTGTACGTGCTGGCCCCGGTTGTCCGGCCACACCTCTCCCGGTTTGATGGTCCGCGGCTGGCCGATTGCACACGTGGCGGACAGGCACACGAGCATTGGCAGCCCGGCAAAAGCGCTCACCCTATTCAATTGCTTTCTCCTCCACCGGACCGAACTTCTTCAGCAGGTCGCGGATCTTGTCGCCATCGCCCACCGCGACGATCTGCACATTATCGTAAGGCACGTACTTTTTGGCGACGCGCATTACGTCGGCCGCGGTGATGGCCATGATTTTTTCCGGGTAGGTGTCCCAGTAATCCTCGGGCAGGCCGAATTCGCGCTGCTGCATCCAGCGCTGCAACACTTGCGCGGGGTTCTCCAGGCCAAGCGCGAAACTCGCCACCAGGGTGCGTTTGGCGCCCGCGAGTTCCTCGGCGGGCACCGCTACGTCGCGGATTTCCTGGAACTCCTTCAATAGGTCGGTGAGCGCGGGCGCAGTGACTTCGGTGCGCACGCTCATGGCGGAGCTGAAGTGCTGCAGGTAGCGCGTCGCGGTGAAGCTGGAACTCACCCCGTAGGTGTAGCCCTTCTCTTCGCGGATGATGCGGAAGAGGCGCGCCGCCGGACCGGAGCCCAGCACCTGGTTCATCACCATGCAGGCGATGTAGTCCGGATTGGTGCGCTCGATGGCGCGGTTGGCCAGCGTGAGGCTGGTCTGCACGGAGCCCGGCCGCGAAATCAGGTAGACCTTCTTCTCCGGGATGGGCGCCGCCATCGGCAGGGTGATCTTCGCCACCGGTCCGCCCTTCCAGGCGCCGATGGCTTTTTCGAGCTTGGCCACGGCGGCAGCCGGCGTGATGTCGCCGGAGATGCCGGCAAGTTCGCCGGCCGGGAGGTAATACCTCTTGTAATGTTCGATCAGGTTTTCCCGGGTGATCTTATTGAGCGATTCCAGGGTGAGGCGCGTGTAGCGGCGCGCATCGTTGGGGTAAAGCACGGCCATCAACGTTTCGCTGGATAGCGTGTTGGGCTGGGTGCGCGCCTGTTCAAGCTGGCCGCGCTCGCGCGTCTTCCACTTTTCGAATTCGTCGGCCGGGAAGGAGGCGTGCAGCAGCACGTCGCTCATGATGGCGAGGGCGTCGTCGAAGTTTTCGGTCAGCGAGTTGACCGTGATGGAGGAAGCTCCGCCCGCCGGCGCGCCGCCGCCGCCGCGTCCGCCGCCGCCACCGCCGCTGCCGAAGCTCACCGTGGCGCCGATATCGGCCAGCGCGTCGGCAATCTGGCGCGCATTCCTGGTAGTGGTGCCGAGCATCATCATGGCCGCCGTCGCCTCGGAGAGGCCCGGCAGCGCGCCGTCCCGCAGGTTGGAAGAAGGCACGGAAATGGTCAGCGCAATGGTCGGCGCGCGGTGGCTTTCCAGAATCACCAGGCGGAGCCCGTTGGACAACGGCCGCTCCACCGGACGCGGCAGCTTCACCTTCAGCACCTCATTGGAAACCGGCGCGCGATTGAGGCGCACCATGCCGCGGAAACTGTTGGCGCCGGTGTCCTGCGCCAGCGCCGCGCCGCCCAACACGAGGGAAAGAGCTAGTTGGCAGGCGAAAGCGCCT
>PLDO01000368.1 GCA_003136215.1 Bryobacterales bacterium
AATCTTCGCAGCGTTCGAAGGAATTGAGTAGGTGTAATACTTTGGTTCAGTTGTGCATTGGGGGCACGATTGTGCCACTGCGAACGGTATCATATGATAAAGCTGGCGAACTTGTGACTCATCTGTATAGACTGCGGCCAATTCGCCTCGCGCTGCTGCTTACCGCCGCATGCGGGGTATGGGGGCAAACGGCTCCCCCAGCAACACCTCCGGCGCAGAATCCTCCGGCGGCCACGCCTCCGCCGGCGACGCCGCCGCCTCCGGCCGACCAGAATCTGCCGGAAATGGCCACCAAGGATTCTCCCGCCACCTTCAAGACGCGCGTCAATCTGGTGATGGTGCCGGTGGTGGTTCGGGACCGTCAGGGCAAGGCGGTGGGCAACCTCAAGCAGGACGATTTCCAGCTGTTCGACAAGGGTAAGCCGCAGTATATCGCGCGCTTTTCCATGGAGAAAGCGGCGGGCCGCCTGATCAAAGCCGGCGGCGCCGCGCCTGGTCCGGATCAGGCTGCCGGCGAAAAAACCGCGGTCGACCTGCCGGATCGTTTTATCGCCTACCTGTTCGACGACGTGCACATGAAGTTCGGCGATCTGGCGCCCTCGCGGGACGCCGCCGGCAAGCACATCGACACCGCCCTGCGCACCACGGATCGCGCGGCGATTTACACCACGTCGGGCCAGACCATGCAGGATTTCACCGACGACAAGAGCTTGCTGCACGAGGCCCTGAGCAAACTGCGCATGCATCCGGTCACCGGCCAAGGCACCCGCAGCTGCCCCAACATGACGTATTACATGGCGGACCAGATCGCGAACAAGAATAACCCCACCGTGCTGGATGCCGTGGCGCGGGATGTCATGTCGTGCCAGAACCTCGATCCCTCCATGTATCAAACGGCCGTGCAGATTGCCCAGCAGGCCGCGCAGCAGGAGCTGCCACTCGGCGATCATGAGACGCGCCTGGCCATGAGCGTGATCCGCGACCTGATCCGGCGGATGGCGGCCATGCCGGGCCAGCGCTCCATCGTCCTGGTCTCCAACGGCTTTATAACCCTGCCGGAGCACAAGACCGAAGAGACGGAGATCATGGACCGCGCGATTCGCTCTAGCGTGCTGATCAACTCGCTGGATGCCCGCGGTCTGTATACGGATACGCCGGACATCACGCGCCAGGGCACCAACATTGTTACGGATCAGGTGCTGCAGCAGATGGATCGCGAGACCAACCGCGCGCAGGCCGACGTGATGGCGGAACTGGCGGCGGGCACGGGCGCTACCTTCGTGCAGAACACCAACGATCTGGTCGGCGGGTTCGCGCGCCTGGTGTCGGCCCCGGAATACTATTACCTGCTGGCCTTCTCCCCGCAGAACCTGAGAATGGACGGCAGCTTCCACGCGCTGAAGGTGACGCTCAAGGGCTTGAAGGATATGAACGTGGGGGCGCGCACGGGCTACTACGCGCCGCGGCGCACGGAGAACGCCATCGAGACGGCGAAGCGCGAGATCGAAGAGGCGCTGTTCTCGCGCGAGGAGATGAACGATATCCCGGTGGAACTGCATACCCAGTTCTTCAAGTCGGGCGAGAACACGGCGCGGGTTTCGCTGGTCATCAAGGTAGACGTCAAGCATCTCAAATTCCGCAAGGAAGAGGACCGCAACTGCGACGACGTGACGGTGGTGGCGGGCCTGTTCGATCGCAACGGCGTGTATGCGACGGGCAATCAGAAGAAAATCGAGATGCGGCTGAAAGACGAGACGGTGGAGAAACGGCTGGACGGAGGCTTGACCATCCGCTCCAGTTTCGACGTGAAGCCGGGCACGTATTCGGTCCGGCTGGTGGTCAGGGATGCCGAAGGACAATTGATGTCGGCGCAGAACGGCGCCGTCGAGATTCCGTATTAAGAGGTGTAACATGCGATTCCAGCGGACGATACTGTTGAGCGGTTTTCTTCTTCTGGCGGGCGCCGCGTCGCGGGCCCAGGAGGCGCAGCCGCAGGGGGAGCCGACGGTGATCCGGACGGAAACCAGGCTGGTGCTGGTGGACGTGGTGGTCACGGGCAAAAAGGGCGCGTATGTGGAAGACCTGGAACTGAAGAACTTCAAGGTCTGGGAAGACAACAAGGAGCAGCAGCTCAAGACGTTTTCCTTCGGCGCCGACCCGAAGGCCCCCGGCGGCCAGCAGCGTTACATCGTCCTGTTCTTCGACAACTCCACCATGGCGATGGCGGAGCAGATGCAGGCGCGGCAGGCGGCGATCAAGTTCATCGAATCCAATGCCGGCCCGGACCGGCTGATCGCGGTGGTGAACTTCACCGGGGCGTTGCAGATCGCGCAAAACTTCACGGCCGACATCGACCGGCTCAAGCAGGTGGTGGGCGGCATCAAGGCGTCGGCGGTGGCGCCCGGACCGGAAGTTGCGAGCATGGGGCCGCGCCTGGGGCGCGGAGTGGGCGCGTTTGGGGCGCGGAGCATGCTGCTGGCTGTGCGGAGCATGGCGCAGAATCTGACGGAGATTCCGGGACGCAAGAGCCTGATCCTGTTCACGTCGGGATTTCCGCTGGGTAACGAGGCGCGTTCCGAGGCGAGCGCGGCGATTGATGCGTGCAATAAGGGGAACGTGGCGATTTATCCCATCGATGCGCGCGGGATGAACGGCAACACACCGGGGATGATGGATCAAATGCCCGTCCCCGGGCGCGGGCGCGCGGCGCTGGAGTTTCCCCAGGCATTTCCCGGTCTCGCGTGGCGCTCCACGGGCATGGCGCTAGCGGCATCGCCGGTGCTGCGCATCGCATCGTTCTTTCTCTCCGCCGAGTGGGAGCAGCAGGGCGGGCGCGGCGGCGGCAGTACGGGCGGCAGTACGGGCGGCAGCACGGGCGGCAACACGGGAACGCCCGGCGGCGGGACCACGCGTGGCGGCGCGAGCGGCAACACCGGGGGCAACACGGGTGCGACGGGGACGGGAAGCGGCACCACACGGGGGACCAATACCGGCACCACCTCTACCGGCGTCAACAACCCGAACAACAGCAATAACAGCCGCACCAACAACAGTAACGGCGTATACAATCCCAACGATCCCAACAATCCGTTCAATCGCAACAACCCCTACAACCGGCTGGGCATCCCCGAATTTCCCCAGGGCACCACCGACAACCAGCAGATCATGTACATGCTGGCGCAGGGCACCGGTGGCTTCGTGATCACCAACACGAACGACCTGCTCGGCGGCATGCAGAAGATCGGCAAGGAACAGAATCAGTACTACATTGTGGGGTACACGCCGCCGGAGTCGGCGGAAGGCAGCTGTCACACCCTGAAAGTCAAAGTGGATAAGGGCGGAAGCACGGTGCGTTCGCGGGCGGGCTACTGCAATGTGAAATCGCGCGACGTACTGGCCGGCAACCCGATCGAAAAAACGCTGGAGAGCCGCGCGACGGCTAGCGCGGCGGGCTCCATCGCGGCGTCGATGCGGGCGCCGTTCTTCTATACCGGGGCGAACACGGCGCGCGTCGCGGTGGCTATCGAGATTCCTTCGGACGCCATCAAATTCGAGAAGGTAAAGGGCAAGATGCATGCGGGCGTAAATGTGCTGGGCATCGCCTACAAGCAGGATGGCAGCGTGGCGGCGCGTTTTAGCGACGTGGTCAAGCTGGATTTCGAAAACCAGAAGGAAGTGCAGAGCTTCAAGGAAAGGCCGTTGCACTATGAGAACCAGTTCGACGTGGCGGTGGGTGTCTACAATCTGAAAGTGGTGTTCGATTCCGGCGACGCCAGTTTCGGCAAGCTGGAATCGCCGCTGGTGATCAATGCCTACGAGACCAGCGATTTCGCGGTGAGCGCGATCGCCTTCAGCAAGGTGTTTGCCAAGGTGACGGATGCGGAAGCGAACCTGGATTCGGTGCTGCTGGAAGGGCGGTCGCCGCTGGTGGCCGGGAACTACCAGTTCACGCCCACGGGCTATTCGAGCTTCAAAGCGGCGGACCGGGTGGTGATGTACTTCGAACTCTACGATCCGGCGCTGGTGGGCGAGACGAAGCCCAAGGTGGCGGTGCAGATTCGTATTCTGGATGCTAAAACGTTGGATCCGAAACAGGATTCCGGCAACATCCTGGTGGACAATTTTGTCAAAGCGGGCAGTCCGATTGTGCCTGCCGGCATGCTGGTGCCGATTGACAAGCTGACCCCCGGCGCGTACCGGTTGGAGATCAAGGGGCTCGATTCCACCGGCAGCTTCGCCATCCGCACGGCGGACTTCGAGATTTTGTAGAAACGGTGGGACAGACCATCGCCTTGTGTGGTCTGTCGTGCCTTGTCAAGCGCGGGGTTTGACAGGCGACACAAACCGATCGCCTGTCCTACGCCCTCACGGCGGCGGGAAGGTCCTTGAGGATTTCGGAGACGAAGGCTTTGGCGTCGCCGAAGAGCATCAGGGTCTTGTCCATGTAGTACAGGTCGTTGTCGATGCCGGCGAAGCCGGGGTTCATGGAGCGCTTGATCACCATCACGGTGTGGGCCTTATCGACGTCGAGGATGGGCATGCCGAAGATCGGGCTGGATTTATCGGTGCGGGCGGCGGGGTTGGTGACGTCGTTGGCGCCGATGACCAGCGCCACGTCGCACTGCGGGAATTCGCCGTTGATGTCGTCCATTTCGATGAGGCGGTCGTAGGGGATATCGGCTTCGGCCAGGAGCACGTTCATGTGTCCCGGCATCCGCCCGGCGACGGGGTGGATGGCGTAGATCACCTCGACGCCCCGGCTCTCGAGCAGCTCGGCGAGCTCCCGGGCGGCGTGCTGCGCCTGCGCCACAGCGAGCCCGTATCCGGGCACGATGATCACCTTCTGCGAGTAGGCGAGCAGGACGGCGATGTCGTCGGCACTGGCCGACCTCACGGCCCGGTCCCC
>PLDO01000191.1 GCA_003136215.1 Bryobacterales bacterium
GCTCACCAGCGTCTGCCGCATCACCCGCGCGAAACTCACCTTCGGCGGATCGCCCTTGCGCAGCACGCCCCACACCATCACCGCCGCCACACCAACCAGCAGCAGCGACACCAGCGCTTTCTTCAATAGTTCGGCTCCACAGACTATCTTAGCTGGACCGCCCTACGCCGGTGGGTTGGCCGGAGTGTCGGCCGGAGTCCAAAGGCCGATGGTATTNNCGCCCCCCGCCCCCTGTTCGTCGAATCCGGCGAGCGCGACACCCATCTGGCAGCTTGACGCCGCAGCCTCCGGAAATGCCATAATGGTCCAAACTTCCATCGAGGGACATCTATGAAACTCTTCGCCGCCGCACTCCTCTTTGCCGCCGTAGCGTCCGCCCAGGACGCGCCGGCAAATCCGCTGATCACTGTTTCCAAGAATATCTACGCCATTTCCAAGGGCGACATCCTTGGTTCCGTCGCCAAAATCCCCGACGATTTGTGGTCCTTCCAGCCGGTCAAAGAGGTCCGCACCGTCGCCCAGTTGTTCGCCCACGTGGCCGATGGTCAGTACGAGTTCTGCGGTGTCGCCGCCGAGGGAAAGAGCGTCTCCAAGGATATAGAGAAGACCCTCAAAACCAAGGCCGAGATCGTGCCCGCCCTCAAAGACGCCTTCGCCTACTGCGACGCCGCCTACGCCAAAATGACCGACGCCGATGCCGCCGTATTGGTCAGCTTCTTCAACATGAAAATTACCAGGCTGGGCGCCATGGATTTCAATACCGCCCACAACATGGAGCACTACGGCAACCTGGTCACCTACATGCGCATTAAAGGTATCGTGCCGCCTTCCAGCGAACCCCGGCAGCCCGCCGCCTCCCAGGGGAAGTAGCGGACCTCCGTGCGGCTTCGTCCTACTCGGATTTGAGAGAAGCCATATCAATCGAGAAGCGGTACTTCACATCGGACTTGAGCAGTCTCTCGTAGGCTTCGTTGACCTTCTGGATCGGGATCACCTCAACATCCGCCGCGATCTGATGCGCGCCGCAAAAGTCCAGCATCTCCTGGGTCTGGGGAATGCCGCCAATATTTGACCCGGAGAAACTGCGGTTGCCGAAGATGAGGGAAAAGGCGGAGACGCCCAGAGGCTTCGGAGGAGCGCCAACGATGGTAAGGTTGCCGTCGAGCGCCAACAGGTTGAGATAGGCGTTGATGTCGTGATCGGCGGAAACGGCGTCGAGGATGAAGTCGATACTGCCCGCGTGTTTCTGCATCTCGTTGGCATCGCGGGACACGACGACTTCGTCGGCGCCGAGGCGGAGCGCGTCGTCCTTCTTATTCGGGGACGTTGTGAAGACTACCACGTGCGCGCCGAGCGCATGAGCGATCTTCACGCCCATGTGACCCAACCCGCCAAGACCGACAACGCCAACCTTCTTGCCCTTGCCGACGCCCTGGCGGCGCATGGGCGAGTATGTGGTGATACCAGCACAGAGCAGCGGCGCCGCCCCGGCAAGAGGGAGATTCGAAGGGACCCTCAGCACGAAACGTTCATCGACGACGATGCTGTCGGAATAGCCGCCATAAGTGACACCTCCGAGGTGACTGTCCGGGGAGTTGAAGGTGAGCCTCAGGTTTGGGCAGAAATTCTCAAGCCCAGCCTGGCATCGGGGGCACGTGCGGTCGGAATCCACCAGGCAGCCGACCGCCGCGACGTCGCCCGGCTTGTACCTGGTCACTGCTGAGCCCACTTTCGTCACGCGCCCGACAATCTCATGGCCAGGGACAATCGGGTAGACCGTGGGCATGAACTCGCTCCACTCGTTGCGGACCGAATGGAGATCCGAGTGGCAGATGCCGCAAAACAGGATTTCGATTTGCACGTCGTGATCGGTTGGATCGCGTCGCGGAATGGTGGTGCGGGCCAGCGGAGAGGTTGCACTGGCTGCGGAATACGCCTTCGTGTTGTGCATAGATTCTGGTACTTCCTTTTCGGCCCTAAGTCAGGCCCGTATTGCTCGTCGCTGACGTGTTACTCCTTCGCGTGGCCGCTCAACGACCCGTCATCTTTTCCAGCCTTTCGGGGTACCGGGCGCCCTGCACCGTGATCTTTGAGGCGGCATTCTCGATGTCGCGGAGATCGTTCGGCGTGAGCTCGACTGACACTGCCCCGATGTTTTCGTCCAGGCGATGCAGCTTGGTCGTGCCTGGGATCGGTACAATCCACGGCTTCTGGGCCAGCAGCCAGGCCAGTGCGATCTGCGCGGGTGTCGCCTTCTTCCGTTCCCCGATGCCGGCGAGCAGATGAATTAGTGCCTGATTCGCCTTGAGAGCCTCCGGCGTGAACCGCGGCAGGGTGCTGCGAAAGTCGGAGCTGTCGAACTTCGCGTTTTCGTCCATCTTCCCCGTGAGAAAGCCCTTGCCCAGGGGGCTGTAGGGGACAAGCCCGATTCCGAGTTCCTCAAGGGTCGGTATCACTTCCTTCTCCGGAGTCCTCGTCCACAGCGAGTATTCGCTTTGCAGAGCCGTGACCGGCTGGACCGCGTGTGCCCGGCGGATGGTTTGCACTCCTGCTTCGGAAAGCCCGAAGTGCTTCACCTTGCCTTCCTGAATCAGGTCCTTCACCGCTCCGGCTACGTCTTCGATAGGCACGTTCGGGTCGACCCGATGCTGATAGAGCAGGTCGATTGTCTCAACCTTGAGCCGTTTGAGCGAACCCTCGGCGGCTTGCTTGATGTGCTCTGGACGGCTGTTCAGACCTGCCGCTCCCGGCCGATTATCGCTGCCACTCAGATCGAATCCGAATTTGGTGGCGATGACGACCTGCTTGCGGAACGGAGCGAGAGCTTCGCCCACCAGCTCTTCGTTCGAGAATGGGCCGTACACCTCGGCAGTGTCGAAGAACGTGATACCGCGTTCCACGGCTGCCCGGATAAGAGTGGTCATCTCCCGCTTGTCTTTGGCCGGGCCGTAAGAAAAGCTCATTCCCATGCAGCCGAGCCCGAGAGCCGATACTTCCAGGCCGCTGTTTCCAAGTTTGCGCTTCTGCATTGTTTCTCCTGAGGAACCGTTTCCCTCATCTCCAGGTTAGAGTGGGGCGCCGCGGAGGCGGTATCCTGATCCTGCCGATTTATTGCCTATTCCTCTCGCACTGTTGACTTACGCACAGAGCCGGCGGTTATCCTTGAAGTAGAGGAGAGCGAAACCGTTACCATGAAGAACCACAGGGGACACGCCACTCCGCTGCCGGATCCCGCACACGAATTGCGATCGGAGCTGGCTCGCAAGATTGCCTTGTTCATTGGCTCCGCAGAGAACCGGGCAACGGAGATCCCCGGGCTGACGCTCCACCGGCGGACCGCCCCCACCGCTCCGTGCTCCATGACTTACGAGCCGGGCGTCACCGTGATCGCCCAGGGGCGAAAGCGCGTGGAACTCGGCCGCAACGTTTTCATCTACGGTGCGTCGCGATTCCTGCTGACGTCGGTCGATTTGCCGGTCGTCAGCCGGGTGATCGAGGCAAGTGTAGAGGTGCCCTGCCTGGCCTTGTCGCTCAAACTCGAAATGCCCGTGGTCCGGGAGCTTCTCGGCCGGGAGGAGATTCAGGTGGCGGAGGCGCCTTCCGACAGTCCTGGCATGGCGACCGGTGAGACCACGGTGCCTTTTCTCAGCGCATGCTGCCGGCTCGTGGATCTTCTGGACACGCCGCGGGACATTCCCTTTCTCGGCGGTCTGATTCAACGCGAGATCGTCTACCGGATCCTTGGCAGTGCGGAGGGAGCACGCCTGCGAGCCATTGCCACGCTCGGAGAGCAGAGCCACCGGACGGCAAGAGCCATCGCCTGGATCGGGGCGAACTATGCCAAGCCGCTCCGCGTGGAAGATCTCGCGGACATCGCGGGCATGGGCGTATCCACGCTGCACCATCATTTCCGCGTGCTGACCGCCATGAGTCCTCTGCAGTATCAGAAACAGTTTCGATTGCAGGCCGCGCGCGGTCGCATGCTCATAGATGGTCTGGACGCCGCAACCGCGGCCTTCGAGGTCGGCTACGAAAG
>PLDO01000431.1 GCA_003136215.1 Bryobacterales bacterium
GTGCCGCGTGCCTGCATTGGTGGGGCAGGCTTCAGCCGGCCAATCCGAGCGAAGCTCGGACTACTACACCAGACCCTCAGGGCACCACGGCGAGAACCGCCTCTCCCGTAGTCAAACCAGCGGCCGTGGCGCGGACCGTGATCTTGCCGGACCCCGCTGCCGAGCGCACTGTCGCCACGGCCCTGCCCTGGTATAACTTCACCTGGTTCGTGGTTACGGAACTGCCGTCGGTGAGATCCGCATTGCCGGCGGCGATGAGCCGTCCGGCGCCCGCCACCTCGAACGAAACCGTCTGCGCGGCATCCGGCACCCGGTTGCCGTTTCGGTCCACCGCCTGCACGACAATGGTGGATACCTGCCGTCCGTCGTTCCGGAGGGTCTGTAAATCCGGGCTCAGCTCAATCCTCTCGGGCGGTCCGACGGTCTTCAACTGGAACCGTGCGGCGATGGCGCCGGACTTCTTCCCGAGGATTTCCACCGTCCCGGCTTCATTCGGAACCGTCCACACCAGCGCCGGCAGCAGGCGGTCGGCGATGGGCTTTTCACCCAGCGACCGGCCGTTCAGCAACAACTCCACGGAATCGCAGTTGCTATAGATCTCGATGGGGATATTCTTTCGCGGGTCGGCCGTCCATCCCCAGCGCTCCACCAGCGGCGTGCGGCCCAGGTTCCTCGGCCACCCTGACAGGCGCGCTTCATCGGAGCCCGCGCCCCAAGCCGCGGCGTAGACCATGGGTTTGTCGCTCCACAGCGCCTGGCGGAACCATGCGTCCGGCTTGCGGAATCCTTCCAGATCGAGGAGTCCCGCGTTCGACCCATGGGTGGGATAGCGTTCGGCTTCGCCCAGATAATTGATGCCAGTCCAAAGGAACTGCCCGCCGACGTAGTCGTTAACGGCAACCGCCCGCCAGGCATCCAGGCCGCGGCTGTTCTCACTGCCGTAGATCACCCGGTTGGGATACGCCTTGTGGTCCCGCTCGTAGTGCTGCTCCAGATAGTTGTAGCCAACCACGTCGAGCAGGTTCGCCACGCCGGTGGCGTTGGAGGCGTCGATATCGGCCAGGGCCATGGTGACCGGGCGCGTGCCGTCGAACTGCTTGACGGCTGCGATCAGGCGGCGCGCGATGGCCGGCATGAGGTTGGCGGAGAGGAACTCGGGCTTGCCGGCATCCGGCGGAATCGAGTCGTCCCGCCTGCCGCGCGGGTGAACGAAGGGGTCGGTGGGGTAGTCGATTTCGTTGCCGATGCTCCACATGACGATGGAGGGATGATTGCGATCCCGCAATACCATATCCTGGGCATCGCGGACGCCCCACGTTTCGAAAGCCTCGTTGTACCCGCGGCGCGCCACGGCCCCGGTATTCCGGCCTTCGGCCCATTTGCGCTTGCCGCCGATCCATTCGTCGAAGGCTTCATCCATCACCAGCAGCCCCAGGCGGTCGCAGAGGTCGTAGAATTCCGGCGCCATCGGGTTGTGGGAACAGCGGATGGCGTTGACGCCGATCTCCTGCAAGGTCTTGAGACGGCGCTCCAGCGCCTCCTCGAAGAACGCCGCCCCCAGTGCGCCCAGGTCGTGATGAATGCAAACTCCCTTCATTTTGATGGGCCGGCCATTCAAGACGAGGCCTTTGTCCGGACTGAAGTAGAAGCTGCGAATGCCGAACGAAGTATGCTGCTCGTCGACCACTTTCCCGTCCAGATAGACCCGGCTGACCGCGGTGTACAGGTGAGGTTGTGCGGGCGACCAGAGGCTGGGGTGGGGAACGGCGACCTGCTGGGTGAACGTCCGGTCCTTGCCGGCCGCGACAGGCTCTTCCCCTTTCACGCTTGCCACCTCCTCCGTTCGCCCGTTGAGGATGGAGGTGACGACGGTGGCGCGCGCCTCTGCCTGCGACTCGTTCAAAACCGGCGTCTCAATCGACACCAGCGCCTCGGTCTCCCCGGCTACCGGCGTTGTGATATAAGGTCCCCACTGCCCGATATGGACAGGCCCGGTTGCGGTGAGCCAGACATGTCGATAGATGCCCGACCCGGGATACCATCGCGAGTCGGCCACTACGCTGTGGTCCACGCGCACCGCCAGGACATTCGAAGCCCCGCCCGGACGCAGGTGCGGCGTCAGGTCGTATTCAAAGGTGGAATACCCGTACGGCCTCGATCCGAGGAGCACGCCGTTGATCCAGACCGTGCTGTCGCGATACACGCCGTCAAACCGGATGGTAACTTTGCGCCCACGCAGGGAGACCGGGAGTTGGAACGTCTTCCGGTACCAGGCGATGCCAGCCGGCAGAAAAGCCGTGCCGGCGGCGCTTTTCGGGCTGTAGGGGCCTTCGATCGACCAGTCGTGCGGCAGGTCCACGGCGCGCCAATTCTTATCGGCGAGAGTTGTCGCCTGCCCCTGGCTGACGTCTCCTAAATGAAACCGCCAGCCGTTATCAAAGAGCTGCCGCTCCCGCGGCGCCTGCGCGCAGCATGGCACAACCGCCAGCAAAAGCGCACCGAGCGCTGCTGTCCAGAGGATTCTGTTGGTTCTCACGTTGCACTCCTTAATAACTAGCCACAGACACGCGCAGCACCAGCGGTTCCGCGCCGAAGTTGAGCCCCCAGTCGGTCTCGTCGCCATTCCAGATGCGCAGGAACTGGAAAACGCCGTTCTCGTAGACGCCCTCTTCGACGCGCAGGAACTGGCGATGCTTGTCCGCATCGGCGGGGCGGAAATCGATGCGGGCCTGGAACCCGGCCACCAGGAACTGGTTGTNNCCTCGGCCACCGCCTGCAGCTTGCCTTCGAAATTGAGGCGCGCGATCTCGCGGGCCATGGGACCGGCGAGACGGTAGTTCCTGGCCGTCGGGGCCAGCGACTCCGGCGTGTTGCGTGGGTTGGTGTAGTCCATGCCGAACGGCGAGTAACCGATGGCTTGCAGGCCGAGCGCGGAGAAGAAAAAGCGGGCGTAGTTCGACCCGCCCATGGTCTCGGGCACGAACAGCGCGTTGTCGTCGCGATGATAGAGTTCCAGCACCTTTAAATAAGCGGCGGGGTCGTTCTGGTAAATATCGGGCGCCACGATATCGATGGCCGGCGCCGCCACTTTCCAGATGGGGATCACGTTGTCGGTGGGGCCGCCGCTCTCGTAGCTGCCCGGAGCCCCCGGCTTGAGCGGGTCGCGTAAGGCGGCGTTGGCATAGAGCGGCAGCGGATACACGGCCTTGCCCGCG
>PLDO01000361.1 GCA_003136215.1 Bryobacterales bacterium
GTGCACCCCTTCCATACCGGACCCTGATCCGTCCGTAAGGGAAATCGGAGTCAAGCCGGAGGACTGAGTCGCGGGCGCGGAAGGCAGGTGAGGGATTGCACCATTTGGGTGCAGAATTGCTGTGTTCGACGCGATGGGCATTCCCCGCAAGCAGAAAGCGTCGCCCGCCGAAGGCGACCTTCTGTTTCAGCTCGATCCAGAGCCCTTGGAAGAGTGTGTGACGGCGTATGCCGGCATTCCTCTATTTCTGCAAGCCGCGCGGTCCCTCGATGTGCCGGGCCGCGTGAAGCAGCACTTGCAACTCAAGCAACGGCAGCGGGGCTTGGATGAGGCCGGGTATGTAGAGAGTTTCCTCGTGCTGAATGCGCTGGGCGGGGAATGTCTCGACGATTTTGATCGCCTGCGCGAGGACGATGGCCTGCAAGAGATGCTGGGGCACGAAGTGCCGAGCCCCGAAGCGGCCCGCAAGTTTCTATACCAGTTCCACGACGAGTCGAAGCGCGAACAGGCGCAGCAAGAACTGCCGGCGGGCCAGGTGAGTTATATCGCCGAGGAGAGCGCCCCACTGCGGGCTTTGGCGCAAGTCAACCAGGAGATGGTGCAGGAAGTCGGGCGCCGCTGCGCGGAGCAAAAGATCGCGACCGTCGATCTGGATTCGACCATCATCGAGAGCTACAAGCGAGAAGCCCTACCGACCTATCAGGGCGGCAGTGGATATCAACCGATGCTGGCGCTGTGGGCGGAGATGAATCTGGTGTTGGCAGACGAGTTCCGCGACGGCAATGTGCCTGCCCAGAAAGAGCCCTTACGCGTGGCCCGTCGGGCGTTTCAGGCATTGCCGCCGACGGTTGGAGAGTATTACTTCCGCGGAGATTCAGCGTGTTGGGAGAAGCAGTTGCTGAGTTGGTTGCGCGACGAACAGCGTGCCGATGGACCGAAGGGTCCGATCACCTTCGGTATCAGCGTGCGCATGACGCCGAATCTGAAGAAGCACATTGTCCGCTTGGGAGAGAACCTCTGGAAAGCTTATCGAGAGGACGCCGGGATGGTCAGCGAGTGTGCCGATTTGCTGAACTACTGGCCGGAGGACGAAGAGCGCCCTGAGGGGGCTGGGCCACTGCGGTACATCGCGATCCGCATGCGCAAGCGGCAGGGAGAGTTGTTCGCCGATGGTAGTGAAGTGAAATACTTTGCGGTGGGCAGCAACCAGTGGGATTGGGATGCGGCGCGCTTGCTGGAGTGGCAGCGCGAAAAGGCGGGCACGATTGAGTCGTTGCATGATGTGTTGAAGAACGAACTGGCGGCGGGAGTAATGCCGTGTGGCCGGTTCGGCGCGAACGCAGCGTGGCTGCGGTTGGCGGTGATGACGCACAACGTGCTGACCGCGCTCAAACGGCTGGCGATGCCGGAGAAATGGTTAACCGCTCGTCCGAAGCGGATGCGGTTTCAGATCTTCTGCTCCCCCGGAAAACTGGTGTCGCACGCCCGGCAGACTTGGCTGCGCGTACGACGGCTGAAGGAGCAACTGGGCGAGTGGATCGAGACGTTGCGGTTGCTGCCGGTTCTCTTACGCACGTAGGAATCCTTACGGACGGATTATAGAACCGTTTTTGAAAACTCCTGAGGCCGAGGTGTGCCCTCCGCGGGCTACCTGCCGCATCCCAATCAATGCAGACCCCGCCCAGAGGCAATTCCGAAAGCCCATGGCCGTCTGGAAACTGCAAATTCCGAAAATCTCGACTGGGCTCCGCCTCCGAATCAGGATCCCCACCGCTTACGGACGGATTACGGCCGCACCCAGCGGCCCCTGCCCTCACCTACCCCTTGGGACGTTCTGTTATAGTAATGTCTCCCATGTCTGAGCATTCCAAATTCCTCCTTGCCGATAGCCAGATTCCCGATGTCTGGGTCAATGTTCTGCCGTCGTTGCCGGAACCCATGGCCCCGCCGCTTCACCCCGGCACGCGCGCGCCGCTGACGCCGCAAGATCTGCTGCCGCTGTTTCCGATGGAATTGATCCAGCAGGAGTTTTCCCCTAAACCGCTGATCGATATTCCGGGCGAAGTCATGGACATCTATCGCCTGTGGCGGGCCACGCCCCTGTACCGGGCGCGCCGTCTGGAGAAGTTGCTGGACACGCCGGCGCACATCTATTACAAGTACGAGGGCACCAGTCCCGCCGGCAGCCATAAGCCAAACACGGCGGTGCCGCAGGCGTACTACAACAAGCGTGCCGGCATCAAGCGGCTGGCCACCGAAACCGGGGCCGGCCAGTGGGGCAGCGCGCTCTCCCTGGCATGCCAGCTCTTCGGCATGGAATGCACCGTGTACATGGTCCGCTGCAGTTACGACCAGAAGCCGTACCGCCGCATGATGATGCACGTCTGGGGCGCCGAGGTCTTTCCCAGCCCGAGCGACCAGACGCATGCCGGCCGCGGCGTACTGGCGGCCACGCCCGATTCGCCGGGCAGCCTGGGGATCGCCATCAGCGAGGCGGTGGAAGATGCGGCTACCCATAACGACACCAACTACGCGCTGGGCAGCGTGCTGAATCACGTCATGCTGCACCAGACCGTGATCGGGCAGGAGGCCAAACTCCAGATGGCGCAGGCCGGGGAGGAACCCGAGGTGGTGATCGGCTGTTTCGGCGGCGGCAGCAATTTCGGCGGGCTCGCCCTGCCCTACGTCCTGGACCGGCTGGCCGGCAAGGGTCCCCGGATCGTCGCCGTGGAGCCATCCGCGTGTCCCAGCCTCACCAAAGGGTCCTTCGCCTACGACTACGGCGATACCGCCAAATTGACGCCGCTGATCAAGATGTACACCCTCGGTCACGATTTTGTGCCGCCCGGAATTCATGCCGGCGGGCTGCGCTATCACGGCGCCTCGCCGCTGCTCAGCCATCTGCTCAAACTCGGCCAGATCGAGGCCAGGTCCTACTCCCAGGTGCCGGTGTTCCAGGCTGCGGTGGATTTCGCGCGCACCGAGGGAATCCTGCCGGCGCCGGAATCGTCGCACGCCATCCGCGCGGCGGTGGACGAGGCGCTGATGGCCCGCGAAGAAGGGCGGGCGCGCACCATCCTGTTCTGCCTCAGCGGGCATGGTCATTTCGACTTGAGTTCCTACGAGAGTTATCTCACGGGACAATTGCAGGATTATGAGTACCCCGGGCAGGACGTGGCGCGGGCTCTGGCGGAAATTTAGGCCGGACCGGCCCCCGCTTGGTTTATATGGATGCGGGGGGAGCGAAAAGAAAAATATAGATTTGCCCTCCCCTCATCACCCTAGTACCACAATATATGGCAGTCTGTGCTCGAGAGACCACAATAAGAGAAAGGTTAGTCTTGAGAAATGTATTGCATACAACGTTTCCTAATGCTAGACTCGTCATGGTTGGCCTAGTACTGGTAATTTGTATTGACAAACCCTGATTTGAGATGATCACCAGCGTATTCATCATCGCGATTTCAGTAGTTTTGTTGGGTTACTGGCTGCGCTATAGCTGCCTGATACTGCTGCGGAGCACCCGGGAGCACGTCGAAATGCCCACCGTTGCGGACGACCGCTTCAGCGTCTCTTCGGTGCTGGAGGGCCTGAAGACGGAAGGCGATCTGGTTCTTCTGGAAACTGCCCTGGAACGCGACTACCACGTGGTCACGTACCTCATCGAGCACGCCGCCGATCTGGAACTGGCATCCATCGAAAACAGGCTGCTCGTGCTCGATTATAGACTGATGCGCTTCTGGTCGCGCGTTATCCGGAGCGTGGCGCCTCAAGAATCCCGCAAGGCGCTCTCTGAGATGGCCACGGTTCTGAGCGTACTGGTGGGCCAGATGGGCGAACCGAGCCGCCTCCAGATGGACGCATAGATCGCGCTTCATCGAATCTTTGAATCCCGCCGATTCCCGCCTTACCGAACCCGTGATTGGCCGTCTGCTGCTCTACAATGAAGAACGTGGGATCCGAAGCGACTCTCCAGAATGCCGTTGACCGGTTGAACGCCGTCCGCCGGGAAATCGCCAAAATCATCGTAGGCCAGGACGACGTGGTGGAAGGCGTGCTGATTTGTCTGCTTTCGGGCGGCCATGTGCTGTTGGAGGGGGTTCCCGGGCTCGGCAAAACCACCTTGCTGCGCACCCTGGCGCGCACCTTGCAACTGAAATATTCGCGTATTCAGTTCACGCCCGACCTGATGCCCGCCGACATTGTGGGCAGCATGATCATGGAGAGCGACGAACGCGGCGGCAAGACGCTGCGGTTTCAGTACGGCCCCGTCTTCGCCAACCTGGTGTTGGCCGACGAAATCAACCGCGCCACGCCCAAAACGCAATCCGCGCTGCTCGAGGCCATGCAGGAACGCACCGTAACCAGCGGCACCACCACGCACGAACTGGAAGCGCCGTTTCTGGTGATGGCCACGCAGAATCCCATCGAAATGGAAGGCACCTACCCCCTGCCCGAGGCGCAACTCGACCGCTTCCTGATGAAGATCCCGGTGACCTACCCGAGCCGCGAAGAGCTGAGCCGCATCGTGGAACGCACCATTGCGCGCGAAGAGGAAGTGCCCGTGCCGGTGATGGATCGCGACGAGATTCACCGGATCCGCCAGGTGTGCCGGCAGGTGCTGGTGGCTCCCCACGTGCGGGACTTCGCCATCCACCTCGTGATGGCCACCCAGAGCGACCACAAGGAATCGCACGAGATGGCGCGCAAATACGTGCGCTACGGCAGTTCGCCGCGCGGCGCGCAGGCCCTGGTGGAGTGCGGCCGGGTGCACGCCCTGATGCGCGGGCGCTTCCACCTCTCGGTAGAAGACATCCTGCACGTGGCGGGCGCCGTGCTGCGCCACCGCATCATTCTGAACTTCGACGCCCATGCGGACGGACAGACGCCGGAAACCATATTACAGGCCATTCTCAAGGGTGTCAGCGCCCAGACTTCCGCCGCCTAGGTGATGTATGCCCTCCGCTCCGCTGCTTGACCGGGAGTTTCTGGAGAAGCTCGAACGCCTCACCATCCACTGGCAGAAGTCTTTCACCGGACTGGTGGGCGGCCACAACAAGTCGCGCTTTCCAGGCTCCGGCCAGGAGTTTCTCGACCATCGCAACTTCCACCACGGCGACGATTTGCGCGCCGTCAACTGGCGCGCCTACATGCGCCTCGAGAAGCTGTTCCTGAAGATGTTCCAGGTGGAGCCGCGCGTGCCGGTGCGCTTGCTGCTGGATACCAGCGCCTCCATGCTGGCGCACGGCGGGATGAAGTTCGATTACGCGCGGAAACTGGCCGGGGCGCTGTGCTACGTGGGCCTGGTCCGCCTCGACACCATCGAGATCCAGGGCTTCGCCAGCCGGTTGACGCAGCGCGTCATTTCCACCGGCGGCCGGCACCGCTTCTTTGGCGTGATGGACGGCCTTTCCGCCTTTCAGGCGTCCGGCGCCACCGACTACCTGGCGAGTGTGAAGGAATTCATTGGCGCCTATTCGCAGCGCGGCCTGGTGATCGTCATCTCGGATTTCCTGGATGACCAAAGCTGTGAGAAAGCGCTGCAATATTTGACCGATTACGGCCACGAACTGATGCTCCTGCAGATCTGGGCGGACGAAGACCGCGTTCCCCCCTGGACCGGCGAACTGGAACTGCGCGACGCCGAAACCGGGGCCGGCATGAAACTGGATTTCGACGACGACGCGCGCCGGCGCTACACCCAGGCCTTCGACGAATACTCGGCCGGCTTACAGACCATGGCGATGCGCAGCCGCGGCCGCTACGCCGGGGTGGCCACCTCGCAATCCCTGGAAAGCGTCATCTTCGGAGACCTGATCCGCGTGCGAGGCATCGCATGAGAACCCAGTGGCATAAGGCTCCTGCCTTGTGCATCCGAGCGAAGCTCGGNNCCGACCTTCGCTCGGATGGACAAGGAAGGGGCCTCGTGTATTTCCTGAACCTCTCCTTCCTCCAGTTCCTCGCCGTGTTCGGCACCATCTCCGCCATATCCGTGGCGCTCTATCTGCTCGACCGCTCGCGCCGCAAGCTGGTGGTCTCCACCCTGCGCTTCTGGATTGCGGCGGAACAACCGGCGGTGGCGGCGCGCCGCCGGCGCGTGCAGCAGCCCTGGTCGCTGCTGCTGCAATTGATCAGCATGGGGCTCGTTCTGCTGGCCATCGGTCAACTGCGCTTGGGCACGCCCGCGCAGGCGGGACGCGATCACGTGATCGTGCTGGATACTTCGGCGTGGATGGCGGAACGCTCCGGCAACCGCACCTTGATGGACGTGGCGCGCGATCGGGCCCGGCAATATCTCAAAGCCCTGCCGGTGCGCGACCGTGTCATGCTGGTGCGCGCCGACGGCATGGCCACGCCGGCCACCGCCTTCGAAACGGACCGCAAGAAGATCGAGACCGCCATCGCCGCTTCCGAGGCCGGCGCCACCGCGCTCAATCTGGATCAGGCGCTGGTCTTCGCGCGCCATGTGCAGGGACAGGACGGCCACCGCGTGGGCGAAATCGCATTCATCGGTCCGGGGCGGACCGCGCCGCGCGACCCCGCGGCCGCGGCGCTGCCGCGCAATCTTCGCGTCATCTCGATTCCCGATAACGTGGAGAACGTGGGGCTGCGTAAGATCGGTATGCGGCGCAGCGGAGCGGACTCCGAGCTGTGGGAGATCTACGTGGCGGTCCGCAATTACGGCGTCCGGCCCCACACCGTAAATCTGTCGCTCGATTTCGGACCTCCGGGGCCGGCGGGCCGCGTGGCCGCCGGGTCACGCTCTCTGACCCTGGCGGCGGGGTCGGAGTCGGAAGCGTCGTTCGAATACCGCACCAGCGCCGCGGGCATGCTGGGTGTCCACCTTTCGCCGCACGACAGCTACCCCAATGACGACCATGCCGAACTGGAACTGCCCGCCCAACCGGCGCTGGCCGTGGTGGTCTACTCGGCCCAGCCGGAGTTGCTGCGTCCGGTGCTGGCCGCCATGCCGCGAATCGCCGCGGTCTACCGGCGCCCCGAAAATTACCGCTCCGACGACGCCGGCCTGGTGATTCTGGACCGCTTCATTCCCCCGCGGCGGCCGCAGGCGGATTCCCTGTGGATCGATCCGCCCGCCATGGGTTCGCCAATTCCGGTGCGCACCACGGTGGAGCAGGCGGCGTTTTCCCGCTGGGACACGGAGCATCCGGGCGCGGCCGGCCTGCATACCAAGGATTTCATCCTGGACCACGCCACGGTGTTCGAGGTGGGAGCGGGCGACGGCCGCATCGGCGAAGTGGCGGTCGGGCCGGTGATCGTGGCGCGGCCGGGCAAGCCCAAGATCGTGGTGCTCGGTTTCCACCCGGTGCTCACCGGCATGCGCTACGAACTGGCGACACCGCTGTTGTTCGCCAACCTGATACGCTGGATCGCTCCCGAGATCTTCCGGCGCTACGAGATCTCCGGCGGCAGCGTGGGTGCGGTCAAACTGGTGATGGACCAGGATACTGCCGCGGCGGATGTGAAAGTGACGGCGGACGACGGGTCCGCCGTGCCGTTCACCATGCGGGAGCGCACGCTGAATTTCTTTTCCGGCACGCCGGGCGAGGTGAAGGTCGTGGCCGGCGACCGCGAGTACCTCTACTCGCTGACCCTGCCGGAACTGTGGGAGTCGAAATGGACACCTCCCGCCGACGCGCACCTTGGAGTGCCGCGCTTCCGGGAGATTGTCGAATCAACGACGGATTTGTGGCCGTGGCTGGCGTTGGCGGGCGGTCTTGGCCTGCTGGCCGAGTGGGTGTTGTACGGCCGCTTCCGGCGCGGCATGATGCGGGCGAAAACGTTGGCCTTCCGCACCGCCCAGACCTCGGGGGCGCGGAAATGAGAAGCTGTGGGATAAGGCTCTGCCTTGTCCATCCGAGCGAAGCTCGGACTGCCCGGCGCACAAGGCTGCCACTGGGGGCGCGATGAGCTTCGATCACCCATGGGTACTCCTCGCCCTCCTCCTCCCGCTGGGCTGGGCGGCGTGGGAGTGGCGCGAGTCGGCGCGGCGCCTGGCGCTCGGACTCAAGGCCGCGGCATTCCTTTGCATCGTGCTGGCGCTGAGCGGCCCGCGCGTGGTGGTATACCAGACCAAGGTCGCGGTGGCGGTGCTGGCGGACACGTCGGCCAGCGTGTCGCCGCAGGACCTGGCACGGGAATCGGCCATCGCTGGCGTTGTGCAGCGTACCGCGGGACGGCACTGGACGCGCATCCTGCCGTTCGCCCGCGGCACGCGCCCGGTTTCGCTCGAAGAGAAGGCCAAGGACGGCTGGCAGCTGCATTATACGGCGGGCGCGGCGGGGCGCGGTACCGATCTGGAGAACGCCATTCGCGACGGCGCGGCCGCCTTGCCCGCGGGCATGGTGCCGCGCCTGCTGCTCATCTCCGACGGCAACGAGAATCTGGGCAGTGTGGCGCGCGCCATCTGGCAGGCCCGCCAGTTGGGTTTGCCCATCGATACCGTGGCGCTCGCCGGACGTCCCAAACCCGGACTCCGTCTGGAGAGCGTCACCGTCCCCGGGCAGGTGTTCAGTGGCGAGCGCTTCCCCATCGATGTCGCGGTGGAGGCGCCGCGCCCGGCGCACGCCCGCGTGGAGTTGACCGCTGAAGGCAAGACCATCGGCTCCAGTGACGTGGAAGTGGCGGCCGGGGTGAATCATCTGCGGCTCGAGGCCAGCATCAACACCGTGGGCGCGGTGGCGCTGGCCGGCAAGATCGCGGCCGGCGATCTCGGCGAGGCGCGCTTCGAGGACACCGTTACGCTGCGCAGCCCGCGTGTCCTCCTGGTCTCGCGCGACCCGGCCCCCAGCGAGGAACACCTCATCCGCGCGCTCAATGCCAACCAGTTCGAAGTCCAGCAGGCGCCCGGCGGCGTGCCGCCCAAGCTCGACGATTTCCAACTGGTGGTGATCAACAACTGGGACATGGAATCCATTCCGGCCACCGCCAAGGCATCGCTCGAAGACTACGTGAAGAAGGGCGGCGGCCTGGTCTGGATCTCCGGCGAGCACAATGTCTACGTGGACAAGAAGGGCAAGCCGGAGGACGCGCTGGAGCGCACCTTGCCCGCCAAACTGGCGCCGCCGCGCTCTCCCGAAGGCACGGCGGTGGTGCTGATCATCGACAAATCCTCCTCCATGGAAGGGCGCAAGATCGAACTCGCCCGCCTGGCCGCCATCGGCGTGGTGGAAAATCTGCGGCCCATCGATTCGGTGGGCGTGCTGATCTTCGACAATTCGTTCCAGTGGGCGGTCCCCATCCGCAAAGCGGAGGATCGCGGCACCATCAAGAAGCTGATCGGCGGCATCACGCCGGATGGCGGCACGCAGATCGCCCCGGCGCTCACCGAGGCGTTCCAGCGCGTCCTGCCGCAGACGGCCATGTACAAGCACATCGTGCTGCTGACCGACGGCATTTCCGAAGAGGGCGACAGCATGACTCTCACCAAGGAAGCGCTGGCGAATCATGTGACCATCTCCACCGTCGGGCTGGGGCAGGATGTCAATCGCGCGTTTCTGGAGAAAGTGGCTGCCAACGCGGACGGCAAATCGTACTTCCTGAACGACCCCTCCGGTCTGGAACAGATCCTGCTGCGCGATGTGGAAGAACACACCGGCGTGACCGCCGTGGAGAAGGCGATCACGGTGAAAGTGATGCAGCAGGCGGAGATTCTGAATGGCGTCGGGATGGAGAGCGCGCCGCAGTTGAAAGGCTACGTGCGCTTTCTGCCGCGGCCCACCTCGGACACCATTCTGATGGCCGACCGTGACGATCCGCTGCTGGTGCGCTGGCAGTACGGGCTGGGCCGCGTGGCCGTGTTCACCAGCGACGCCAAGAACCGCTGGGCCGCCAACTGGGTGCAATGGCCCGGCTTCGACAAGCTGTGGGCCAACATCTTCCGCGACCTGCTGCCGCACGCGCCAGAGAGCGAAACCACGGCGGATTTCGACCGCGCGAGCGATGAACTGGTGGTGGACTACCGGCTCTCGCGCAACGTCGAGGAGCCGGCCGTCATGCCGGATATTTTCGTGCTCGGCCCGGATGGTTTCCATGCGCCGCTGAAGATGGGCAAGGTGGCGGCCGGCCACTATCGCGGGAGCTTGGCGATCGGGCAGAACCAGGGACTGTTCCGGGTGCGTCCCCTGGTGGATTCGCGCGCCTTTCCGGAGGTGGGCTTCTACCGTCAGGAAGACGAGATGCAGGAGTACGGCAACAACGAGCCGCTGCTGCGCCAGATCGCGGCCTCCACCGGCGGACGCTTCGGCGTGAAGGCCGCCGACGCGTTCGATGCGGCGGGACGGAGCATTCCGGCGAACATGGAATTGTGGCCCGGCCTGTTGGCGTTGGCGCTGGCGCTGAACCTGCTCGAACTGGTCATGCGCAAGTGGAAGGGCCTGCTCGAAGCCCTCCACCTCGCCCCCGTCGAAGTGGCGTAGGACAGGCCTCCGGCCTGTCCCTACAGTTTTCGCCGTACCCCGCCGATAGACCCGCATGAACGGTCGCGAGCAGTCGCGCCTGCGGAAGGCGCGGGAGAACGGATACCTGGACGCGTGCTGCCGGGACAATCGGGCGCTCATCCACGCTTATGGATTGTGGTGCTGGCGGCTGAAGATCCCCATGGTGTGGCTGGAGCGGCGCACGCCCTTCTCCAGGTACCGGTGCGTGCAACTGGAGATGTTCACTTCGGCGAACCGGTTGACCGCAGAGGGGCAAGCCGGCATGAGAGCCATCTGCGCGCCTGGCAACGCCGCCAGGTGGACCCGCGTCTCGCCGCATGATGCCTGCTGGGATCATGTCGCGCTGCCCAACGCGAGGGAACTGGCGCACGTGGTAATCCGGGCGGCGATCCGGCCGGAGAATTGTGAACGGAATGGTGGGACAGACCATCGCCTTGCGTGGTCTGTCAATCCTCGCCAGACCGTCCGTGGGGCAGGCAATTTTGCCTGCGGACACGCTTTCAGCGGGTCCAGCCGCCTGCAAGGCGGCCTGGTTTTTCGACCCCGTCAAGCCTCGCCAGACAACGGCCGCGTGACAGCCCACTTGCCACTTACTTGCGTTCGTTGATCTGGTAACCGGCGGGCAACTGGAAGAGGTACGCGGCGGGCTCGCCGCGGCTGATGTTGGTCAGGCGGAAGCTCTCGTCGCCGGTCCGCGGGTCGCTGTGTTTGGTCATGACATTCATCTGCAGCTCGGCGGAGTACCAGGATTCGGTGGAGACCTGAATCGGGCGGTCATTGCCGATGGCGCCGGCGTCGATCGTGGAGACCTCGCGGATGCCTGCGGCGTTAACGCCCTCGATCGTCTGTTTGCCGAGCGGTTCGCCGGCCGACTTCCGCATGGCCATCTTCATGGTGGCGGTACCTATCATGCCGCCGCTGCCTGCCGTTGCGGTGCGACCGGCACCGCCACCGCTGGCGATCCCGG
>PLDO01000634.1 GCA_003136215.1 Bryobacterales bacterium
GAAATCGGCATCCGCATGGCGATAGGGGCGCAGGCGGGCGATATCGCGCGGCGGGTGATGGGGGATATCGTTGGCTGGGTGCTGGCGGGTGGGCTGATCGGGGTCGCAATTGGCATGGCATCGATGCGGTATATCGAGGCGCTGCTCTTCGGCGTGAAGCCCACCGACCTGGGGATGCTGGCACTGCCCGCGGCCACGATTCTGGCGGCGGCGTTGGCGGCGGCAGCGCCGGCGGTATTCCATGCCGTGCGAATCGACCCGGTACGCATGTTGAGGGCAGACTGACATGTCATGGTTATCACGGATGAGGAACGTATTCCGCGGCGACGGTTTGAGCCGCGAGATCGACGAAGAGCTGGAGGCGCACATCGCGGAAGCGATCGAGGAGGGGCGCGACGCCGGGGAAGCGCGGCGGGCGTTCGGTTCCGTGCTGCGCCGGCGGGACGAGAGCCGCGACATCCGGCTGGCTCCGTGGCTGGATTCGCTGCGCGCCGATGCTGTTTTCGGCTGGCGGCAGCTCATGAAGAAGAAGGCGACTTCGGCGGCGGCGATTCTGTCTCTGGCGCTGGCCATCGGTTCGTGCACGTCGGCATTCCGGCTGATTGACGCCATGCTGCTGCGGCCGCTGCCGGTGACTCATCCGGAGCGGTTGTACGCACTGTATCGGCAAGGAACCGGTTTTGACGGCAAAGCTCAAACGTTCGACGGCTGGGCTTATCCGGCGTTCCGCCTGATGCGAGCCGCGGTGAAGGACCAAGCCGAACTGCTGGCGGTTTCGTATGCGGAGCGGATGGACCTCACCTACAGGTCGGACCAGGAAATGGAGAAGGCGTACCTGCAATACGTTTCGGGGTGGATGTTCGACTCGTTCGGGTTGCGGCCCGCCGCAGGGCGCCTATTCACGGAAAGCGACGATCTCACGCCAGGGGGGCATCCGTACGCGGTACTCTCTTATGACTACTGGAAGCGGCGCTTTGGGCGGGATGCAACGGTAATCGGGCGGACATTTCAGATGGGGGACCGCCTCTATGAGATCGTCGGAGTCGGTCCGGAGCCCTTCACGGGCACGGAGACGGGCACGGTGACCGACATCTTCGTACCCACGATGATGCATCCCGGGGCCGTCCGCGACGACCAGACGTGGCATCGGACGATGGCGCGGCTGAAGCCGGGTGTCAGCGCGGAACCGGTGCGCCAGAAACTGCACGCAACCTCGCAAGCATTCGAGGAGGAGCGGGCGAAGGGGTTCACGGGCATCACCAGCCAACGGATCGCGGCGTTCCTCGCCCAGACGCTCTTACTGGAACCCGCGGGCGCGGGCGTCTCGGGGATGCAGCAGGATTACCGGCGGGCGCTGATGGCTTTGGGAGTTCTGGTGGCGCTGGTGCTGTTGATTGCGTGCGCGAACGTGGCGAACCTGATGACGGCGCAGGCGGTGGCGCGGGCGCGCGAGATGGCGCTGCGGGTTTCGATTGGTGCTGGACGGTGGCGGCTGGTGCAACTGGTGCTGGTGGAGAGCGCCACGCTGGGGCTGCTGGCAGGCGCGATGGGAGGGGTGTTCGCATGGTGGAGCGCGCCGTTCGTGGTGGGCCGGATCAATCCGCCGGACAACCCGGCGCGGCTATCACTTCCGGCGGACTGGCGGGTATTGGGATTCGGCATGGCGCTGACTCTTGGCGTGGTGCTTCTGTTCGGGCTGGCGCCGGCGTTACGGGCGTCGGCGGTGAAGCCCGCGAGCGCGCTGAAAGGCGGCGAAAACGCGCACTCCCGGCGGCGTTTAATGAACGCGCTGATCGCGGTACAGGTGGCATTCTGTTTCCTGGTGCTTTTCGTGGCGGGGCTGTTTGCCGCCACGTTCGAGCGGTTATCGAATCGGCCCATCGGGTTCTCTTCGGAACGGCTGCTCACGCTGGAGACGGTGGCGCAACGCGCGCAGGCGCCGGTTTTTTGGGATCAGGTGGCGGAACATCTGCGCGCGGCGCCGGGCGTGGAGACGGTGGCTCTGGCCGGAGGGCCGCTGCTCGGCGGGAATGCGTGGAACGGATTCGTTTCGGTGAACGGTGCGCCTCCGGGTCCGGTTCTGGCCTACTTTCTGAGTGTTTCCCCCGGTTGGATCGACGCCATGAAGATATCGCTGCTGGAGGGCAGAGACTTCCGCGCGAGCGACACGTCGCCCGGCGTGGCGATGGTCAACCAGACGTTCGCGAGGCAGTTCTTCGGCGGCGAAAGTGCGATTGGAAAGTTATTCGCCAAAGGTGAGAGCCTCTACCAGGTTGTGGGCGTGGTGCGCGATGCGCCGTACCGTAGTTTGCGGGAGCCTATCCTGCCAGTGGCGTACGTGCCCTTTCATGGAATCGGCGCGGACGGCGCGATGCTGCCGGTTCGCAATGGGACGTTGATCGTGCGGACGTCGAGCGCGAACCCGATGGCGCTGGCATCCACATTGAGGCAGGAAGTGTCTCAGGCGCGCACGGAATTCCGCGTGAGCAATATTCGCACGCAGGCAGATTTGGTGCGCGCGCAAACGGTCCGTGAGCGGCTGGTGGCGACACTGGCGCTCTTCTTTGCGGGGGTCGCGTTGTTGCTGGCCGGGATCGGGCTGTATGGCGTGCTGGACTACGGAGTGCTGCAACGGCGTCGTGAGATCGGGATACGCATGGCGATTGGCGCGCAGGCGGGCGACATCGCGCGGCGAGTAACGGCGGACGTCTTCCGGATGGTGATCGTGGGTGTGGTGGCGGGCGGCGCGCTCGGGATGGCGTCGGTGCGCTTCATCGCGGCACTGCTGTATGGTGTGCAGCCCACGGACGTCGGGATGCTTGCGCTTCCGTCGGCCACAATTCTGGCAGTGGCGCTGGCGGCAGCGGCGCCGGCGGTAGTCCGCGCCGTGCGAATCGACCCGGTAAGCATGTTGCGTTCGGAGTGAAGCTGAGTGCGGGTTTCCAACCCGCCGCAGNNCCCGCCCCACAACCGGAGGTTCCAGCTGGGCCGAAAATGAAGTAACCCCACGAAGGGGGCAAGCCGGGAGGCACACATGGAGTTTTCACGTCGAGACCTGGGTTTTTTGCTGCCCGCGCTGGCAGCGGGGAACGCCGCCGGGCAATCGCCGCAAGCGGGGACGCTGGCGTCGAAGGTGTATCACAACGGGCAGATTGTCTACGAGGGCGATGCGAAGAAGAAGGGCCGCAGGTTCTTCTACGGCAAGACCCACGGCGGGTTCAATCTGGAAATGCACGAAACCGTGTTGGGCGAAGGCACCGAGACGCACGCTCCCCACAAGCACGAGCACGAGGAGATCGTCATCGTGGTGGAGGGAGCGGTGGAGACGTATCTGGAAGGCAAAACGGAGGTCGCCGAAGCAGGTTCGGTGATCTACTTCGGCTCCAACCAGATGCACAGCGCACGCAATGCGGGTCGGGCGCCCTGCCGGTATTACGTGGTGGAACTGCGCGGGAAGGAAGCTTGAGCCGGAGGCGCCCG
>PLDO01000013.1 GCA_003136215.1 Bryobacterales bacterium
CCGTGGCCTGCAATCCACTTCTATGTCGCGCACCCAGCTTGCCAACGCCCGCCCTATAACTCGTGCACGTCTTCCAGGTACGTGTAGCCGTGCAGACCCTCTTCGTAGAAGCGCAGCAGCGCGCCGCTCTCTTCATAAGTTAGCCGGCCTTCCCTCAGCGCCGCCTCCACGTCGCGGCGCAGTTGCATCACCAGCGTATCGGAGGAAAACTGCACGTAGTTCAGCACTTCGCGGACGGTGTCGCCCTTGATCACGGAATCCAGCATGACTTCGCCCGTCGCTCCCAGGCGCACGTGGACCGCATTGGTATCGCCGAACAGATTATGCATATCGCCGAGGATTTCCTGGTATGCGCCCAGCAGGAAGGCGCCCAGGTAGTAATTGCTGCCGTCGAAGCTGTGCAACTGCAAGGTGCGCTTCACGTCGCGGCGGTCGATGAAGGCGTCCACTTTGCCGTCCGAATCGCAAGTGATATCGCCCAGCACGGCGGGGCGGGTGGGCTGCTCTTCCAGGCGGTGAATCGGCATGATGGGGAAGAGTTGTTTGATAGCCCAGCTGTCCGGCATGCTCTGGAATAGCGAGAAGTTGCAGAAGTAGGTGTCGGAAAGCATGGCATCGATGCCTTCCAACTCTTCGGGGTAGTAATCCAGCTCGCCGGCGAGGCGCTGGATCTTGCGGGAAATGGCCCAGTACAAATTCTCCGCGATGCAGCGCTGCTCCAGCGACAGGTAGCCCAGGCTAAACAGATTCAGCGCCTGGTCGAGCGCCTGTTGCGCATCGTGATAGCTCTCCAGCAGCGTCTTGGCGGTCAGGCCGCGGTAGGTTTCCGAGAGATCGATGAGCGGCTGCTCGGCCTCGGGAGGCGGTTCCGCCGGCGCGTCGGCCTCACCCATCCCGGAGACGCCCAGGACGTTGAACACCAGCACGCTGTGATATGCCGCGATGGCGCGCCCACTCTCCGTGATGATGGTGGGGTGCGCCACCTCCACTTCGTCGCACACGTTCTGCACGTGGTAAATAATGTCGTTGGCGTACTCCTGCAGGGTGTAGTTCACGCTCGATTCGAAATCCGTCTGCGAGCCGTCGTAATCGATTCCCAGACCGCCGCCCACGTCCAGGAGCTTGAGCCCGGCGCCGGCGCGCACCAGATCCACGTACACGCGGACTGCTTCGTTCACCGCGCCCTTGATCTGACGGATATTGGTGATCTGGCTGCCCAGGTGGAAGTGCAGCAGGTTGAGGCAGTCGCTCATGCCGAGGTCTTTCAGCTCTTGCAGGGCGCGCATCGCCTCGGTGGCCGACAGCCCGAATTTCGAGCGGTATCCGCCGGAGGACTTCCAGCGTCCCGACCCGCGGCTGGCCAGCTTCACGCGCAGACCGATGGACGGGCGCACGCCCACGCGCTGGCTGTATTTCAGGATCAGGTGCAGTTCTGTGTACTTTTCGACCACCGGGATGATCTGCCTTCCCATCTTCTGGGCCAGCATCGCCATCTCGATGTATTCATCGTCTTTGAAGCCGTTGCAGATGATCGGGGTGTCGTTGTCGGCCAACGCCATCACCGCCATCAGTTCCGGCTTGGAACCCGCTTCCAGGCCGAAGTGAAACGGCTTGCCGAACTCCAGCACCTCTTCCACTACCTGCCGCTGCTGGTTTACCTTGATGGGGTAGACGCAGCAATAGCCGCCCTGATACTTGTGCTCGTTGATGGCGGTCTCGAAAGCGCTGTGGATTTCTCCCAGACGGTGCTTCAGAATATCGGCGAAGCGGATCAGGATCGGCAGGTTGATGCCGCGCAGTACCAGTGTGTCCACCAGTTGCTTGAGGTCGATGGAGCGCGCGGTTTCCTTCTCCGGATGCACCACGACGTGCCCGTTCTCGCTTACCGAAAAATAGCCCTTGCCCCAGCTGGCGACGTCGTATAGGTCGCTGGCCGATTGAGGCGTCCATCGTTCTGTCGGCTCCATCACGAGCGAACCCTTACGGCCATTTCTTTCCAACGTGGTGCTTCTCCTTAGTCCTTCAGTTTCCTTAAAAATGCCGGAGAGGGCAAGAAAAAACTCATGACGAAGGATTTACAGTCCATTTCGCGCGGCGAAAGCCCACCGCGGTGCGCACCTATACCCGCATCGCCTGACCATATCCGAGCCCTGGTGCTATCCTTTGATTACCCCTCAAACTGGGGAGGGGAACCCTGTAGGAACCACTAGGACTAGAAATGGCCGCCCATCATTGCCATACTACCTCTGTTGCTGGATGTCGTAGCGGGGCAAGCCGCCCCTTGGAGGCTCGAGATGACTGGCCGTTACGCACTACTTTCGCTCGTCTACATGATGAGTTTCGTGATTCTCTTCGACCGCGTGCATTACAAGCGCCGATTGTGCGCCTGGCTGAGTGGCGCGATGATGACCGGCCCGGAACTGGAGCGGCTCCTGGCAATCTGGTCGGCTTGCCAGGAGGAGTGAGCGGGCACCACCCCTTTACTTCACATCATTAATCAGGCCGGAGCATTTCGGTCGCTAGTCCTTCCTCGTGCCATTCCTCAAAAGGGGCCATACCCATGCCTCATGCCCAGGGGCAGCGCCCAACCTCAACTGATTCTAATATCCAACTATAACAAAATAAATAACTTGTTTCATGTCTAGCGAGCCTGGCCTCCGTTGCTCCGGGTTTTCCTCACCCGCCTCCCCCCGCCCCCCACCGAACGCACTTCGGACGCTTTTCGCACCCGTTCGCCCCGCTCCTGCATCCATTAAATAAGTAATCTTGACTATAAAGTACAGATTGGAGAAAATAGGGTTGAGCCAGCAGCGTAGGAGCGTATCCCGGTGAGCGATTCCACCAACACCATCGAGACATTTGCCAACCAGGAATATAAGTGGGGTTTTGTCACCGACATCGAAGCCGATGCCATTCCCCGCGGCCTGAGTGAAGATGTTGTTCGCCTGATTTCCGCCAAAAAGAACGAGCCGGAATGGCTCCTCGAATGGCGCCTCAAGGCGTACCGCCACTGGCTGACCCTCAAAGAGCCAACGTGGGCAAACGTACACTACCCCAAGATCGACTACCAGGACATCATCTATTACTCGTCCCCTAAGCCCAAGGGCGATGGACCCAAGAGCCTGGACGAGGTCGATCCGGAACTGCTGAAGACCTACGCCAAGCTCGGCATCCCCTTGCAGGAGCAGGCCATCCTCGCCGGCGTCGCGGTGGATGCCGTGTTCGACAGCGTTTCCGTCGCCACCACCTTCAAGGCCAAACTGCACGAGGTCGGCATCATCTTCGGGTCGTTCTCCGAAGCCGTCAAGGAGCATCCGGACCTGGTCCGACAATACCTGGGGACGGTGGTTCCCACGAGCGACAATTTCTTCGCCGCCCTGAATTCCGCCGTCTTCAGCGACGGCAGTTTCTGCTACATCCCCAAGGGCGTCAAGTGCCCCATGGAGCTCTCCACCTATTTCCGTATCAACGCCAAGGACACCGGGCAGTTTGAGCGCACCCTCATCGTCGCCGACGAAGGCGCCACCGTCAGCTACCTGGAAGGCTGCACCGCGCCCATGCGCGACACCAACCAGTTGCACGCCGCCGTGGTCGAACTGGTCGCTCTCGATAACGCCCGGATCAAGTACTCCACCGTGCAGAACTGGTATCCCGGCGACAAGGACGGCAAGGGCGGCATCTACAATTTTGTCACCAAGCGCGGCGCCTGCCGCGGCGTCAATTCCAAAATCTCCTGGACGCAAGTGGAAACCGGCTCCGCCATCACCTGGAAATATCCCAGTTGCCTGCTGATCGGCGACAATTCCGTCGGCGAGTTCTACTCCGTCGCCCTCACCAACAACTGGCAGCAGGCCGATACCGGTACCAAGATGATCCACATCGGGAAGAATACCCGGAGCACGATCGTCTCCAAGGGCATCTCCGCAGGCCACGGGCAGAACGCTTACCGTGGAATGGTCAAGATTCTCAAGGGCGCTACCGGCGCACGGAACTACTCGCAATGCGATTCGCTGCTTCTGGGCGACCAATGCGGCGCGCACACGTTCCCCTACCTCGAAGTGAAGAACACCTCGTCACAGGTTGAGCATGAGGCGTCCACCTCCAAGATCGGCGAAGACCAGATTTTCTACTGCCGCCAGCGCGGCATCTCCGCGGAAGACGCAGTTTCGATGATCGTCCACGGGTTCTGTAAAGAAGTCTTCCGGGAGCTCCCGATGGAGTTCGCCGTCGAAGCGCAGAAGCTGTTGGGAATCAGCCTGGAAGGCAGCGTGGGTTGAGGGAACATAAGATGGCTTTAGTTGAAATCAAGAACTTGCATGCGAGCGTAGCCGGCAAGGAGATCCTGCGTGGCATCGATCTGACGGTGGGTGCGGGCGAGATGCATGCCATCATGGGGCCGAACGGGTCGGGCAAGAGCACCTTGGCTCAGGTCCTGGCCGGCCGCGACCTCTACGAAGTTACCGGCGGCCAGGTCTTGTACGACGGCAAGGATCTCCTGAGCATGCCGCCCGAACAGCGTGCTCAGGAAGGGATCTTCATGGCGTTCCAGTACCCCGTGGAGATTCCCGGCGTCAGCAATATGTATTTCCTCAAGGCAGCGTTGAATACGATCCGCAAGAGCCGCGGTCTGGAGGAACTCGATGCCATGGACTTCCTGACGATGGTCAAGGAGAAACTGGCGCTGGTGGAAATGGACCCAGCGTTCTTGAACCGGCCGGTGAACGCGGGCTTCTCGGGTGGTGAGAAGAAGCGCAACGAGATTTTCCAGATGGCGGTGCTTGAGCCGAGGTTCGCGATCCTGGACGAAACCGACTCAGGTCTGGACATCGACGCACTGAAGATCGTTGCCAACGGCGTGAACGGGCTGCGCACAGAGGATAGAGCGATGATCGTCGTCACGCATTACCAGCGTCTGTTGAACTACATCGTGCCGGACTATGTGCATGTGCTGGCTGACGGCCGAATCGTCAAAACCGGCGATAAGAACCTCGCGCTCGAACTGGAGCAAACGGGTTACGCCGGCGTCGAGGAGGCCGTCACGGCATGACGGGAATTACATCAATCCGTCAGGATGCCGCGCGGTGCTTCGCCGAGCTGGGGTTTCCGACAACACGGGATGAGGAGTGGCGCTTCACCAACGTCTCCTCCATTGCCAAAACACAATTCTCGGCCGCGCCTTCCGATTTGAACGCCCGGGAAGTGGCACAATTCGATCAGAGTCTCTCCCCGAACGAGGGCGGTCCTCGGCTGGTGTTTATCAATGGCCGCTACTCGCCTGAACTCTCTACCCAGAAGCTTCCACGGGGCATCCGCGCCACTCCGCTGCGCGAAGCGAACGGCGCCGTCGAAGCGCACTTGGCGCGTTACGCGGCCTACCAGGATCGTGCGTTTGTTGCGTTGAACACCGCTAACTTTGATGATGGCGCCTGCATCGAGATTCCCAAGGGGACAGTCGTCGAGGAGCCGATTCACCTCGTGTTCCTCGCGACCGGCGGCGAGGTGCCGGTCATTTCCCATCCGCGCAGCCTGGTCGTGATCGGACCCGGTAGCCAGGCAACCGTAGTGGAGAGCTACCTCGGCCACGGCGCAAAGTATTTCACGAACGCGGTCACCGAGATCGTTGCGGGCGATCACTCGGTAGTGGACCATTACAAGCTGCAAGAGGAGGATGAGCGGTCATTCCATGTAGCTACCCTCCAGGTCCAGATCGGCCGCGACGCGAATTTCTCGACGCATTCCATTTCGCTCGGCGGGGGCGGCCTGGTACGGAACGACATCAATGCCGTCCTCGCGGAAGGATCGGAAGCTACCGTCAATGGCCTTTATCTGGCGTCCGGCGGCCAGCATATCGATAATCACACGATGATCGATCATGCGAAGCCCCATGGCACGAGCCATGAGTTGTATAAGGGCATCCTCGGCGGAACATCCGCCGCGGTTTTTAACGGGAAGATCATCGTTCGTCCGGACGCGCAGAAGACTGACGCCAAGCAGACAAACAGGAATCTCGTTCTTTCCGAAAACGCCACCATCCATACCAAACCTGAGCTGCAGATTCACGCCAACGATGTTCGTTGCACGCACGGGGCGACGATTGGCCAACTCGATCAGGAGGCCATCTTCTACCTGCAGTCGCGCGGCATCGCGAAGGAACAGGCGCGTGATCTGCTGATGCATGCCTTCGCGCGCGATATTATTGACCGGGTCAAGGTAGGGCCGTTGCGCGCCCGGTTGGAACAAATTCTGCTGGAGAGGTTGCATGCCCTCCGCAACTAGCCTCGATGTGACCGCCATCCGCAAGGATTTCCCGATTCTCGCACAGCAGGTGCATGGCGAGCCGCTCATCTATCTTGACAACGCGGCGACGAGCCAGAAGCCGAAATGCGTCATTGAAGCGCTCACGCGTTTCTACCAAATGGACAACGCCAACATCCACCGGGGCGTGCACCAGTTGAGTGAACGGTCTACCCAGTCTTATGAAGCGGCGCGGGGCAAGGTGCAGCGGTTTCTGAACGCGGCTAATTCGCGGGAGATCATCTTCGTCCGCGGCGCGACGGAAGGCATCAACCTTGTAGCGCAGACTTACGGTAGAACGCACGTCAGCGCTGGAGATGAGATCGTGATTTCGGCCATGGAGCATCACTCGAACATCGTGCCCTGGCAGATGCTCTGTGAGGAGAAAGGCGCGGTGCTGCGAGTCATTCCCATCAATGACCGCGGCGAGCTGGAGTTCGACCAGTTCGAAAAACTGCTGAACCACCGGACCAGGCTGGTTGCCGTGAGCCACGTCTCGAATGCCCTCGGAACCATCAACCCGGTGCGCGAGATCGTCAACACAGCGCACAGCTGGAACGTCCCGGTGTTGATCGACGGCGCCCAGGCAGTTCCGCACATGAAGGTGGACGTCCGGAATCTGGATTGCGATTTCTACGTCTTCTCCAGCCACAAAGTATTCGGGCCAACCGGCATCGGCGTGTTGTATGGCAGAGAGCAACTGCTTGAGGACATGCCCCCCTACCAGGGCGGCGGCGACATGATCAGCTCTGTCACGTTCGAGAAGACAACCTACAACGATCTGCCGTATAAGTTCGAAGCTGGCACCCCGAATATTGCGGGCGTCATAGGGCTCGGCGCCGCGATCGACTACCTGGACCAGATCGGCATGGACGCCGTCGCGGCGCACGAACACGACCTGCTGGAGTACGGAACCCGAGCGCTGGAAAGCATTTCCGGGCTGCGCCTGATCGGCACGGCGCGGGAAAAGGCCGGCGTACTTTCCTTCGTAATCGACGGTGTGCATCCGCACGACGCCGGAACCATCCTGGACCGGGAGGGTGTGGCAGTCCGTGCCGGTCACCATTGCGCCCAGCCGGTCATGGACCGCTTTGGGGTTTCGGCCACGACCCGGGCCTCGCTTGCGTTCTACAACACCAGGGAAGACATCGACGCACTGGTGGCGGGCATTCAGAAGGTCAAGGAGGTCTTCACAGTATGATTAACGACCTCTATCAGGAGACCATCCTCGACCACAACAGAAGGCCGCGAAACTTCCAGTTGCTCGAAGACGCGAATCGGAAAGCCGAAGGCTACAACCCGCTGTGCGGGGATCGGTGCAAGGTCTTTCTCAAAGAACACGACGGCGTGATCGACAAGGTGACGTTCCAGGGAGCCGGATGCGCAATTTCGACCGCCTCGGCGTCTTTGATGACCGAGATCTTAAAGGGCAAAACCGTTGGCGAGGCCGAGACTCTGCTGGCGAAGTTCCACGACCTCCTAACCATAGATCAACCATTGCCGAAGGACCTCGGCAAGCTAATGGTGTTCTCTGGTGTTCGGGAGTTTCCGGCGCGTGTGAAATGCGCGACACTAGCCTGGCATACGTTGCGCGCGGCGCTGCGGGGCGCCGGAGAGGCGGTATCCACAGAATGACATCCAGCGAGCTTCGGCAACAGGTTATCCAGGTCCTCCGTACGATTTATGACCCCGAGATGCCGGTCAATATCTATGAGCTTGGCCTCATCTATGAGGTCAATGTGGATGAGACACGTTTTGTTTCCATCCGGATGACGCTCACCGCGCCGAACTGCCCGGTGGCCGGCACCCTACCGCCCGAGGTGGAATCGAAGGTGAAGGGTGTCCCCAGTGTGAGTGGAGTCAAGCTCGACCTGGTGTTTGACCCGCCGTGGACGAAGAACATGATGTCGGAGGCGGCCAAGCTCGAACTGGGTATTGAAGACGTTATTCCGGTCGCGAGGATCTCCTATCGATGAAACTCACATCTCACGAAGAATACGGCTTGCGCTGCCTGATCCGCCTCGGGCAGGAAGGACCAAGCGGCAGAATGACCATTCCTGCGATCAGCAATGCCGAAGGCGTCTCGGAGGCCTACGTCGGCAAGCTCCTGCGGATGCTGCGCCTAGGCGGATTCGTCACGGCGGCGCGCGGTGCCGGTGGCTATTCTCTGGCGCGCCCGGCCAGCCAGATCCTCCTCGGCGAGGTGATGACTGTACTCGGTGGCCGTTTGTTCGAGAGTGATTTCTGTGAGGCGCATTCTGGCCAAATGGAGGACTGCGTCCGCTCGGTTGATTGTTCCCTTCGGGTGCTCTGGCGCACAGTGCAGGCGGCAGTTGACGACGTCCTTGGAAGGACTACCCTTCAGGACTTGCTTCGTAATGAGCAGCAGATGATTACCTGGGTCAAAGGCTTCGGAGAATTCACTTCGCACATTTCAAGGCAATGAAGCATGCGACCGATCACAAAGGACAACCAATGAATTTCGATCCCAACCAAATCGCTCAAACATTGACCGCCTCAATCAGGCTCGTTTTGCCGCCGATCGCAATCTGCTTTACAGACAAGGTACCGGTAGGTATCAGGGATTGGACGGGGCGCGTTCCGGCAGGCTGCCGGTTCTGGCAGGAAGCGGCGACCGAAGTGTTTGCCACCTCCCCGAGCGATCACGACTTGTGCGCGATCGGCACGTTCACGCATAATCTGGAGACCACCGAAGCGCACGATGCCGACCGCCGCGACGCTCTAAGAGTCTTCGCCGATCTGGGTTACATTCGGGAGCAGGACATTCCCTCGATCCCGGTGCTGGAATCGCGGTCGCCCCATGTGATTTACGGGCCGCTGGCGACGATACCGCTAGCACCCGACGTCGTGCTGCTCTTCGGAAAGGCCGACCAGATGCTGATCCTCTCCGAAGCATCCCAGCAGGTGGAAGGGGGCCTGCCGCCGGCCATGGGTCGGCCTGCCTGCGCGATTGTTCCGCAGGCGAAGAACACCGGACGAGCTGCACTGAGCCTGGGCTGCTGTGGCGCGCGCGCCTATCTGGACGTGCTGACGGACGATGTGGCGCTCTGGGCGATTCCTGGCTCCAAACTGGATCTTTACGCGGAACGTATCGCAGTGCTCGCGAAAGCTAACGCCGTTCTGACAACCTTCCACCAGGTGCGCCGCAAAGACGTGGAGGATGGCAA
>PLDO01000576.1 GCA_003136215.1 Bryobacterales bacterium
ACCGCCGATGTCCACCAGGACCGGCGAGCCGCCCAGATCGACATCCGTACCCGCATTCTCCGGGCAGTTGCCTTTATCGCCGTTACGTGCCGCGCAGCCCCAATTGAACATGTCCGGCGCGGTCTGCTGGCTCCATTTGATCTTGCCCGTCTCCATATCCATCGCGATCACGGCATCTGCGGTCTTGATGTCGGGCTCCGAGTAACCATTTCCGGCCGCCACGTATACCAGCTTTCGCTTCAAATCGAGGGTCGGCGAAGACCATATAGTGGCGCCAGACGGGCCGTAATACTGCACGCCGGCCGCGCTCTTCTTCGTCGGCTTCGCCTCCGGCGTAGTGTAGGTCCGCCAGACTACGCTGCCGTCGCTGGCCTTCACCACGACCAGATTGCCCCGGAAGGTGCAGCACGAATACTGCGGATTGGCGCCGGCATTTTCTTCCTGCGACGCGATCGGTACATAGAGATGTCCGTCGTGTAACTTCACGGTGCCCGTGATGCGCGTGAAGGCCTGATTGTCCAGCTTCTTCTGCCAGACGAGCTTGCCTGTGTTGGCCTCCAGCGCGTAGACATTCGATTCGAGATCGCCAAAGTACGCACGCGGACCGGGGCCGATCACGACCGCGTCGCGTACCATCGATTTGGCCTGATACATCCAGTAAATACAGCCGCTCTGGGCGTCCAGAGCATAGACGGTGCCGTCGTTGCTCCCGGTGTACACGCGGCCGTCGACCACGGTCGGCTGACTGTAAGCCGTCACCGTATTGGGAAAGCCGAAAGCCCATTTCACTTTCAGTCCTGGAACCTGCTCCGCGGTGAGTCCCGCCGCCTTCGCCGGTTGGAACCGGGTATTCCTCTCGTCCACGCCCCAGCCATTCCAGGCAGCGCCGCCGGACTTCGGTTTCGCGCCCGCCGCGCAAAACCCTTTCATCTCGGGCAGCACCACCGGACCCGACTTGCCGAGATAGCGCGCCACGGCCATCTTGTCAGCGGCGCTGAGCTGCGCGCCAATCGCCTTCATCGACCCCGTCTCAAGCGCCTTCACGATATCCTGCCAGGGTAGACTGCCCAAGGCTTCCGGCAGCGGTGCGTGCGACTCGCTGTTTGCGTCGTGGCACTGGATGCAGCGCGAGATAAAGACTGCCGTTCCTTCTTGTCCGCAACAAATCCCTGCCAGCAATAATCCGATCGCCAAACTTCGCGTCATATCTGTTTCCGATTCCCCTTGGATCGCGTGTTAAGACACCTACAGCCCGCGCGAAGCGGGCAACACGAGCCGCTTCCCCGACCGGTCGACGATGGTCATGTTTCCGCCCTCCAGCACGATGTCGTCGATCCGGCTGAAGCCCTCGGGCACTCTCGCATAGAACATTAGAAAACGCGTCTGGAGCTTGGCTTTCGCCGGCAGCCAGCGGAAGGTGGGCGTGCCGAACAGCGGGCTCATCGCCACCGTCTCCTGGTGCGAAACATCGAATGGCTGCGTGGAGAATTCCATGCCGCGTGCCGCCCGGGTGTCACCCGTGTAGTTCATCCAGCTCATCAGCCACGGATAGTCCTGCCGCCGGAAAACATAGCCGAACAACAGATGCTTGTCCAGGTGGAGCGCTGTTACGAACGCCAGGTTGCGCTTTGGGTCCATTTGACAACTCGCCAGGTCGAGATAGTTGTTGTCAGGCACCAGTCGCAGGTCGGCCTGCGAATTGTCTTTGGTGGGCGCCAGGGGCCATTGGAAATCGCGTTCGTACGCCAGCCGCCCTGGAATCGGCCCGGGTTTGAACGGCCGCACGCGGCAATTCAGGGCGGGCATGTCCACAACGGTCTTCCCTTTTTCGAGAAAGGGAGGTCCGATGGTCGCGTGCTCAGCCCACGAAATCGGCCGGTCGGCGGCAAGCCCGCTCTGGAGGTCGCTCGTGATATAGACGACGTTCTCACTGTCCACCATTTCGATGGTCCGCGTGAGCGTCTCCTGCACGAGCGGAAGCAGAGTCTCGAGGATGATCGAGCGGACGGGTCCGGAGTTCTGCGACCCGATCACTTTTACCACCTGCTTGGAGGCCTCGCCGTGGAAGGGCATGCCTGCGGCGCGCTCCTCATCGGACGGTGCGCCGAATCCATCCAGTGCAAGAAAATGACCGATCGTCGCCAGTGGACTGACGGGCTCCCCGTCGCGCAGAATCAGCTTGGAGAACGTACCGCCGGTCTGCTGGATCGTCAACTCCAGCCGATCGTTCGCCAGCACCATGTTCGGCGGCCGGGACGTTTGTTGGGCGGAGCCCGCCATCACGGCCATTAAACCGCAAGCCAACCGCGGAATCGTCCTCATAGGGTCCATCCGGAACGCATTCTGCCCACTCCAGCCTCATCCAGCCTACCTCAATGACTCTCACTTCCCCAACGCGTCGGTTAACACTTGAGCCGCATGCACCTGGGGACCCTCTTCCGCTACTGAGATTGCCAGAATGCGTACCTTGTCGTTGCTCGGCAAGGTCAACGTCCTGGTGTTCGCCGGCGCATCAAGTTCGTAAGCGAACAAATAGGAATAGGCGTAGGCCTCATTGGCGCCGTCCGCCGTGTGGCGATGCGAGGCGAACCAGGCCACGGGCGAAGGCTTGATAAAGCCCGGCGTCATGCCCACCATTTCGCCATAAGGGTCAGTCCGCGTACTGCTGGCTGAGCCTGATGTCGGCCGGCTAGGCACTTCCTTGCTTTTCCAGATTCGGTGGTCCCACTGGCCTATGTAGCCGCCCCAGTCCTGAATAGTCAAGTCGGTGAGTTTGTCGCCGACGCGGAATGTGGTTTTCTGGTCGCCATCCGCCGAGGCCGCGAGCACGTAGACCCGGTTGAACTTTGCTGCCGGCAGCGAAATGGTCTGGCCGCGCGCCACCACCGCATTAGGTTCTTGGGGGGGAGCCAGGTTGAAGCGGACTCCGCTGAAGTTCAGCTGAAGCGGCAGCATCTCGGCCGGGATGGCGCGGCCGGCAGAATCGAAGCCGCCCGCTGATTTAGACCCGTCGCCGCTGGCGACCGCAAGATCGTAGGCCAGCGTGACCGGCTGCGACTGCACCGCGACGGCCTTCGCGGGTGCTGCCCCGAGCTTCAGCGCAAACGTGCGGGGCTGGAACGCCGTGAACGATGTCACGATTGCGCCGCTGTCGACGACGGCTTGCCCCACGGGCTCTTCGGCGCCGTTGACCTCGCGCGCAGCGGTGACCGGGGCGGCGAAGCTGATACGCACGTTCTCGGCCGGTTTGCCGTCAAGTTCCACCAACCGGACGATGACTTCATCGCCCTGCTCGGCTTTCTTGAGAGCCAGCACACGAATGCGGCTGTCGCTGACACGCAGCAGCGAGAAACTCTGCCCCAAACTTCCCGAATGTTTCAGAGTCTCGAAGGCGATGAGCGGTTGGTTGAGACGCTGCGCCTGCCAGTCGGTCTGCGCCTGCCGCCAGCCGCCGGCGTGCGAGGCCAGACCGTAGACGAACGAATGGTGGCCCCAATCCTGCGTAGCTTGGTCGGCGTAGTCTTTGCCGTTGCCGGTCCCGATGCCGGGAGTCCGGAGAAGGGTCAGGTTTAGGGTGTTGTCGTCGGGCTTGTCGGAACCATTCTTGCAGTCGGAAAGCACCGTCACGCCGAAAGCCCCCGATTTATCGGTGAGATCGAACCACTGGTGGGAAACCACTTCGAACTTGTGATCGTCGTCATTGCCACGCTCGATGGCGCCGATGTCGAGGTTGTAAGTCGCCACGGGATTCGACGCCGTTAGCGGGAAGGTGGCCTTGAGGTTGGCTCCGCCGGTCTTCCAGTCGATTACATTGCTGAACTCCACACGATTGCCGGCATCTCCAGCCGACAAACGGATGGTTTGCGCGAACCGCGAGCCTTCGGTTTCGCGCGTGGTTTCAAGTGCGATGCGGACTGGGCCATCTTCGACGATCTTGGTCTTGGCCGGTCCTCCGACGTAATTACGCGGCGGCAGTTTCTGATCCGCCCAATCCATGTTCCAGGCGGGCCAGTCCACCGGCCTGTCCGTCTTCAGGGCCAGGCGTGCTGGGGCGGACAGGAGTTCTTTGTCGAGGGCCTTGTCGAAGATGCTGTTCAGGTCGCCGTTCTGGTCCACCTTGACGACATAGCGGGCATTCTCGAGAGACGATTGCGTCACTTTGAGTGTCGAGGGCGCGGGCGCCTGGGCGGCCCGTACATCGTAGACAGCGTAGCCAACCGACGGCACTTTGGCCAGGAACAGCACCTTGCCGCGGGCCAGTTGCGCGGCCACTTCCTTACCGTCCGGCCCGAAGACGCGAACGGCTTTCGGCGCGCCGTTGGGGAACGACACGGCAGCTTCGACCACATCCTCCCGCGGGATGTTCAGAGGGTTGTAGACGACAAGAGCCGTGCCCTCGGTCCGGGTGTTCAGCGCGGACGCCACCGCGCCGGTGGCACTGGTCAGCACGGCGGCGAACTGGTTCATGGACAGCAGCTGGTCGTTCCAGGCGAACTCGTACGCCTTGGGGGTCGCGGTGCCGGGAACGATATCGTGGAATTGCGAGCCCATGACGAGCGTCCAGGCGTTATTCATCCGCTCGAGCGGATAGGGCTGCCCACCCAGCCATTCGGCGGCTACGGAGGCCCGCTCAGCCGCATCGGCGAGCAGTTCGTTCTTGCGGTTCCAGCGCTTCACGTAAGCCTGCGAAGTGAGGGACCCGGCGGAATGCTCGATCAGTTCCAGATCGCCCCGGTATCGCGGCAGACGAGCTGCCTGTTCAGGCTGGATATCGAGGAACATCTGCTCCGCGCTGGTCTGGACCACTTTCAGCGGACCGTCGCCCACTTTGACCTCCGGACCGGGCGCGGGCGGAACTTGGCCTGGCTGGCCCCCACGAGATCGTGGCGGCGGGATCACGGTAAAGCTCTTGGTAAGGATGGCTTCCATCAGCTTCACGGAGTTTTCGCGGGGGGCGCCGCCGACGTCGCCGATACCGTAATAACGATAATCAACGAAGACTCCACTCTTCTCGCCGTTGTTCTGAGCCCGCTGGGGCCAATCCGGAGGTGCATTCCTCGCGCCCGCGACAGGCGGAGCCGGACTCTTCGTGATATCTCCGACCACATCGCCGTTATAATCCGAAGCGTTCAGTGCGGCAATCACACCGTTGCCGTCAAGGCCCGTCCAAAAGCCGACATTGAACGGAATGCCGGCTGGAGTACTCTGTGGCGACCCCGGGCCGCCGGTTCGCGCTCCCGAACGCCACGACAGCTTCTGCGTGGAGAACCCCTTGAGGCCGGCATGGGAGAGGATACTGGGCAGCGAGGCGGGGAACCCGAAGCAGTCCGGCAACATGTATTCCGCGCTGGTCTTGCCGAACTCGCGGCGGAAATACTGCTTGCCGTAGAGCACCTGCCGAATGACCGATTCGGCGGAGGGCGAGTTGACGTCGTTCTCTTCCATGCTCGAGCCGGACGGGAACCATCGCCCCGCGGCCACGTATTGCTTGACCTTGGCGTAGTCGGACGGGTGATATTCCTTCATCATCCGATACCGGTTGGCCCCGCTGAAGTTGAAAATGTAGTGCGGGTATTTCTCGAACAGCAAGAAATTGTCCCGCATGGTATTTCGGATGTACTCGTTGATGGTCTGCGGGTATTCCCATCGCCACTGTGTATCCAGGTGCGCGTAGGGCACTACGTAAAGGGTCGGTTGCTTGGTGAAATTCGGAGCTGCCGCAGGCGGTGTCTGGCTCCGTCCGGCGTTAAGCAGGACGAGGGAGACCAATAAGGGCAGAGACAGACTCTTCAGACTTCGTCGCATGGATACATTCCTTCCTTTACTTTGCATTCAAAGGGCGACGCACCCGCTGCCGGACTTGCGGTGCGCCGACCCACTTGTTTCGCGGCCTCCCCGGCGTTGCCGGCGAAAGAACTATCTGGTCACAATTACCAACTTCTTTCCCTTGATTAGTTCGTGATGCGCCACGAAATAGCCGTCGACCCTCTTGTCGTCGTAGGTAATTTCAGTGAGCTTTCTCCCGGCGTTTTTCTTCACGATGGTGAGAGTTTTGTCGCCCAGCTTGAGCTTCACTTGATCGAATAGCGGCACTGAAACGATATAAGATTCATCGGCCGGGGAATAAGGATATAGGCCCAGTGCGCTGAAAACGTACCAGGACGACATTTCGCCCGCGTCATCCATTCCGCTCAAGGCCAGGCCATACTCTCCCATTCCGTAAAACCGGCTCATGATGGTGTCCAGGACAGCCTGAGACTTTTCCGGCTTGCCGACGAAATAATACAGGAACGGAAAGCTGTGGTCCGGCTGATTCCCCTGGCAGTACTGCCCTATGAAGGAATTGATGTTGTCGGCAATGTAGCTTGGATTCCAGGGAATAGAGAACAGCTGATCCAGTTGCCTTTCGAAATCATCCGGGCTCTTGTAAAGAGCGATCAGCCCTTTGGTGTCGTGTGGCGCAAAGAAGGAGGATTGCCAGGCATTCGCCTCCCGATACATGTATTCATAATAAGGATATTGCGGATTGAAGTTCGCTACCCAGTCTCCATTCTCCGTACGGCCTCGCATCAAGCCGGTTGACGGATCGAACATGTTTTTGTAGTTGCTCGTTCGCTTCATCAACATGTCGTAGTTTGGCTGGTCGTTCATCTCTTTCGCCAGCAGGGCCACAGCGTAGTCGTCATAGGCGTACTCAAGAGTCTTGGTCACGCCGGCCGTCGACTTTGTTTCGACCTTGGGATTCTCCACGAAGGGCGTCGCGATGTATCCGTTCTTGATGTATTCCGCGAGGTACGGTCTGGATCTTCCTTCGACGGTGGCGTTCCTCAAGAGCAGGCTATAGGCGGTCTTGGCATCGAATCCTCGTAAGCCCCGCAAGTACGATCCCGCAATAAACGGTGCGGCATGGTCGCCGTGGAAAAATGTCGGGATGAAACCGGTTATTTCACCCCGGTCGACCAGAGACTGAATCACGTCGTTGGTAACGTCGGGGGACAGCATCCCCAGCAAAACTAGTTTGTTCCGATAGTCATCCCACAGAGACGGCAGCGTATAGTATCGAAAGTTCTTCTTGACGACATGTTTACCTTCGTCCAAGAACTCTCCGTTGACATCGCTCCTCAACGCGGGCCACAGAAACGACCGGTACAGGCAGGAATAGAACAGCTCTTTCTGTCGCTCGGTTCCGCCCGTGACCTGGATTTTCGAAAGCAACGTTTCCCACGTCTGTGACGCTTCAGCCTTGACTTGGTCGAAACTCTTTCCGGCCAACTCCTGTTCCAGGTTCTGCTTTGCGTTATCCGTGCTCACATACGACAGGCCAATCCTGAATTCCAGAGGGCCCTGGGCAGCGCCAAAGCCGAGCACAAACAGTCCGCTACCCAGTTTCTTCAACTCCTGGATGGCCTTGATCGGATGATTGACGACAGCGTAAAAATAGACCTTTTCACTGCGCGTGTTCTGAAACCCCTTGACGGCCGTATCGCCTGCCTGATCGATCTTCCAATCGGTTACATTTTCATTCGACTTCGCGAGATTCACAATCAGTTCCTGATGCAGTCCGCTCCTGTAGGTGTAGCGGTGGAACCCGGTTCTTAAAGTCGAGGTCAACTCCGCGTTGACGTGATAACGGTCGAGGTAAACCTGATAGTAGCCAGGGTGGGCCGACTCGTTTTGGTGGCTGAAGGCGGAGCCAAAATCGTCAGGGTTCAAGACCCCGGTCGCGGGCAGGACGGGAATATTGCACAAATTCCAGTGGCCCTTGTTCGTATGGGCAAAGCCATAGATGGCGGAGTTCTCATACTCGTACCCGGCCCCGCTGCCAAACTTGGTGATCGGGCTTAGCTGAACCATGGCGTTTGGAACGGATGTACCGGGAAACACCAGACCAGCCCATACTCGCCAGGGAGGGGTGAACCCGATGTCCTCAATCTCCGTCAGGGGCGCAGTTCCCAGCAAGGGATTGACATATGCCGTGAGTTGCTTTTGGGCGCTCAAAGAAAATGCGGCAGTAAAGAAAAGAACGACTGCGTAAACGGTTTTCTTCATTAGCTGAGACCTCTAAGAAGGGCTATTTGGAGCGGGTTCTTACAGCGTTGCATTGAATTGCGACCTTTGCGGACTCGAAACCGCCAGCCGAAGGTTCAAGCCGTATCGTTCCAGCTTTCATGGTTGCCTCGGCCGCATATCTTTCATCCTCGATTGGGGCGCGGCCGGCGGGTGTGACATCCCGGACTAGGCATAATTACGGTCGGCGCCAGGGTTTCCCTGTCGCCTTTCTGCAAGGAGCCACTATGGTTCCAAACGCCCACATCGGACCTATTTTGCTCATTATAGCCGTCTCGGTATTCACTTCATCATGGTTCATTTGAACCATGGCAATTGTGGGATAGCGACCGGCATTGGGTGTTACAGTTGGCTGAAAGCTGGCCCAAAAGGCAACAGCCTTCAGAACTCCCGGGGTGACGAGGAACGAGAATATGTGGAAACACCGGATCGGTTGGGTTCGCGCCCTGCTTAGAACGAAGTTCGTAGCCCCAACCCTAGACCCTAGCCGGGAGGTCAAGGAGGGAATCCCGGTCAAAGACAGGAGATGTCCATGAAACAGAGACGATGGTTGATGGCATCGATCGGTGTTCTATGCGCCGTGCCTGCGCTGGCACAGATCGCTCAACCTGTCGCCGAGATGCCAGCGGCCTTCGATCCCGACTACCGGGCCAAGGCCCGGGGGGTGCGCATACTTACCGAGCAAGAGGCGCGAAAACAGAAGGCCCCCGTGGCTCTGGCCCAGCTTGCCAACCGGAAGCTGGCACTGAAGGTTCGCGACAACGCAGGGCAGCTCGCGCCCTTCTATGTGAGAGGCCTCGGCGGCGTCGGCTACTGGAAGAAGGTCAGGCCGGCGGCAGCCGACTACGAGAAGATCTTCACGGATTTCGGGAAGTTGGGAGCGAACACGGCTTTAGTGGGCCTGCACTGGCGTACCATCGAGCCGGAAGACGGGAAATTCGACTTCACGTATACGGACATGGTCGTAAACGTGGCCAGGAAGCACGGCGTGAAGGTGTGGTGGGTGTTGTTCATGCACTTCCAGCCGGACATCTGGCCGGAACCGGGCCTGGACAAGTTCTGGGTGTATCACCTGGATGACAGGGACGGCG
>PLDO01000026.1 GCA_003136215.1 Bryobacterales bacterium
CGCGGGTTTGAGGGTGTGGCGCATCTGAGGAGCAGGTGACCCGGCTGAGTCCGGTCCATCGCTCCGCTCGTCGCCCTTGCCAGGCGATGCCGAGTGACGGACTGGCGCCACTGCCAAGTGAGAGAATCCGAGGCATGTCGGGTGGGCCTGTATTTCGACTGTTCTTTACAGGTAGAATGGAGATTGCCTTGGCATTGCGCAATTTCAGAAGACTCTCAGGGCAGGGCAGATTGAGAGCACAGTTTTGGGATGTGATCTGCCTGGCCGTCCTTTGTGTGATCCTCACACTGGGTCTCTGGCCCTTCCATTCGCCTAAGAACGGGGTCACCTGGCTAGGAAATCACAACGGCCTTCGCTTCGGCAAGTGGAGCACGGTGATGAGCTCTAGCGCGTTCCAGATAACGAGTGCGGAGACCGAAGAATCCGGCAGCATCGAGGTCTGGTTGCAGCCTCGCGATATCTGGGACTCGTCCACCATCCTGGCGTTCTACTCTCCGGGGAATCCATTCCACTTCTCGCTCCGCCAATCTGAGGCTGGACTTGAACTGCACACCGAAACTCAAGACGATCCACAGTCTACGATTACATCAAGCCTCTATGTAAGAGATGCGATACGCAGATCTGGGCGGATATTCTTGACGATCGCTTCAGGCGTACGCGGGACGGCAGTTTACATTGACGGTGTTCTGGCCAAGACGGCGCCGCAGTTTCGGCTTTCCATGAAGGGCTTCGAGGGGCGGCTGGTTCTGGGCGATTCGCCGAGGCAACCCGATAATTGGTCGGGGCAGTTGCTCGGCCTTGCGCTGTACCGTCGAGAACTCACGGCAGCGCAGGTGCTGCGGCACTACGATAGCTGGACGCATGGGGAGCAGCCCGAGATATTCGATGATGAGGATAATGCTGCCCTGTACTTGTTCAACGAGCGCGCCGGAAATGTCGTCCACAACCAGGTGAGGCCGGGCGTGGATCTGTATATCCCAGCGAAGTACTTGGTTTCGGATAAGATATTTCTCGAACCTTTTTGGAAAGAATTCAGCATGTCCCGGAGTTACTGGAGCGCCGCCTACAAGAACATCGTCGGGTTCGTGCCGTTCGGTTTTTGCTTCTGCGCTTGCTTTTCGGCACGCAGAGTCAGACGGACCGCGCTGGCCACGGTCATTCTGGGATGTCTGGTCAGCCTCACTATTGAAATCCTGCAGGCGTATCTTCCCACGCGAGACTCGGGCACAACGGACCTCTTCACCAATACGCTCGGGACCTATATCGGCGTTGCGGCCTACCGGTTCTTCACTCCGACCCTAGCCGCAAGGTTTCCGTGGTTACCTTTTGTCGCCTCGCCGCGCGGGTGAACTTGGGGTCAGCCCCCCAGGGGCCCCCTTTCCCTCATCCCAGCTGCTCTTCGGAACGGAAGGAACCTGTCAAGGGCGCGCGGTTTTTGCGCGGCTTGATGACTCCTTCCGTCGCGGCCAACAGCTTGCCGAAGCGGGAAACAGGCTCCGCGCACTTCGAGCCGCTCAAGCACGGGATAGCCATCATCCTCAACATCCTGAGCCACTTTGGCCCTCCTTCGAAACGACTCTTGGTACTGGCTTAGTACTTAGTTCCCTGGCTCCGGTACTAACATTGGTGACTTTTCCTCTACTATCGTTTGTGGGGAATGACGATTGTTATGAAGGTAGAGCTCCGGATGAAGAAAGTCTTGCTGTTACTGCTGCCCTTCGTCTTCCTGCATGCTCAGGCGCTCGGCCCCATTGGGCTCAGCCCCGCTATCACGACGAGGCGCGTGCCAGGCCTTCCCTCTAGAGAGGACTCGTCCCCCAACGCATCGGTCGTCATCCCGAGCAGGGTTTTTCCACGAATTCTCTCAGACAGTAACTTCGAAACCACCTTTGTTTTGATCAACACAGGATCTGCGCTGGTGACATTTCAGCAGTTCTTCTTCGCCGCCGATGGAAAGCCCGCTTCGTACACGATTCACACACAGGCCAATTCAGAGGACATCACAACCTCTGCACTACAGGGAGTTCTCGCTCCGGGTTCGAGTCTGAGGTTGGATCTCTCAGATACGAGCGGCTCTATTCGCGGAGGATGGTCCGTTCTGACCTACGATAATGGGCCAGGAACCGTGGACGGATATGCGATCATCCGTCGCAGGGGATTGAGCGCCGCCTTCAACTCTGAAACTACTGTGGCCTCCAGCAATATGCAGGACTATTCCGTGTACATGCCCTTTGACAACACTCTCGGCTTCAGGAGCCAGGTAACGCTGGTGAACCCCGCGGCGAATCTGTCGTCGCAAGTGCGGTTGACATATCTGAATCTCGAAGGTCAGGTGCTGCTCATCGACTCATTGACGCTCCTGCCAGAACAGCAGGTGACGCTGGTTCTGCCGGACACGTACCCGGATCTGGCGAACAAAAGCGGCTCCGTGCTGGTGGAGTCGGACATCGACCGGTTCTCAGTCACAGGCCTGCGCTGTAATGACGCCTACGGCACAATTGCAGCCCTCCCTACGATGAACCGCAGCGCTTCTCTTTCGCAGTAGCGCTTTGCGTCACCAATCCCCTCAAGGGCGCGACCGCTCGACCGCAATCGTCGTCTGATTGCTCTGTAAGCCGGCGCGGCGCATGTTGCCGGCCTCCAGAGGCCCTTTCCACGGATGCAACGTATCCTCCGGTAAGTGAACTGCCACCGAAACGGCATCCCCGTCTTGGATGGCCAAAGGAACCTCCGCCGTGATCTCGTAAACACCGGCCATCCCAGGTACGAGTTGCACCGACTCAACGAGAGCATAGAGCCCCCCTATCGTCACCGTCGGCAGCGCGCCATCCAGCGTGGTGATGCCGGTAGCCCGAATGGTGATGGAATCGCCCGGTTCTGCCGGTTGCCCCAGCGCCCGATAGTCGCGGTTGGCCGCCAGGACGGATGTGCCCGTAAGAGTAATCAGCCCTTGGCCGCCTCCAGTTCCGTCGAAGGAATAGAGTCCGGGGGTCGTCTGATACATGGTCGTCGACACCGGATCGGCAATGCCAGCATCGTCTTCTGCGGCAATGGTCAGGCGCGTGCCTGGATCCGTGTCCGGGCACACGAAATCGACCCTCGTCGGGGAAACGTACACCACAGGAACGTACTCACGGTTCACCCGTACGCGGGTTCCGGCTAGTTCGGTAAGCGTGCCGGAAGGGTTCGACACAGGGATGCTGACCGAAGCGAGCCACCGGCCAGCCAAACTGGCCACCGACCCTGGACTACAGGCCGGTCCCCTCCAACTGGCTGCGTTGAAAACATCGGTGATGATTGGCTTCCCCGAATCAACCGTAATCCCAATCTGGCCGGTCGAAGAGGCGGTTGCGGAGTTAGTCGCCGACAGGGTGATGGAATAGACACCTTGTTGAGCTTGCGTCGGTGTCCAGGAGAACGCGCCTGTTCCAGGATCGAAGCTTGCGCCGTCGGGAAGACCAGAGGCCGACAAAACCACCGCAAGGCCTCTCGGATCTACTGCCGCGAAGATGAAGTTTACCTGCTTCCCGAACACGGTGTTCACGTTCTCGGGGATGCTCAGAACAGGCGCGCTCGACGGGGTCACGTATACGGCGTAATTCACCAGGGTCTCCCCGAATTGAACCGCTATGTTCGAACTCTTTTCTGTCGCGTAGGGATCGGCGTACAACNNACAACAGGAACCTGAGCCGCGTTTGTCCGGGACGGCTCACAATGGTATCAGGAGTCTTGAGGGCCGGGTTGGTGCTTGAAACAACCAGGCGGGCCACCTCGGGAATATTAGGAGAGTTCAATTGAATTACACAGTCCAGCCAATTCCCCGCCTGAATCGCACTGGTCGAACACGCGAGGGCTGTTGGCCGAATGCCGATGATCGTGGGCGACGTTGTGCGGACGGATCCCTGAACCGATGCGGTGAGTTGGGGCTGCTCATCCTGGTCGGAGGCTGACACCGGCGCTGTAAACGTAGCGGATTGGCTACCTGCCGGGACCACGAGTGAGCTAGGCACCTGCACCCGTACACTATTCGACTGGAGAGAGACCGTAGTCCCGTTAAGCGGCGCTGCTTGGGTCAGGTAAACTGTGCAGAGCAGAGTGCCCGCACTGTTCGGATCCGGGCTGCAGGCCAGCGAAGATATCGCGCTCGTCCCCGTCGCCGCCCCCAGCGAGATCGTGGCGGTCTGGGAAATGCCGTTGAGTGTCGCCGTGAGGGTTGCGGTCTGATCGGCGGCGATCATCCCCGCCGTGGCCGTAAACGTCCCCGTAGTGCCCCCGGATCCCACTGTCACCGAGGCCGGCACCGTCAACGACGACGCATTGCTCGACAACGCCACCGTTGCCCCGCCGGCCTTCGACACCGTCACCGTGCACGTCGCACTGCCGCCCGATCCCAGGCTCGCCGGCGCACATATCAGGCCGCTCACAACAGTTGGTGTCGCAAGCGCAATAGTTGCCGTCGCCGTACCGCCGTTCAACATGGCCGTTAGAGTCGCGGTCTGATCGGCCGCAATCGTCCCCGCGGTGGCCGCGAATGTCGCCATCGTGCTCCCGGCAGCCACCGTCACCGCAGCCGGTATCGTCAGCGATGCCGTGCTATCCGACAGCGCGACCACAGCCCCGCCCGTCTTCGACACCGTCACCGTGCACGTCGCACTCGCCCCCGACCCCAGGCTCGGAGGAGTGCACGTCAATCCACTCACAACCGTCGCCGTCGCCAGCGCGATCATGGCGGCCTGGCTACTTCCGTTCAGCGTCGCCGTGATGGTTGCCGACTGATCGCTTATGATCGTCCCCGCCGTGGCTACGAACGTCGCTGTTGTGCTCCCCGCCCCCACCGTCACTGAAGCCGGCACCGTCAAGGCCGCGGTGCTGCTCGACAGCGTCACGGTCGCCCCACCCGTCTTCGACACGGTCACCGTGCACGTCGCACTTCCGCCCGATCCCAGGCTGGTGGGGTTGCATGTCAACCCGCTCAGCCCTGCCGCAGCTGCCAGGGCGATCGTTGCCGTCGCCGCACCACCGTTCAACCTGGCCGTAAGGGTCGCGGTCTGATCGGCCGTGATCGTCCCCGCCGCGGCCGTAAACGTCGCCGTCGTACTCCCGGACCCTACCGTCACCGAACCCGGCACCGTCAGCCCCGCCGCGTTGCTCGACAGAGTCACCGTTGTCCCACCCGTATTCGATACTGTCACTGTACACGTCGCATTCCCGCCCGATCCCAAGCTTGTCGGGTTGCATGCCAGCCCGCTCACGACCGTCGCCGTCGCCAGCGCTATTGTATTGGTCTGGGTACTTCCGTTCAGCGTCGCCGTAACGGTCGCCGTCTGATCGCTCGTGATCGTCCCCGCCGCGGCCGTAAACGTCGCCGTCGTGCTCCCGAAACTCACCGTAACCGAAGCCGGCACCGTCAGCACTGTTGCGCTGCTCGACAGCGCCACCGTCGCCCCACCCGCCTTCGACACCGTCACCGTGCAGGTTGCATTCGCCCCGGACCCCAAGCTTGTCGGGTTGCATGTCAATGCGCTCACCACTGCCGCAGTTGCCAATGCGATGGTTGCCGTCGAGGTGCCACCGTTCAGCGTGGCCGTGACGGTCGCCGTCTGATCGCTTGCGATCGTCCCCGCCGCGGCGGTGAACGTCGCCGTCAAACTGCCAGCCCCAACCGTCACCGAACCCGGCACCGTCAGCGCCGTTGCGCTGCTCGACAGCGTCACCGTCGCTCCGCCAGTCTTCGACAGAGTCACCGTGCACGTCGCATTCGCCCCGGACCCCAGGCTGGTCGGGTTGCATGTCAGCCCGCTCACCACTGTCGCCGTCGCCAGTGAAATCGCGGCGGTCTGCGTGCTTCCGTTCAGCTTCGCCGTGATGGTCGCCGTCTGGTCGCTCGTGATCGTCCCCGCTGTGGCCGCGAACGTCGCCGTAGCGCTTCCCGCCCCCACCGTCACCGAAGCTGGCATTGCCAAGACCGACGCGTCGTTCGACAGTGTTACCACCGCCCCAGCCGTCTTGGACATCGTTACCGTACACGTCGCACTCGCGCCTGAACCCAGGCTGGTCGGGTTGCAGGTAAGCCCGCTCACCAACACCGGCGAAGCCAGCGAGATCGAGGTGGTCTGCGTGCTTCCGTTCAGCGTCCCTGTAACGGTCGCCGTCTGGTCAGTTGTGATCGTTCCCGCCGTGGCCGCAAACGTCGCCGTCGTACTCCCGGCGCCTACCGCCACCGAAGCCGGCACCGTCAGCGCCCCTGCGTTGCTCGACAGCGTTACCGTCGCCCCGCTCGTCTTCGACACCGTCACCGTGCACGTCGAACTCGCTCCCGAACCTAAGCTCGTCGGGTTGCACGTTAGGCCGCTCACCACCGTCGCGGTCGCCAG
>PLDO01000099.1 GCA_003136215.1 Bryobacterales bacterium
CTGCTGCCCAACGCCACCGGGATGCGCGAAATCACCTCGCCGCGCGCCGGCTACGTGAGCCGCATCAACGCCCAGGATATCGGAGTTTCCAGCAACATGATCGGCGCCGGGCGCGATAAAAAGGAAGACTCCATCGATCCGGCCGTGGGCATCATCCTGGAAGTCAAGATGGGCGAAAAGGTGGATGCGGGCAGCGTGCTGTGCCGCCTCTATTACACCAAGGAAGACCGCGTCGACGAAGCCGCCGAGATGGTGGAGGACGCCTTCCATATCTCCTCCCAGAAACCCGATGAGCGGGAACTCATCCTGGAAGTAGTCGGCTAATGGGCCGGTTCACGGGTTTCCTGGGACTCGCCGTCATCCTGGGAGTCGCGTGGCTGTTCTCCACTCATAAGAAAGAAATCAAGCTCCGCCTGATTCTGTGGGGCATGGGTTTGCAGTTTACCTTCGCGGTGCTGGTGCTGAAGACGGACTTCGGCCTGATCTTCAAGCGGATCGGCGATGGCGTGAACGCCATGCTGGACTACGCCGAGGTGGGCAGCCAGTTTCTGTTCGGCCCGCTCGGCACCAAGGGCGGCCCGTTCGGCGTGGTTTTCGCCTTCCAGGTGCTGCCGATCATCATCTTCATCGCCTCCTTTTTCTCCATCCTGTATTACCTTGGCGTGATGCAGTTCGTCGTGAAAGCCATGGCCATTGGGATGCAAAAGGTCATGGGGGTGAGCGGCGCGGAATCGCTCAACGTGGCAGCCAGCATCTTCATGGGGCAGACGGAAGCCCCGCTGACCATCAAGCCGTTCCTCGCCGGGCTCACGGAATCCGAACTCTTCACCATCATGACGGCCGGCATGGCGCATGTTTCCGGCGCGGTGATGGCGGCCTACGTGAAGATCGCCGGCGTTTCCATCATTCACCTGCTCACGGCGGTCATCATGACGGCTCCGGCCACCATCATGCTCGCCAAGATCTTCATTCCGGAAACCGAAAAGCCGGCCACCGCGGGCCGCGTGGATATCAAAGTGGAGAAGACGGCGGTCAACGTGATCGACGCCGCGGCGCAGGGCGCGGGCGACGGGCTGCACCTGGCGCTCAATGTCGGCGGCATGCTGATCGCGTTTCTGGCGCTCATCGCCATGTGCAACGGCATTCTGGGCTGGCTGCATACCCTGCCGCTGCTGGGCTGGCTGCCGGCATCGCTGGAGCGGGTCTTCGGCATCCTGTTCGCGCCGGTGGCGTTCATCCTGGGCGTGCCGTGGAAGGATTGCAGCGTGATCGGCGACCTGCTGGGCACGCGCCTGGTGCTCAATGAATTCGTGTCGTTTCTGAAACTCGGGCCGCTGAAGTCGCAACTGGATCCGCGCTCCTTCACCATCGCCACCTACGCCCTGTGCGGCTTTGCGAACTTCAGTTCGATCGCCATTCAGATCGGCGGTATCGGCGCGCTGGCGCCCACCCGCAGGAGCGACCTGGCGCGGCTTGGCCTGCGCGCCGTGGCCGCCGGAACCATGGCCAATTTTATGTCGGCCTGCATTGCGGGGATGCTGCTGTGACGGAAGAAGCCATTCGCTACATCCAGGGCCACACGGACGTGCGGCCCGCCATCGGCCTGGTGCTGGGCAGCGGACTGGGCGCGTTCGCCGACGAACTGACCGAACGGACGGATATCCCATATGCGGAGATTCCCGGCTGGCCGCACTCCACCGCGGTAGGGCACGCCGGCACGCTGATCGTCGGCAAACTGGGGGCGCTGGACGTCGCCGTGATGGCGGGCCGCGCGCACCTCTACGAAGGGTATTCCATGCAGCAGGTGACTTTTGGGGTGCGTGTGCTGCACTCCATCGGCGCGCGCTCCATGGTGTTCACCAACGCGGCGGGCGGCATCAACCTGGCGCTGGAACGCGGCGGGCTGGTGATCATCTCCGACCACATCAACCTGCAAGGCGGGAACCCGCTGGTGGGCCCCAACGACGATTCGCTGGGTCCGCGTTTCCCCGATATGTCCGAAGCCTACTCGCGCGCCTGGCGGCAGACCGCCAAACTGGTGGCCACCGAACTCTGCATACCGGTCACGGAAGGCGTGTATGCGGCCATGCTCGGGCCCAGCTACGAGACGCCGGCGGAGATCCGCTACCTGCGCGCCATCGGCGCCGACGTGGTGGGGATGTCTACGGTGCCCGAAGTAATCGTGGCCAATCACATGGGGATGAAAGTGCTTGGCATTTCGTGCGTGACGAATATGGCGGCGGGGATTCTGCCGCAGAAGATCCACCACGAGGAAGTGTTGGAAACCGGCGCCATGGTGCGCGATACGCTGGTCAAATTCCTCAAGGCATTGCTGCCGAGGCTGGAGGAGTAGATGTGCGCGACCCGCGTTGTGGGGCAGCCTATCCAGGCTGCGGACCCGCTTTCCAGCGGGTCCAGCCGGCTGAAAGCGGCCCAGAGGGCACCCCGCAGGCAAGATTGCCTGCCCCACACCGGTTTTGGAGGCATCGCATGTCCGACCCGCTGATTGAAGCCGCTCTTGCCGCCCGCCTCAATGCCTTCGCCCCCTTCTCGAAGTTCCTGGTGGGCGCGGCGATTGAAGACAGCGACGGACGGATTCATACCGGGTGCAACGTGGAAAACGCCACCTACGGGCTGACGCTCTGCGCGGAGCGCGTGGCCGTGTTCAAGGCAGTCTCCGAAGGTGTCCGCAAGTTCCGGCGCGTGGCCGTGGCCGCCGACACCGACAATCTGACGCCGCCGTGCGGCGCCTGCCGGCAGATTCTCTGGGAGTTTTGCGGAGATGTGGAACTGGTGCTGGCCAACCTGCACGGCAAAACCGAAACCTGGCAGTTGAAAGATCTTTTCCCGAAGCCCTTCGATGTCTCGTATCTTTAGTTTTTTCCTCTTCGTTCTGGCGCTGGCCGCCGAACCGGCCGATTTTATCTGGAGCGCGCGTTATGTGATCACCATGGACGCGCAGCGCCACGTGATCGAGAATGGCGCGGTGGCCATACAGGGCGACCGCATTCTCGCCGTCGGCACGAGGGCCGAGATCGACGCGCGCTTCCAGGCGAAGCAGCGCCTGGACCGCCCCGACGCTATCCTGGCGCCCGGGTTGATCGACACCCACACGCACGCCGCCATGAGCCTCTTCCGCGGCATCGCCGACGATCTGAAACTGCAGGACTGGCTGGAGAAATTCATCTTTCCGGCCGAGGCCCGCAACGTCGATCGCGAATTCGTGCGCTGGGGCACGCGCCTGGCCGCGATCGAGATGGCTCTTTCGGGCACCACGACGTACACCGACATGTACTATTTCGAAGAAACCGTCGCCGAGGCGACCAAGGAAGTCGGATTGCGCGGCGTGCTGGGGCAGACGGTGATCGGCTTTCCCGCTCCCGATTACAAAACTCCGAGTGAGACGCTGGCGGGCACCGAGAGATTTTTCAAGACGTTCGCCAACGATCCGCTAATCGTCCCGGCGGTCGCGCCGCATGCGATTTACACCGTGCCGGACGAGGTTCTGAAGTCGTGCCGTCTGCTGGCGAATCGATATAAAGAGCCGCTGGTGATTCATCTCTCGGAAACGAAGCATGAGAATGAAGAGTCGCTGGCGAAGCGCGGGAAGACGCCCACGGCGGCGCTCGAATCGCTGGACGTGTTGAACGGCTGGACGGTGGCCGCGCACGGCGTTTGGCTGGACGACGCGGATATGAAGATTTTGAAGGCTCGCAACACGGGACTCGCGCACTGTCCTTCGAGCAACATGAAGCTGGCGAGCGGGGTCGCGCCCGTTGTGAAAATTTTGTCGTTGGGGATCGCGATGGGGCTGGGCACCGACGGCGTGGCGGGATCGAACAACGATCACGACATGATGGAGGAAATGGACCTGGCCGCGAAACTTCAAAAAGTGACGACGTTCGATCCGCAGGCGCTGCCCGCCGAAACGGCGTTCGCGATGGCGACGATTACCGGCGCGCGCGCGCTGCGGCTCGACGCGATGATTGGATCGATTGAAACGGGGAAGCGCGCGGATGTGATCATGATTCGGCTGGATCAGCCGCATGCGGTGCCGGTTTACAACGTCTATTCGCAGTTGGTGTATGCGCTGAAGGCGTCCGACGTCGCCGATGTGATGGTGAACGGGCGCGTGATCGTGCGCGATAAGAAAATCATGACCATCGATCCGGCGCCGGTGATGGCGAAGGCGGCGGAGTATCAGGAGAGGGTGAAGAAGTCGCTGGCGCGGTAGAGATTTCACGGCGAAGCGGTTGGCAGGCGAAACCGCCTGCCCCACCCTTAAGAGTTACTGATTTGCATTTCTGCAACAGAGTTTATTCTGTGCGACCCCAGCCGCCTCCGCCGGGGCTTTCGATGCGCAACGCGTCGCCCGCGTGGATGTCGAAGCGGGTTTTCGCTTTTAAAGAAATCGCGCGACCGCCGCGCAGCAGCGTGTTTTTTCCAGGCTTGCCCGCTGAGCCGCCGGCCAGTCCGTACGGGCCGCGCTCGCGGCGATCGGAGAGGATGGTCACTTCGGCGTCGGCCAGAAATCGGAATTCCCGCACGATGGCGTCGCCGCCGCGATGCTTGCCCGCGCCGCCGGAACCTTTGCGGATACGATAGCTTTCGATGCGCAGCGGATACTGATGCTCGAACGCCTCAATGGGCGTGTTCCAACTATTCGTCATGTGCGTGTGCGTGGCGCTGTATCCATCGCCGCGCGGCGATGCGCCCATGCCCCCGGCGATGGTCTCGTAATAGGCGAAGGCTTTGCCGTTCACCTCGCCGCCGAAGCTCAGGTTGTTCATCGTGCCGGAACTGGCGGCGGGAATGCGATCGGGCGCGGCCTTGGCCATCGCGCCGAGCACGGTATCGGTGATGCGCTGCGACGTCTCGACGTTCCCGGCGGCCATTGCCGACGGAGCGCGCGCGGCGACCACGGTCCCTTCAGGCGCGATCACACGAATCGGGCGCAGGATGCCGGCGGTGTACGGAATTTCTTCCTCCACGAGGCAGCGGAAAACGTACATGGTCGCGGCGAGGGCGACGGCGTAGTTGGCGTTCACGGGACCGGCGGCCTGCGGATCGGAGCCGGTGAAATCGACGGTGGCGGAATCGGCATCGATGGTGATGGCGACGCGAATCCAGACTGGACGCGGAGTGATGCCGTCGCTATCGAGGCAGTCTTGAAATTTATAAGTACCGGGGCGCAGCTTGGCGATGGCGGCGCGCATCATGCGCTCGCTGTAATCCTGAAGAGCACGCATGTTGGACGCGACGCGAGGGGCGCCGTACTTGGCGACCAGTTCATGCAGGCGAACTTCACCGCGGCGGATCGACATGAGTTGCGCGCGCAGATCGCCTTCGCGCTCCTCAGGAGTGCGGACGTTCGCGAGGATCATCTGCAACAGCTCGCGATCGATGACGCCCGCGCGCTGGATCAGAATCGGGGGCATGCGCAGGCCTTCCTGATAAATCTCGCGCGCCAGGGGCATGGAGCCGGGGCTCATGCCGCCCACGTCGGCGTGATGGGCGCGGTTGGCGAGATAAAACGCGGGACGTTTATTATGTTTTATGAAAACGGGCGCGACCGCGGTGATATCCGGAAGATGCGTGCCTCCGCGAAAAGGATCGTTGACCAGCGCGACATCGCCGGGGCCCAGATCGAACGTGTCCATCACCGCGCGAACCGACAGAGGCATCGCGCCGAGATGGACGGGCATGTGGTCGCCCATGGCGACGGTTTCGCCCTGCGCATCGTAGACGGCGCAGGAGTAATCGCGCCGCTCCTTGATGTTCGCGGAATAGGAAGTTTTGCGCAGAACGACGCCCATCTCCTCGGCGATCGACACCATCAGGTGACGGAACAACTCCAGCTCAATTGCATTCATTTGCAGTCTCCAATATGGATGAGGAAATGCGCGAACGTTTCCTTCTTTCCATTGACAACGTGTTCGATGAAATATGTTTTGGAGCCCGGCGGCGCGGTGACGATCCAGGCCGTGTCGTTCATGGGTTTGAGATGCAGGGGTTTCGTGCTGGTCTGCCGGATCTCCCAGTTATCGCCGCCGGTCATGGTGGCGTACAGCTCCTGGTGCGTGGCCTTGCCCACCGAGTCGTCGAAGATCAACTCGCCGCTCAAGATCGTGTCGAAGTGGAATTGCGCGATGGAGCCGAAGCGCGTTTCCTCGAACAGAGGCCGCTGGCGCCAGTTTTTTCCGCCGTCGGTGGTGATCACGAAGAAAGGATCTTTCGGCAGAGGCTCCAGGCGCTGGCCGCTGAGCCAGCCATGATTGCCGATGACTTGAAGCTGTTCGAACGCCGTGGAGCGCGGGCGCGTAATGGCTTCCGCCCAACTCGCGCCGCCGTCTTCGGTGGTGAGAAGAACGCCGTAGAGCGTCGTGGTTGCGGTGTGGATATCGCCCGCGACGACGATGCGCGAGCCGAAGGAATCGACCGACGACACTTCGAAAAACACCGGGCAGGGCTGCTCCTCCGAACAGGTGAGGCCGAAGGAATCGATGTCCTCCGGAGGACAGGCGTAGTCGACATGCACGGGCGCCTGCGCGAGAAGCGGAACGATTAAGAACGGCAGAAGGCAGGGCTTCACGAATTTCTCACTGTACAATAGAATCAAATGCCCGGGCCGCCCATTCCCGCGTCGTTTGAAAGTCTCAGGCAGCGGCCGTTCTCATTTTATCCGCCCATCGTGAACGTGGAACACAACGAGTGGATCCTGCGCCGCGCCAACTGGACCGATTTCCAGGTGATCAACACCAAAACAAAAACCGAACTTTGCGTGCCGCGCCGGTTTGTGGGCGAGGGCGCGCTGGTGGAAGAGCCGGTCATGATTGTCGGGCTGGTGAAGGAACTCGAATATCGGGAGGGCGAGGTGCTGCCGCACGTGCGCCGTGTGATCGAGATGCCGCGCGCGGTGAATGCCGGCGCTTCGGCAAAGGCGATGGGACCGCCGCGCGTCGCACCGGTGGTGGGAATTCGCATCGAGGCGGAGCCAAGATCGCGAGTGTGGCGATTGCTGGTGGCCACGGTGGCGGCGGCGGTTTTGCTGTGCGTCGCGGTGGTGATTTTCGTCCAGTCCGTGGTGATTCCTCAGAAGCACGCGGTTTCCAAGAAGCGGTGAAAAAGCGTATCGGGATTCTTGCGGGCGCGTTCAACCCGGTGACGCGCGCGCATCTGGCGCTGGCCGAGGCCGCGCGCGGAGCGGTCGACGAAGTGGTCTGTGTGGTGCCGCGCGTTTATCCTCACAAGCATTTTCACGGCGCGGCGCTCGAAGACCGGATCGAGATGCTGAAGATTGCAGGCTGTATCGATCGCGTCGAGGTCACCCAAGGCGGGTTGTTTATCGACATCGCGCGCGAATTGCGGCGCGTGGACACGGAAATCTCCTTCATCTGCGGGCGCGACGCGGCTGAGCGGATTATCCACTGGGATTACGGTGAGGCGGGCGCGATAGAGAGAATGCTGGATGAATTTTCGCTTCTCGTCGCCGAGCGCGGAGGAACCTACGAGGCTCCCGCGCATCTGCGGCATCGTGTGCACCGGCTGGCGCTCGAAGAAGATTTGAGCGAAGTATCGTCGACCGAAGTGCGGCGCCGCATCGCCGCGGGTGAGCCTTGGGAGCACCTGGTGCCGGAGGCGATTGTGGAGCATATCAGAAGGATTTATTGACGCTCCGGGCGTCGACACGAGTGTCGNNCACGAGTGCGTGCGCCACAAGCCACAAGGCAATCCTATGCGGCTTGAGCGGCTACGTCGCGCTCGCCCTGCTCGACATTCACCTTGAGCAGGACCAGCAATCCGGCGACGAAGAAAAACAGCAGCGAGAGAATCGCCACGCGAAAACTTTTCGTGAATTGCAGGGCGAGGCCGAACATGATGGGGCAGATCCAACTGGTGCCCTTGTCGGTAATTTCGTAGACGCCGTAATACGCCGCTTCCCGGCCCTTGGGCACAAGCTGCGCGAATAGCGAGCGGCTGAGCGCCTGGCTGCCGCCGAGCACCAGCGCCACGACCCCCGCCATCAGGAAGAATTGCACCGTCGTCGTGACCCAAAAAATATCGAGGACCACGCCGATCCAGATGAGCAGGCTTACCGCGACCGCCCGCTTGGCGCTGGTCTTCGAGGCGACCCAGTTGAATCCCAGCGCTCCGAAAAACGCGACGAATTGCACCATCAAGATGGTCAGTGTCATTTGCGCCTGGGGGATTTTCAATTCAATCGCGCCGAACTGCGATGCCAGCGCGATCACCGTCTGGATGGCGTCGTTAAAAAGCAGAAACGCAATGAGGAAAAGGGCCGC
>PLDO01000002.1 GCA_003136215.1 Bryobacterales bacterium
CCTGCCGAGATTGCGGAACGCGAAGAGTAGGAACATGAGCGCCCCGCTGGCACCGACGACCGCGCTCTTGGCGCCTGGCGACGCCAAGAACTGCCAGCTGCCAAGCAGTAGCAGCCAGAACAGCACTTCCCGGTACTCGCCGAGCCGCGTCATGTGTTGTGATAATCCTGCCACGATGCCGTTGGCATTTGCAAAAGTCTCCGGAGCGATCCATATATCGTCGAGGCGGTGCACCGCCACAGGCTGTAACCGCCACATGCTGATAGCCTTAGCGCCTGAGCCTTTGATTTGTCAGGGTCATCCCTTGCAGGGACATTTGACGTTTCACAATTTCTGCCGCACACTCTTGCTGTCCTGATCGCACGCCCTCTCTCGTACGTGCCGACTGGAACGTTATGCCGGCGACGACTCTTCGTACGGATGAGCGGACTTTGGCAGGCCTCCGCGCGCATGCGCGAGTCGTAGAGCAGCTTCTCAACTCGGTTCCGATTCTCGATGGCGTCCCCCGCGCTCCGTCGGGTACGGCGTCACGCCACAAGCTCCCGCTGGTCTTCTCCATTCCTGACCACACGATCTGGTTCCCATCGAAGCTCTCCAGGATGTTCCTCGGAGGGTGCCGAGACGCAGCGAATCCACCGTTTGGATCATTTTGGATCATTTCCTCGCATCCACGGTGGATTTGGAGTTGGTACAGTAAGAAGGTTTTGGGGACACAGGTCTTTCATGGCGAGAACAGACTTCCAAAAGCTGCTGGTTCATCTGAAGCTTGATACCAAACAAAAGGCCTTGCAGCAGGCCCTCCTGGTGCCCTGGCGTCGCCTCGAAGAGGCAGCGTCAGCCTACGTGGAATCGCACATCTTTATTTTGTGGGTTCGAGCCATCGCCGAGGTGAGAGAGGAACTCCCCGAAGTTGTGGCGTCAACCCTCGAAAGCCGTTATCCCGGTTTTCTCGATGAGCACTTGCGCGAACGAGAGCCGCGACCTCGGCAGCAGCGCTTCCTTTGGCATTCCCTGGAAGAATGGATCGCCGACCGCAAGTTCGCCGATGCAAAGACGCAAGGCTGGTTTGAGGCAGTAATGTACTACGCGTACAAGGACCTTCGCACAGAAAGGGCCTGGGCTCTGTGGGAGCACACAAAGGATGCTTCGTCGCGCCGACCTCCGTCGATATGGCCGACATTAGAGGAATGGACGTCCAATGTCATGGCCACCGCCATTCTGACTCGCCAGGGAACCGAGACGGCCCGTGCTATCGAAGCCCTCCAGAGAGTAGAAGCCGCGCGCCTTCGTCGTGCTGTCGCGGAGCTGGTTGAGTGGAGGGCGTTCGCCCTTTGGGTTGACTCCATTTCTCAGCCGAACCGGCCTCTCGAAGACCATATCCTGTCTGAGCTTCGAGCCCGTTGTCCAAGTTTCCTGGCAGACGTCGATTGTGGCCCTCTATGGCGGAAGTCCATGTTCTTTCGATTGATTCGGCTCGGAGACGCCGCTTGGTGCAGCGCAGCACGAGCCGAGAAATGGTACTCCGCGCTGCACTACGACATCACTCATCACCCTCGGTACCATCGCCTTATTCATTACAACCAGCGATGCCACGATGAGTGGGATCGCGTTCATCCGATCAGCTATCCCTCTTTTCCCGAATGGCTTCGCGCCGCCGACGAGTACTTCCTTCCGCAGGACACTTAGCGTTTGCCGGCGACCATCGCTTTGGAGTCCTCCTCTACTGCTGGATAGCCCATCTCACGCAGCCAACGACGCATATCTGACGGTAGTTTCTCGTACGAGATCTTCTCTGGGCGGCTGCGGAAGAACTTGGACAGCGAGCTGTCGGTAATGCGACCACCTTTCGTCAGCAACTCCTTCTTCTGAACCCAGTGCTGAACCCTTCTGGGCGGAACCAAAAGCATCTCAGCGACTTCCTTGACTTTGTATCCGCCCAAGCTGTCTGCCTTATACCCGAGTTCCCAGAGCCTATAGCGAATCGCAGCCACGGTGCGATTCAGTCGTTCGGCAATCAGTGCGAGTGATGCGTTGCTGTCGATCGACATGAGGAGCCTGTTGATGTCCTCGGCCGACCACGGCCGCGCCTTTGGACGACACAAGGCAAGCCTGGCAGCGCGTTTCTTGATCGAACACCACGACCAGGTGGGCTGCTGCTGCCGGATCGCTCTTCGGGCCGCGCGCAAGCCGCCCCGCGCCCAAGCTGAGACCAGAATCTCGTCCATCTCCGGGGTCCAGTGGCACGCTTTTCCTCTCGGCCTTCCGTGTTTTTGTCCTTTCATTTGTATCTGCCTTGTTCGGTGGGTGTGATAGGTGTAACAGCATCCGATGTTTGCCACCAGGGCGTCGTGGACCTATCGACGGCGGTATCGTGGAGAGAAGAAGTGTGTTGTCGATTGTGGACCTGAGGCAAGTCAATCCATGCCATACACGAGTCCTCGCCCATGCAGGCTGGGGGAGGCCTCCTAAAGACAAAGAGGTTTGGGAAACCGGAAAGCTCAACCGCCCGTCACTCGGCAAAGTGCTGCTTTCGGGTGTTCAAAATACTTTACACATCGAAACTTGCTTTCGGGTGAGCTTTTCTCTCCCAAAATCCTCTTATTTAATGTAGAGGACCGTTTGATCGCCGGCGGCTTCCAATGAACCAGGGGACACAGGGGAAACACGCTCAGACGAGATTGTGGATTCGAAACGAGGACAGCCTCGGGAACACGGTCGATGACAGGTTGATTGAGGCAGGATATCGGGTTTGGGACCGTGCGCGACTGATGGTACTTCGCTATCTCGCTGAGGATACAGAGGCTCCGGAGATTCTTGAAGCCGCCGTTGACTCAGCGTCCCGCGCCATGGGCAACCACCGGTCCATTCAATTCTTCGAAGCTTATCTTTTGAGGTCGGTTGCTCGGGAGTCGGTTCGCCGGCTTCGGAAAAGCCAACGGATCTCCTACGTGGACAACGTCGATCTCAACCTGCTCGCCGGCACCGTTGTCTTTGACTTGGATCGCCAACTCGATGACGCCAAGCGAATCGAGCTTTTTCGCGCCTGTATGGACGAGCACGGACGGACGATGTACGATCTTCGCGTTCTGGAATACGACTGGCGATCTATCGCCAAGCTGACGGGATATGAGGATGCTCATAGCGCCGAGGTCCAGTTCGGCAAGAAAATTGATAAGGCCTTGGATCGATTCCGGGCTCACCACAAATCACGATTGAAAGCGCCTGGCGGTGGCGAATGAAACTCTGATGACTGAACCTAACCAACCCGTGACCGTCAAACTGTTGAGAGACGTTGTCGCCCTTGGACAGAAATACTCCAAGACTGCCTTCCCAAATCCGACCCGCAACGGCTGTCCGAATTCCTCTACCCTACGAGCGATGGCCTACCGAGATCGACGGCTCAGGCTGGGAGACATCCCGGTTTCGCACGTTGTTAGCTGCTCTCCTTGCTTCCAAGAGTACACCCGGCTGCGCCGTATGTCGGTCCTCACGCACGGCATCCAGGTAACAGCAGCATCCCTGGTGGTACTCGCCGTCCTGTTCGTATCCGTGCGATTTGTTTGGAATTACACTCGCGGGCGCGGTGAGCCGAGCATTTCGCGGGAGCACCGAGCCGAACCGCAGCCTCGCGTCGCGACCCAGCAGGCTCCACCACGTATTGCTCCGCTTGCGTTAACTGTAAACTTAGCTTCCTTTTCCCCGACCCGCGGCGACGACGCTAAGGGCGACTCTGGAAATACCGTACACCTCCCGCAGAAATCGCTCCGGGTCAACTTCCTTTTGCCCCTTGGTATGGAACCCGGGGAATATGCAGTTCGACTCAAGGATTCTACTGGAACCGTCGTTGCCGAGAAGTTGGCGGTAGGGCAAATGAACGATGGCATCACTTCGGTGGAGGTGGATATCGACCTCGCCGGCGCCTCCCGAGGTAGCTTTACTTTGGTGATTCGGCCACCTGGCTTAAGCTGGCGGAGATTCCCTGTTGTGGTTGAGTGAGGTGAGGATGTTACCGATCGACCGTTCCAATTCGCTTGAGCAGAAGGAGAAGTCTATGTGCGATCTGCGGAGGACTCGATGAAGTCTAGCTTTTTCCGTCGGACAGCGCTCTTGATCGTTTCCTGCTCATTTGTGGACGCTCAGCAGCCACAGGCAAAGGAACTGCTAGCCCGGGCCCTTCATCTTGCTGATCTCTACAACTGGGCCGATGCGGCGCCGGCATTCACGGAGGCAGAACAACTATTTCTTGCCGCTGGCGATCAACGTAACGCGCTGTATTCAAAACTGGGACGCATCCGGTCAAACATCGAGCGCGACCAGCAAACACTTCCGATGGTCTCCGCGCAGCTTGCAGAATCGCTGGAAGACGATCCTCTTCTCCAGCACGATAAAGAGCTCCGAATGTTCTGCCTCATAGTCAAAGGGGACATCGACACCGAGACCAATACAGGAGCGATGCGGCAGGATTGGGAACAGGTACAGACACTGGCTCACGATTTGGGGGAGCTGAAATGGCAGTATCGCGCGCTCGCACAGCTCAGCATGGCCGCGTTCTATGACGGCGATCTTGAAACGGCTCGCACGAATGTTGGCACCGCGCTCTCAGCAGCGACAAAGTACGGAGATGTCGGCGGCCAGATTAGGTCCTTGACGATCATCGCAGGCGGCCTATTGCATACGAATATGTATGAACAGTCGCTCGCGTATGTCGAGAGGGTCAACAGGATCGCAGCTAGCACCCCAGATGCTGGTTATCAGTTTACGGTGCAAGAGATGCGTATTGAGGCTCGGATTGGCCTACG
>PLDO01000269.1 GCA_003136215.1 Bryobacterales bacterium
CCCTGCGCCGGATCGATGGCGAACGCGCTTACATAGGACGCCTTGTCCAAAGCCGGCCCCAGCGAAAGAGGATCTTCGCTCACTGCGTATACAAACTTGTGATTCGGATGAACGGCCAGAAACGAGGGATTAATCATTTCCGCCGCCAACCGGGCGTCGCTCGCTTCGCCGGTGGCCGGATGAAAACGGCTGACATAGATCCCTTTGCTGAGGCTGCGTCCCGTGGGCGCGCCCTTCTTCATGTACTTGAACCCGGTATAGGTGCCGAAGTATACGAAGTAGTCACTGTCTCCGGTTTGCGCAGCCAGGGAACCGGCCGCAAGGAGTGTGGCCAACAGCGCCGCTGTATAGACGATTAACCTGCGCCAACGGAGCATAGTCGTTTCCTTGGGTTTCACTGGCTCTCTCACCCCGCAGCTTTCACGATCACTTCTCATACTTTACGCTCGAACCGCCGCGCAGGCAAATCAATTACGCTGAAGATACAATTTACAAAATCTGAAATACACCCCGAGATAGCCGTTCAGCTTTCCTGAACGGGCNNGAATGGACTCCGATGCGGTGGCCGGCCGGATGGAGGGTTCCCTCAGCGTTGGCAATATTGAAGGGAACCTGCATCAACTACCTGTTGATGGACAAGAGCGCCGCGCTGGAGCCGGTGGCCGCGGAGGCGCAGAAGAACGGCATATCGGTTGGCGGCCCAGATTCCCTGCCGCCGGGGGTGTCTCTGGTATCCGGAGAATGGCCTGGGATCCAGTTATCGCCGTCAGGCAAAGTGGACACGGTTGCCGCGGGTCCGACGGGCGCGCCGTGGGTTGACTCCAATGGCTGGAAGATTCGCCTGACGGCCGCGCTTCATCCGGAAACGACCGTCTGGGTGGACGCGCCGCCCAAGGGACCGCGTTTGTTTCCCCAGTCTTATGTGGTCGCTGTAGCTGACTCCGCGGCGCGCGGAGGCCGTTGGGTCATCTCGCTCGATGACCAACTCGCCGCGGGAATCGCCGGGCAGACGCCGGCCGCGCTGGCAACCTGGAAGAGGATAACCGCCGCGGCGGGATTCTTCGATGCTCACAAATCTTGGCCGGCTTACCTCCCCGCGGCCCCGATCGGCGTTATCTCGGACTTTGCCGGACCGAACGAGTTTCTGGGACAGGAGTTGTTGAACCTGCTGGACCGGACCAATGAACAGTACCGGATCATTCCCAAAGCCAAGGTTTCGGCGACAACCATCAACGGTCTTACGGCCGTGCTCTACCTCGATGCGGGCGCGCCTTCGCCAGACATGCGAAAGCTGATTCTCGCGTTCGTGGAAGCCGGCGGGATGCTGATCGGCGGACCCGATTGGCGAGGCCTCCCGGGCTCCCCCGCCAGGAGAGACGAGCATCCCCGCTTTGGCTCGCGCCTGCTCGGTAAAGGCAGAATCGCTATCGCCAAGGCTAGCCTCTCCGACCCTTATCTTCTGGCGAACGACTCGGTGATCCTGCTTGGGCACCGGTACGATCTTATACGCTCCTGGAATGGGGGGGCAGTTGGGCCGTATCTGACCGGAACACCCGATCGCAAACGGGCGCTCGCGCAAATTCTCTTCTATTCGGAGCATGGGCCAAACCTGCAACGCGGCGGCCGGGGAAACGAAATCACGGTCTGGATCAGCGGGCGGTATCGCGCGGCCCAACTATGGACACTGGACCAGACAACCTCCCGGCCGGTGGAAATGGAACACACGGAGGATGGTGTAGAATTGCGCCTGCCTGCTGTTTCGGAGTATGCGGCGGTGGAACTCGAGGCCTGATTCGGAGAATTCGTCCGGGAGGGATATGTATGCGGGAGCGTCAGACACGTAGAGAATGGATATTGAAGGGTGCGTCGGCTGCGGCTGCCGGTTATGTCGCGCAATCGTCTCTACTGCGCGCGGCACGCGCAACCGCTGCGCCTGTGGCAATCACCCGGTGTAAGACTTACGATCCGGGCGAACTGGTCCCCACGCTGAACAAGTTATTTGATCTGCTCGGCGGTCTGGGTCGCATAGTCAAAGGGAAAACCGTCGCCGTCAAGATCAATATGACAGGCGCGCCCGGTTACCGGCTGAAGTATTTGCCTTTGGGAGATACGCACTACACCCATCCGAACATGATTGCGGCCACTCTGCACCTGATGGACAGAGCCGGCGCCCGCCGGATCCGCGTGCTCGAAAGCCCCTGGTCGTCGGCAAGCCCGGTGGAGGAGTCTCTCCTGCTGGCCAATATTCAGCCTCGCGACATTCTGCATGCCGCGGCAAACGTAGAGTTTGAGAATACCAATTATCTGGGACGAGGGAAGAAGTACTCACGCCTCATGGTGCCGTTTGGCGGCCTCCTGTTCCCCGGATACGACCTAAACCACTCTTACGAGGACTGCGACGTATTCGTCAGCCTGACGAAAATGAAAGAGCACGAGACAACAGGTTTTACCCTCTCCATGAAGAACTGCTTCGGCATCACACCGTGCTCGATCTACGGAGTCGGCGGCGGCGACGAGCCGAACGAAGAACCCAAAGGGGGCCGCGGACTGCTGCACGGGGGCGGCCGGCAACCGCCGAAAAGTGCGCTCCCCGAGAAAGACCCTACGACGCCGCGGCAAGCAGGCTATCGGGTGCCGCGGGCGGTGGTAGACCTGATTGCCGCTCGTCCGGTCGATCTGGCCATTGTCGACGGAATTAAGACGATGTCGGGAGGCGAGGGCCCTTGGGCTCCCGAGCCCATGTCCCCCGTTCACCCCGGTGTGCTTCTGGCCGGCTTGAATCCGGTGAACACCGATGCCGTCGGCCTGTCCGTCATGGGTTTCGATCCCATGGCCGACCGTGGCACCTTTCCGTTCCTGACGTCCGACAACATGCTGCGCCTGGCGGAAGACGCGGGCCTGGGAACTCGTGACCTCAAGCGCATCGAGGTTGTGGGCACACCGGTAAACGAGGCCCGCTTCGATTTTGCCGCCCTCGGCAAACCGGCAGGCCGGCTCCGCTTTACAGGATCGGGGAATGGACCGGCTGCTCAGTAAGTCGCGCCCATCCCGCGCGTCACGATGATCCCGCCGGCCGGCTTGGATAAGGATATAGACGATTAGTCCGGAGACATGAGCGGCCACCCTTCATGTCGTCGTACAAACAAGGGTGCGCACAGGATGCGGAGAGATACGGGAGCATGTTACATGCGATCGGATGGTGGTGTCACAGTTCCGCGCCTGCACTAACCTATGTAAGTGACGCCACAGCAGGTCAGGATGTAGCTGAAGAAACGCATCGCCGGCGCCGTCCGGCGGTAAAAGAGATATAAGACGAACAACATGTGTCCGCACTCCGGAAGCTGTCTCGAACCACGTTATTCCTATGGGATCGTTAACTTCCGATACGAACTTACGATAAGTGGGACACTTTACTCTTTTTACCTTGACAAAGCTTATATCCCCGCTTATTCTTGATCCAGTCGGAGGTGTAGTCTACGTGCGTACCGTTGTTCGTCGCCTGTGGGCGCTGACAAACAACGCGGTTCGGTCCCGAACCCAAGTTCGCATTGGCTATACATTCCAAGGCTTCCAAGCAGCGAAGCGAAGACGTCGGCTTCAGGCGGTCCGTATCTTGGCATCAAGGTACGAAAGATTCACTGGATGTTCCGGCCGCTTCGAGCCCAGAAAGGGAGGGTTCAACTATGAGAACGTGCATTAAGGTTTGGCTGATCGCGCTGGCGATCTGTCTCAGCATCAACGTGGCCTCGGCACAACTATACTCGGGGTCGATCACCGGTGTTATCAGCGACCCGTCCAACGCCATGATTCCGGGGGCGCAAGTCACCGTGGAGGATCAGGCGAAGGGATTTGTTTTCCACGTCGTAACCGATAATTCAGGACGCTACCTGCTCCGCAGCGTCCCCCCGTCCACCTACAAGATGACGGTGAATGCCCAAGGCTTTCAGATTCAGACACGAACTGGCATTGAGATCAGCGTCGGCGACAACGAGACCGTCAATTTTTCCTTGCCCGTGAGTACCTCTACCGAGGCGATCACCATTACTGGCGAAGCGACGTTACTGGCGACCGAGGACGCGGCGACGGGCCAGGTGCTGAATCGACAATTCATGAACGATCTGCCGGTACTGGGCCGCAACACCATGGCGCTGTCTTATCTGACGTCGGGTCTGGTGTCCGCATACGAATCCAATCAGCAGACCGGCCAAGGCGCCAATGACTTTTCCGTGAACGGTGGGCGGGCCTGGACCAACGACGTTCTGATCGATGGCGTCTCGAGTACCAATTACGAACAGAATGGCGGCCTCCTGGTCATGTCGGCTTTGCCTTCGCCGGACGCGATAGAGGAGTTTAAGGTCCAGACTTCGAATTTCAGCGCGGAGTTTGGCTTTACCGGAGCTACCGTCGTCAACATGGTGATGCGCTCCGGAAGCAATGCCTTCCACGGCAGCGCCTACGAGTACTTGCGGAACTCCAAGCTCGACTCGAATAATTTCTTTAATAATATGGCCGGTAAGACGATCGCGCCTCTTCGCCGGAACAACTTCGGAGGCACCGTTAGCGGCCCCATCCAGCGAAACAAGACCTTCTTCTTCTTTGACTACGACGGATTACGCCAGCGGAGCATGACGACTACCACCTTCGGTGTTCCGAGCGCGGCGGAGCGTACGGGTAACTTCGCGGAAGTCTGCGGCTACCAGGGCGGCACGTTCGATTCCGCCGGCAAGTGCTCGAAGGCGGGCGGCCAGCTCTGGGATCCCTACTCGGGCGTGTATAGCGCCTCCGCGGGCGGAGCGGTGAGGTCTGCCTACATACCGTTCAATAATCTGGCCACGTACATGAGCCCGGGCAATCCGAACCTCAATGGGACGGGATACCAGCTGGCGGCCAAAGTGGGAAACCTCATCAGTCCGGTGGCGGCCAAGGAGATAGCGTATATGCCGCTGCCGAATCTGAATGTGGGAACCGGCAGCTACCAATACTATAATAACTTTCTCGCATCCGGAAGTGCCCCAAGGATGTTCGATGACTGGGATGTCAAGATCGACCATCGTTTCAGCGAAGCGACGCTCTTGAGCGGCAAGTTCACCCGGCAACTCCAAAATCATCAGAACTTGAACGCCTTCGGGAACGAGTCTGACACAATTAACAATGGCCTCGACGACAACCACTTGTATCTTGGCGGTTTGAATGTAAATCACACATTCAGCCCGACGCTACTCTTGACGGCGTCGTATGGTTTCAACCGGTGGTGGGAGTACGAGGCGGGCCACATGGGCAATTACCCGGGCGTGGATCCGGTGGGCACACTCGGATTACCGAGTTATATGAAGGCCGCCGGTGTAGATCAGTTTCCGGCGGTGACCGCGGGCAGCCCTTACTCGAGCGGCTCGGCCGGTATATCGGTCGGCACGCAGGGTTCGGCGATTATCAGGCGGGGGCAAGACACGCACCAGGGGCTGGCAACCCTGAGTTGGGTGAAGGGTTCTCACGAGCTGAAGGTCGGCGGTGAGACGCGCATGCATCGCATCAACTGGTATTCGCCGGCCAACCCCGGCGGCACTTTCAGCTTCGGTTTCAGTCAGACGGCCCAAACCTCCAGTGGCAGCAGCACGGGCGGCGATGCGTGGGCAAGCGCCCTCATCGGTTGGCCCGGCAGCGGGAGTTATCAGATTAATGGCGCGTTCAGCACCCAGAACTTTCAATGGGGCGGCTTCGTTCAGGATAACTGGAAAGCCCTGCGCAACCTGACTATAAATTTTGGGTTCCGCTACGACGTGACCGTGCCGCGGACGGAGCGCTACAACCGGATGTACACGCTGGACCCCACCATCACTTCCCAGTTCCAGGTTGCCGGCGTGCCAACGCTGCACGGGGCCGAGATCTTTGCGACTCCCAATAATCGCACGCCGTACCAGACATATTTCGGCGATCTGCAGCCGCGAATCGGATTTGCATGGCAGGCCCGCCCCAAGATGGTAGTTCGCGGCGGATACGGTATCTACTTCGAGCCCAGTATCAGCTCCGTTACAGGGGGAGGAGTGGGAGGCGGTGCGTGGAGCAGGAGCACCTCAGAGATCACGACCTTGAACAGCGACGGCGCAACTCCGTGGGGACGGATAGACGATATGTTCCCCGGTACGGGGCCGCTGCTGCCGCTGGGAAGTTCGCTCGGAATGTTGAACGATATCGGCTTCTCCCCCAACGGTACGATCCCCAGCAAAAACGCGAACCCATACGAACAAAGTTGGAGCTTGGATATCCAGCGGGAATTCCCCGGGCACATACTGGTTGACGCCGGGTATACAGGGAAGAAAGGCACGCATCTGTACTTTGGGGGAAACACGAGCCTGGATTATCTGGGACCGCAATACGCACAGTATTCAGCGGCCCAGATCACGGCACTTAACACGATGATCGCGAACCCGTTCTACGGACAAATCACGAATACCACCAGTTCGCTCGCGGGGCCTACGATTGCGGCGTACCGCTTGCAGACTCCGTACCCGCAGTACACCGGCTTCGCCGGCGATGCTCCGCCGTGGGGCAACTCGCTCTACCAGGGATTGCAGATGAGGGTCGAGAAAAAGTTCCACGCCGGATTACAGTTGCTGGTTACGTACGTGTTCTCGAAGGCTCTTGACGATGCGTCGGTAAGCTCAAACTCCTGGAATACCGGTGGGAGTTCGTTGCAGGATCCCAACAATCGCCGGCTGGAGTATTCCGTATCGTTGTACGACATGACCCACGTCCTCCAGGTCAGCCACGTGTACCAACTGCCGTTCGGTCGCGGAAGGAAGCTGGGCAACGACTGGAATCCCGTGCTGAACGCCTTCTTCGGCGGCTGGGGGATCAATGGGATCTGGAGCTTCGACAGCGGCCGGCCGCTGTCGCCGGGCCTGAACGGCGGGCAGAGCATACCGACCTACGGCTCCCAGCGTCCGAATCTGGTCTGCACGCCCTCGAGAAATACCGGCTCGAATTGGATGAGCCAGTATTTCGCCGACTCGGCTTGCTTCAGCAAGCCCACGCCATATGCCATTGGCACCGCCCCGCGGACCTTGCCCTGGGTCCGTACCCCGGGCATGCGCAACGCGAATGTGTCGGTGTCCAAAGAATTTCCGCTTTCCGTAATTCGGGAAGGCATGCGTCTGCAGTACATCCTCCAGACGCTGAACTTCTTCAACCATCCGCAGTTCGGCGGCCCGGGCATGTCGTTTGGCAGCGCCTCGTTTGGCACGGTAACGAGCCAGACCAATACGCCGCGCGACATAGAAATGGCGCTGAAACTCACCTTCTGAGTGGAGCGCCGGCTCTGCGCCGGTCTCTGTTACGATGACCGAGAAAAAGCAAGGGGCCCCGGCAGTTTTCTCTGCGGGGGCCTCTTGCAGTCTTTTGGGACATACAGAATTGTTTTTGAGCTGGCAGGAGAAACGTAATGAGACTTTGGACCGTTGTGCTGATTTGTGGGATTCCCTTGCTGGCCGGCGAACGTCAGCCCATGGAGGTGCAGTTCCAGGATTCCGCCTCATACCGATGGCTCAATCACAGGGTGCTGGAAAGCCGCCTGTTGGACGACATGGAAAGCCTGGCCAACTGGAGCGTTTCCACACGCGCCTCGTCCGCGGCGGTATTGGACGCCCGGGTTGCTTCTCAAGCAACTCCATCGGAGGAGCTGTCGATCGCCAGGATGGCGCTTACCCAGGAGAGGTCGCGCGACGGAAGCCACTCGCTCCGGGTCTGGTTGCCTACCAGGCTGGATCGGCCTGGCCCGGCCAGTGGACGAGGGTGGGGCAGCGCGAGCGTCACACGACGCTTCGATGGCGAGGATTGGAGCAAGTTCAACCGGCTTTCGTTGTGGGTCTATACGGATTGCCCCGGCACCTATCTGATCAACCTGAGCATCGGCCTTCGCAACGGCGACGGCAACGGGAGACGGGCTGCGGTTGCCGGGCATGCGGGCGGTTCCGTGGTCATGGATGATGACGACCCGTTCCTGAAAAACCACGAGTGGAACCACGTGTACCTGGACCTCAGGGATATGCCCAGGAACAACGTGACGGGCGTGTCGATCTCCCACGCGATAGGTGGTAACGAACCGGAGGAGGAGGATACCCTCATCTTCGACCTGGACCATTTGGAGTTGGAACGCGTGGATGTGGACGAGGAGTATGTAGAGGGGTGGGCGGTGTGGCCTGGGCGAATCTCTTACAGCCAGACAGGCTACCAATCCGGTGCGATGAAGACGGCCATCGCCACTGGTTTGAGCGCCAAGGAGTTCCGGTTGGTCGACCAGGCGAATGGGGTGACGGTGCTCACCAAGCCCGTTCAAACGGTCAAGACGAATCTGGGAACCTTCCAGGTGATGGACTTCTCGGAGATTCGGCAAGCGGGTTCGTACGCTCTGGAAGCCGGCGAGAAGGCCACCCATCCGTTCCGCATCGACCCCAACGTGTGGCGCCAGACTATCTTCAAGGCCCTCAACGCCTTTTATGTCCAACGCTGCGGCTTCGCCATTCCGGGAGTCCATGGCGTCTGCCACCGCGACTGGCAGGTGATTCACGACGGCAAGCGGATCGTCATCAACGGAGGATGGCATGATGCCGGCGATCTGACTCAGGGCTTGAGCAAGACCGGCGAGATCACCTATGGCATGTTCAGCCTGGCGGAGCGGCTACAGGCCAGCGGTGAAGATGCTGAATTGTATGAGCGGGTGTTGGAAGAGGCCAAGTGGGGGCTGGATTGGGTTTTGAGGACGAGCTTTGGCGACGGATACCGCAACTCGGGTTCCGTAAGCAGCCGCAAGACGAACGGCATCATCGGCGACTTCGATGACATAACCGTGCAGGCCCGCAACGTACCCCAGAACAATTTCCTGGCCTCGGCCGCGGAAGCGATTGCCTACCGGGTGCTGAGGGAGCGGGATCCCCGGCTGGCGGCATATTGTTTGAGAATGGCGGAAGCGGACTGGCGGTTCGCGGTGGCGGGGATGGCCGATCCTGCCACGCCATGGACTGGCGCCAAGAATCTCCAGGAGCTGTTTCGCGTCCCGTTCGACTCCGAGAATGTGCCCCACGAGGCCGCAGCCACGGGCGTGCTGGCTTCGGTGGACTTGTGGCGGGCCACGGGGGATCAGCGCTATGCCGATAAAGCGGCCGAACTGGCGCGAATCATTCTGGATTCGCAGCAACGGAAGCGGCCCAACTGGAACATTCCCTTCACTGGCTTCTTCTACGCCAGCCCCGCCAAAGACCGCGTCGTGCATTACGTCCACCAGGGGCACGAGCAAGGCCCGGTCCTCGCCATGAGCGCGCTTTGCCAGGCGTTCCCCAATCATCCCGACTGGATGAAGTGGTATTCCTCAGTGGTTCTGCATTCGGAGTACCTGAAGGGCATGGCGAAATACACGGAGCCCTACGGGGTGCTGCCCGCCTCGATCTACAGGGACGACGAGTACAAGATAGTGCCCGAGACCGTGCGCGACACGTTTCAGAAGCAGGTGCTCAACGGCGTCCCCCTCGGGGCGGGAAATTACCTGCGGCTGTTTCCGGTGTGGTTGAGTTATCGGGGTGACTTCGGCACCGTTCTTCCCCAGACCCAGGCGCTCGCCGGCGCCGCTCATCTGCGTGGGGACCTGGAGGCGGCGCAGCTTTCCCAGCAGCAGTTGGAGTGGGTGATCGGTCGCAATCCTTTCGCGCAAAGCATGATGTGGGGTGAAGGGTACGACTTCACGCCCTTGCAAACGGGTTCTTCCGGTGACATGGTGGGAGGGATTCCGGTGGGAATACAGACCCGCGGCGACGCCGACGTGCCCTACTGGCCCATCCGAGGAGGCAGCGCGACCTACAAAGAGATTTGGGTACACCCCATGGGCCGTTGGATCTGGCTGATGCGGGACCTTGCCGGCCCGGCTGTGGTCGAGGGACAGGCGGCCTCTGCCATTGAGTTCAAGGAAGCAACCTCCGGGCAGCTGATCGAAGTCAAGCCGAATCTGGTCACTGGCCGCTTCCGGATTGCATTACCGGAGGGTAAGTATATCGTGCGGTCCGGCGGGGCGGAACAGACTCAGATCTTCCTGCCGGGTGGGACATATAATCTGGACCTTCGCCCTGGCCGGGCGTGGGGCTTTGAGGTTTCCAAGGATACCTCCGGGTCGGGAGAAGTGACCATCAGATTGACTGCGCGGGGTAGCGGTGCTCACCGGTTCGCCCTTCGCGTGGATAATTTGACCCTCAGTGGCGCCGACAAGGAAGTGACCCTGCGGCCTGGAGTTGCGGGCACCCTGGAATGGCGGGCGCGAATCGCTTCGCCAGACACCCCTTGGGTGGCGGTGGTGGTTCCGGACGACGATCTGGCGCAGCGGAAGGAACTAACGGGCGCTGCTTGGGAGCAATGAGACTCTTCACGCTGGCACTGACGTTCGGAACCCTCTCGCTCGCAGGTGAACGCGCGCCCATGACGGCGAATTTCCAGGACTCCGCTCCTTACCGGTGGCTCAACAAGGATGTCCTGGAAAGTCGCGTCCTGGACGAGATGAAAAGTCTGGACAAGTGGACCGCCATTAACGCCGAGATGACGCTTACCCGGGAGAGGTCGCGCAGCGGAGGCCAGTCGCTCCGCCTGCGCACGCCCACCAAACTCAACATACCGGGTCCGGACACCGGACGAGGGTGGGGTAGCGCCGGAGTCCGGCGGCGCTTCGACGGCGAGGACTGGCGCAACTTCAACCGCCTCTCGCTGTGGATCTATCCGGATTGCCCCGGCACTTACGTCATCACGGTTTCCGTCCGTCTCACCGCCGAGAAGTTGGCCGCGGCTTTAGGGTCGGCGAGCGGTTCCACCATCCTGAGGAACCACGAGTGGAACCACGTGGTCGGGGAAATCGACAACATGGCGCCGCGGGACAAGGTGACCAGCCTGGAAATTACGCGCGCCATGAACGGCAACGAGCCGGAGGAGGCGGACAGCGTCACATTCGACCTTGACCGCCTGGAATTAGAGCGCGTGGAGCCCGACTACATCGAGGGCTGGAGCGTATGGCCGGGACGAATCTCGTACAGCCACACCGGCTATCAAGCCGGCGCGACGAAGAGCGCCATCGCCAGCGGCTTGAACGCCCGGGAGTTTCGGTTGATCGACCAGGCGACCGGGCAGGCGGTCCTGTCCAAGCCCATTGACACAGTAAAGACGCAGATGGGCGCGTTCCAGGTGATGGACTTCTCGGAGGTCCGGCAAGCGGGTTCGTACGTTTTGCAAGCCGGCGGAACCGTGACGCGTCCCTTCCGCATCGATCCCAACGTGTGGCGGCAAACCATCTGGAAGGCCCTCAATTTCTTTTATACCGAGCGCTGCGGAATGGCGATTCCGGGAGTACACGGCGTGTGCCACCGGGACTGGCAGGTAGCGCACGGCGACAAGCGGATCACCATCAACGGCGGATGGCATGATGCCGGCGATCTCACGCAGAGCGCCAAGCAAACTGCCGAGAACGCGTACGCCATGTTCAGCCTGGCGGAGCGGTTAAACGCCAGAGGTGAAGACCCCGAGTTGTACGAGCGGGTATTGGAAGAAGCGGAGTGGGGGCTGGCCTATGTTCTTAAGACCAGCTTTGGCGACGGATACCGCAACGCAGGTTCCGTGAACGGCCGCAAGACCGACGGAATCGTCGGGGACTTCGACGACCCCACCATCCCCCAGGCCCGCAACATCCCCATGGAGAATTTTGCCGCCTCCGCCGTCGAAGCCCTCGCGTCCCGTGTGCTGAAAGATCGCGATCCCCGGCTCGCGGCGTATTCCCTCAAGATGGCCGAAGCGGACTGGCGCTTCGCCGTGGCCGGGATGGCCGGCCGCGAGATGCCGTGGACCGGTGCCAAATCGTTCCAGGATATATGGCGCGTAACGTTCGATTCGGAGAACGTGGTGCACGAGGTCGCATCCACCGGGGTGCTGGCTTCGGTCAATCTGTGGCGCGCCACGGGCGAACAGCGTTATGCGGACAAAGCCGCCGAACTCGGCCGCATGATCCTTGAGTCGCAGCAGCGGAAGCGGCCCGCCTGGGACATTCCGCTCACCGGATTCTTCTTCGCAAGCCCCGCCAAAGACCACGTGGTGCATTACGTTCATCGTGGCCGGGAGCAGGGGCCCGACGTCGCCCTGCGCGAGCTTTGCGAAGCGTTCCCGAATCATCCCGACTGGATGAAGTGGTATTCCGCGGTGGCGCTGCATTCGGAGTACTTGAAAGCCATGGCGAAGTATACCGAGCCGTACGGCGTGCTGCCCGCCTCAATCTACCAGGACGACGAGTACCTGAACGTGCCCGAGAGGATACGGGAATCGTTTCGGAAGCAGGTACTCAACGGCATCCCACTCGGGGCGGGGCATTACCTGCGGGTGTTTCCGGCGACGGACGATTTATACCGCGGGCACTTCGGCACCGTTCTGTCGCAGACCCTGGCGCTTGCGCAGACCGCGCACCTGCGCGGCGACCTGGAATCGGCGCAGCTTGCGCAGCGGCAACTGGAGTGGGTGATCGGCCGCAATCCGTTCGCGCAGAGCACCATGTGGGGCGAAGGGTACGACTTCCCGCCCTATGCCTCGTCTTCTTCCGGCAACTTGGTGGGGGGGCTCCCGGTAGGCATACAGACGCGCGGCGACAGCGATGTGCCGTACTGGCCTATCCACACGTACGCGACTTACAAAGAGGTTTGGAATCACCCCGTGGGCCGTTGGATCTGGCTGATGCGGGACCTGGCCGGTCCGGCCATGGTCGAGGGACAGGCAGGCTCCACAGTCGACTTCCAGGACACTGCCTACGGGCAGCGCATTGAGGTCACGCCGGGGTTGGCCAATGGGCGGTTCCGGGCCATGCTGCCGGAAGGGAAATACCGCGTACGGTGCAAAGGGGAGGAACAGACGCGGACTTTCCTGCCGGGCGCGTCCTACGAACTGGATCTTCGGCCTGGCCGTGGGGTGGACTTCGCGGTATCCAGCAGCTCATCCAGTACCGGGGAAGTGACCATCAAGGTGAGCGCGCGGGGCAGCGGAAGCCACCGTTTCGCCCTTCGCACGGACAATCTGACGGCCGGTGGCGCCGAGAGGGAATTGACCCTGCGGTCCGGAGTTGCGAGCACCGTGGAATGGCGGGTGCGAATCGCTTCGGCTGACACTGCCTGGGTAGCGGTCGTGGTGCCGGACGACGACCTTTCGTTGCGAAAAGAAGTCCTGGGGGCCGCCTGGGAACATTGACTTGCTGCCGGTCCTGGCAGCCCTACGGAGAATCTATGCGTCGAATATCTTTCTTTCTCATCTCGGCTATCGCACTTCTGAATACCGGGGCGGCACTCCGCGCCCAGGAACCCCCGTCCATGCCCATGCAGGCGCACAACGAGGACGGCGCAAACTATCGCTGGTTGGCCAAAAAAGTGCTGGCTTCGCGTCTGCTGGACGGCATGGAGGATCTCTCCAACTGGACCTTCCGTGGTCAGGGAGAGATGACTCTGTCGGACGCACGCACCCACCAGGGCGCGCATTCGCTGCAGGTTCGTTCCATCGTCCCCCCGCCCGATCCGACTCCGGGAGCCAGGCGTCCCGACCAGGGTCATATGAGCGCCAGCCGCGCGTTTCCCGGTGAAGACTGGAGCGCCTTCAACCGCATCTCGGTGTGGATCTATCCCGACATCGTCGGCACCCGGTTCATCTCTTTCGCCGTGACCATGCACAACGACGGAAAGCAGAAGGTCCCGGACCGTCAGAACGAAGGCAGAGACGAGTCGGTGCTTCTGAACAACCATGCCTGGAACCACGTGGTCTGGGAGATCGAGCCCATCGCCCGCGACAAGGTCACCGCAATCGACCTGCAATATACCCAACCCAAGATGCTGCCCGACCCCGGCGACAGTACAGTCTTCTACTTCGACCAGCTTGAGTTGGAGCGTGTTGTGGCGGACCACACCGAAGGCTGGAACGTAGCGCCCGGCAAGATCGCATTCAGCCACAGCGGATACACCCCCGGCTCGCCGAAATCCGCCATTGCGAGCGATCTGGCGGCCGCCGAGTTCCAACTGGTTCGCCAGGAGACGGGCGATGTCGTCCTCTCCAAGCCCGTCCGGCGCGCGCAGACCGAACTCGGGGCATATCAGACGCTCGATTTTTCCGAGATCCGCGAGCCCGGCACCTATGTCATCCGCGCCGGCGATACCGTGACCCGTCCCTTCCGCATCGCCGACGACGCCTGGCGCAGCAGCATCTGGAAGGCCATCAATTTCTTCTACAGCGAACGCTGCGGCATGGAGATCCCCGGAGTCCACGGCATATGCCATCGCGATTGCTACACCGTTCATGGCGATAAGCGCATCGTCGTGAACGGCGGATGGCACGATGCCGGAGACCTCTCGCCCACCAACCACACACCCGAGATCACATACGGCCTGCTGACGTTCGCTGAGTCGCTCCAGCTGCAGGGCGAGGATCCGGTCCTCACCCGGCGCCTGATCGATGAGGCCAAATGGGGCCTGGACTGGCTGATCAAGACGCGATTCGGCGACGGCTACCGCATCGGCGGCCTGTTGATCGGCTACTGGTCGAACGGCATCATGGGCGATTCCGACGATAAAGTCGGCCAGGCGCAGAACGATCCCGAAGTGAATTTCCGCGACACCGCCGTGGAGGCGCTCGCCTATCGCGTGCTGAAGCAATCCGACCCGGAACTGGCTGCCCGCAGTCTTCGAGTGGCGAAGGAAGATTGGGATTTCGCCGTCAGAGACGTTGCTACCGCGCCCCCGTTCGAGCCCATCTACGGCGCCAAGGACGAAGTGGAACGCGCGGCGTTCGCGGTGCAGGCATCCATCGAGTTGTACAAGGCTACCGGGGAAAAGCGGTACGCCGACAAGGCCTTCGAAATGGGGCAGGTGGTGCTGGCGTCCCAGCAGCGCAAACTTCACGACTGGAAGCTTCCCCTGACGGGATTCTTCTACGCCAGCCCTGCCAAAGAGATTCTCTTCCAGCGGTTCCATGTGGGTCAGGAACAGCTTCCCATCGTCGCCCTGGCGCGGCTCTGTGAGACCTTCCCCGGCCACAAGGACTGGATGCAGTGGTACTCCGC